>JAKSJK010000034.1 GCA_024398095.1 Bacteroidales bacterium
ATAGTAAAATTTCCGCGAAAAAGAAAGCCTACAGTACCTTAACGACCAGCTTCTTTTCTGCAAAATTCATATTTCCGCCAATCTGTTCTGTCTTGACGATGACTTCTCTGTCGACCATCTCTGCGGTAAAGCTGTACTCCGCATACTCTCCGTCCTTGTAACCAAAGCCGTCGCCGGCATCCTCGTAAAGGCTGCCGCTTGCCTTGCCATTTTCGTCGAGGTTCACAAGCAGTGTCAGTTCGTCGCTGTTGTACTCAACAGTATTCTGGAACACCTTGCCGACAGGCACGATGGCGCCGTCACGGACATAAAGTTTCGCCTGGTATCCGTCGTCGCCATCCTCAAGTGTAACTGGCTGCCAGTCGCCCTGAGGCATCGAGGCATAAGTCTCAGCATAGCGAGGCACGACGAGCAGATCATTTCCGAGCAGGTAGACATCCTGCTCCGCACGGAGGCTCAGATCCCTTGTATCGGCCCAGAATGCAGGACGCATTACCGGCAGACCTGTGACTGAAGCTTCACGGAAGAGTGTATATATATAAGGAAGGAGCATATACCTGCGGTTGATGGCGGTACGGCAGACTGCTTCGGTCTCAGGGCCGAAAGCCCATGGTTCCTGGTTGACCGTGCCATCGCAGGAATGGTTGCGCAGGAATGGGAAGTAAACGCCCATCGCAGTCCACTGAGCCAGCAGTTCCGGTGTGCAGTTGCCCAGGAAACCTCCCACATCGGGGCCGTTGAAAGCCTGTCCGGAGAGCCCCATGTTGAGGGTCATTGCCACAGCCCCCTTCATCTGCTCTTCAGAGGAGAAATTATCACCGGTCCAGGTGGCGGCATAACGCTGTCCACCGAGGAAATTCGAACGGGAAAGGATGAAAGGCCTCTTGTCCGGGTTTGCCGCAAGGATGCCGGCACGGGAGGCACGCACCATATCGTAGCCGAATACATTGTGATAACGCACATGGTTACCTGCAGTACGCCCGTCGCCACCGCGGTGGATATTGTCGTCCGGCATGGTCATCTCCTCGCCACCGCCGAAGACAGCAGGTTCGTTAACATCGTTCCATATTCCGTCTACTCCCTGAGCCATGAAATCTTTGTAGAGACCGGCCCACCACTCGCGTACCTCAGGCATTGAGAAGTCTGGCCAGTGTGTCCAGCCCGGCCACATTCCGCCCTCGAAAGGCTTGCCTTCTGCATCGTGTACGAAATAGTCATGCTCGAGTCCTTCCCTGTCGATCCAGTAGGTGGAATCCACCTTCGCACCCGGGTCGATCATATATACCGACTTGAAATTCCTCTCATGCAGGTAGTCGTTCAATCCCTTTGGATCGGGGAAACGCTCCGGATCGAAGGTGAAGATGCGATATCCGTCCATATAGTGGATATCCATCCAGATCACATCGCATGGAATGTTCCTGTTGCGGAACTCGTCAGCAACCTCCTTCACACGGGTGTCTGGGTAGTAGGAGAAGCGGCACTGCTGGTAGCCGAGGGACCAGAGCGGCGGCATCTCCATGGTGCCTGAAAGCTTTCCGAGAGTCTTGAGCACCTCAGCCGGATTCTCTTTTTCAATCACAACCACACGGAAAACCGGACCGTCGCTCATATAGGTGATTGTCGAATCACACTGAAGCTCTGAACGCCAGGTGTTATCGAAGATGATACCGAAAGAAGTTCCATCTTGCCGAAGACCGAGAACCCATGGATGGGTCTGGTAAAGTTCCTTGCCCTCATGTGCGGAATAGGCTCCGTTATCGCGGTTCCAGAAAATGTTTCTGTCTCCATTGCGTCTGAGCGGTCCCCAGACCTCGCCGGTACCGTATAGATCGGCATCCGCCACATCGATGCGGACAACTGACTTTCCGTCTTCGCTGCTGAACTGAGGTACCAGTTCCCACTTGGACGAAACGCGGCCATGACGACCGAGTTCCTCGAGGAAAATCGGAGATGGAAGATGCTGCGCAGCATCGAAGCCTTCTGGAACGAACACAGCTACTCCGTCTGCAGTCATATAATTCTGAGTTGTGCAGGACCCGAGCGCAAAAGCCATGGCCAAGGCAGTCAGGGCAAAGATTTTTCTCATATCAGGTTGAATATTAGTGTTAAAAGTTTATATTTGCACAAATATAGGTATGTTTGAACAAATAACACATAAACCATGAAAAAAATCTTCGTAAAAACCAACTTCATCCCAGTACTCTTCACCTTCTTCGTGATGGGATTCTGCGATGTTGTCGGAATCGCAACAAGCCACATCAAGGCCGATTTCGATCTTTCCGAGGCCATGGCGGGTTTCATTCCGTCAATGGTCTTCATCTGGTTCCTCATCCTCTCCCTGCCTTCTGCCCTGCTGATGAACCGTTTCGGAAGAAAGACTATGGTGCAGGTGAGCAACATCATCACCTTCATCGGAATGCTGGTTCCTTTCTTCGTGTACAACTTCGTTTCGTGCATGATCGGTTTCGTACTCCTGGGCGTGGGCAACACCATTCTCCAGGTTTCTCTGAACCCGCTTCTCACCAATGTGGTGAAGGGTGACAAACTCACCAGCAGCCTCACCGTAGGCCAGGTTATCAAAGCCATATCTTCCCTCTGCGGTCCGTTCATTGCACTCGGAGCTGTCCAGGTTTTCGGCAGCTGGGAGTACCTCTTCCCTGTCTTCGCCCTCATCACCCTGCTCGCATGGCTGCTCCTTTTCTTCACCCAGATCGATGAAGAGCCTGTGCAAAAGGAGCAGAAGGGTTCTGTCCTCTCAGCTTTCGCGCTGCTCAAGGACCCTACCATCCTGCTTTTCTTCCTCGGTATTTTCTTCGTCGTAGGTGTGGATGTAGGAACAAACACGGTTGCTCCGAAGCTCCTGATCGAGCGCGCAGGCTTCGACCTCGACAAGGCCGGCCTCGGTTCAAGCGTATACTTCTTCTGCCGTACAGCAGGCGCATTCCTCGGTTCCTTCCTCCTCGCGAGGGTTTCCGAAATCAAATACCTCAGGTGGAACATGCTCTTCGCAGTTCTTTCCATCGCCATCCTCTTCTTTGTCAAGAGCCCTCTGGCAATCATGATCGGCCTCGGCGGCATCGGTTTCTTCTGCTCAAGCGTGTTCTCTGTTCTCTTCTCCCTCTCCCTCAAGGCTCGTCCGGAGAAGGCCAACGAGATTTCCGGCTTCCTTATCACAGGTGTCAGCGGCGGCGCTGTAATCCCACCTCTCATGGGTATCTGCACCCAGCTCGTAGGCAATCAGAACGGTTCCCTCATCGTGATTACCGTCTGCCTCGCCTACCTCGTGTTCTGCTCTCTCGTAGCAGGCCGCAAGACTGCAAAGTAATCGAGTACTACAATATCTACACTGCAAACTGGCAGTGCTGGCAACTAATTACAGACGCGAATTCGAAAGATTCGCGTCTGTTTTATACTCGGATGTCTGTTTCTGCAGCGATATCGCGATATTCGCGTCTGTATGCGGCCAAGACCATTCTTTCTGCAGCGAAAACGGCTATTTCGCGGCTGTTTATAGAGCACGGTAGACAGTGGAATTGCTTATATCTACGCCGCACCCAGGCAGCGGCCTCGCTTCGCGAAGCATAGGGATATGCTCCGCTCGGCCATCTGCCAGAGGTGCGGCTATCGCACAGAGAATAATCTTTACCAGTCTCGATTAATAAATATCTTGGGAATCAAAATTATTTCCTCCTCTAAACTTCCATGAATAGAAAAAACTGCTGTTCCAATAATATGTTCAAGAATCATATTGAGGTTGTTATCTTTTATTTCCAACGATTTTGTGTTCATGTAATACCGAATGTACTCCGCATTACCCGATACTACGATATTTGGAGAGATAAAGCCTTCTTCATAAAAATCATTAACATTAAAACTGATAGCAAAGAACTTTCGATCATTACACATTTCCCTCGCAATATTCAAAATTAATATTGCTAAAGATAAAAGAATTCGTGATCGTGATATTCCGTCACATTCCTTTAGTCCTTTCTCCAATGTGCGATAACGAGAAATTACTGGAATCGTCTCATACGTTTCATAATCGTACAAAATCTCCTCACGGATAAATTGCACCATTTCTGTAAAATATCTGTCTTCCATATGTGTATTCATTCTTTTCCCCAGCCAAACTTCTTTAGCCATTCAATAGTTTTCTTTGAAAATTTGGGGTCTCCATCGTATATCAAAGAGCCAATGTATCTGGAAGTCCAGTAGCCGTCTTCCGGATCGTATCCTGTGACTTCCGATGCTAAGTTAAGCAGATTGTACCTAATTTCAAAGCTTCGCAACGGATCGAAAGTGATGTTGCCGTTGGAGACTAAAAATGATATTTAACTGGCACCGTAATCTACGTTTGGCGGCAGTGTGAGGCAGTTTGAGATGGAAGGTCTCCCGATTTCGGCGCACCTTCCATCTCATTGTACGGTATGTGCGCTATATGGCACATCCTTATGGCAGGTGATTTTCATTTTACAATGGGATTGTGAACAGACACCCAGGCAGGAAATAAACACCGCACCCAGGCAGATGGCCGAGCGGAGCATATCCCTATGCTTCGCGAAGCGAGGCCACTGCCTGGGTGCGTGTGTAGATATTCAGTAATTATTACTCTGCTGCCATCATGCGGGCCACACCTTCCATGAGGGAGGCACCGCTGGCCTGAGCGCCCATATTCACGGTTCCGCGAGGCTCTACAGTCTCGGTCCATGAATAGTTCGCAAACATCGACGGATAATAAGTCCTGTCGAGGTGCTTGTCAAGGCTCTTGGCATTGAAAAGCAGCTTTTCACGGATCTGGAGAGCGGATGTCTTATCCGCATCCGGATCCAGAACATAGTTCACAGCATAAGGGATCAGGACAGCCTTGAAGATGGCCTGGTCCATATTGGTGCCCTCATGTCTGAGCACACCGTTACCGGTGCAGCGGTTGCTCTCGAAAGCATAGCGGATGACCTTCGCTGCCATATCCATGTAGGACCTGTCCTTGGTGATGTGGTAAAGCACACGTGCAGCCTCGCCGAAAGTACCCTGGGTGTAGGTAAGAGGAGGATTTTCAACCATACCGTCGTCAGAAGGCATATTCTTCACATTGAAGGCATAGAGATCCTTGGCCTGGGTGAGGTATGACGCATCGTTGTACCTCTGGTAAAGCAGAGCAGCCACAAGGCAGGACGGGCAGTTGGTGCAGGCGTTGAAATTGGTCTTGTCCTCGTCGTGGTTGGTCCATGGGAGGCATACGCCTTTGTCGCACTTGGTGCTGCGGGTCCAGATGTACTTGTCATACACATTCTTGGCTATATCGGCGTAGCTGTCGCTGCCGGTAGCCTCGGAAAGATGTATGAGAGTCAGGCAAAGCCATGCCATATCATCGGTCCAGTCGTTGAAGAAACCGCCATAATTGCCCTCGCTCCTGTGGGAAGTGTTGTAATTGTTGGCATAGTTCTTAACGAAATTGTCGAAATAACCGACATAAGACTTGGCAAGCATAGGATTGCTGTCCTTGATACGCATATAGCTGTAGATCAGCACATCCATAGCGTGTGCCTGCTGCCAGTAGATATAGTAGCTGTCGTTGCTGCCGTTACGCACCGAAGCCCAGAAGGTTCCGGTGGTAACGTCGAGGAAGTTCGAAGTCAGCACAAGAGTGCAGGAATCAGCCAGGGCTGCCCACTTCTCTGCTGCTGGAATGATCTCGGTACCGCCGCCTGTTCCCGGTCCCGGTGTAGGTGGTTCCCATTTTTCAAAACCGCCTCCGCAGGAAGCAAGTCCGAAAGTCATAGCGGCAAGAGCCGCAAAAATAAGCTTTTTCATAAATAACTTACTTTGATACTGGCGGAACTGAACCATTCCATACGTCAGATGGCTCAGTACCCATGGTGAGCACGAGTTCGCCACCCTTGTAAACATCGCTGCGATAGAGCCAGCACTGGTCGAGAGGCTGACCATTGAAAGTAGCACTCTGGACATAGAGAGCGTCAGCTGAGTTGCCCACGGTCTTGATCTTGAAGGTCTTGCCGCTAGCATTCATCTTGCTGAGTTTCACAGTGATCTCATCGAACTGAGGGCTGCCGAGCTGATAGGTAGGCTCGCTGCATGCACCGCCCTGAACGTCGAAAAGCCCCATAGCTGCAAGCACATACCATGAACCGAGCTGGCCCTGATCCTCGTCCTGGCCGTAGCCATAGCCGTGGGTGCCGTCGGTGCCATAGAACTCGTCGCAGATGAGGCGGGTCCACTTCTGGGTGAGATAAGGCTTGCCGGAGAAGTTGAAGAGCCAAGGAATGTGGAGGCTTGGCTGGTTGCCATGGTTGTAAGGGCTGCGGAGTCCGGAGAATGCGTAAGTGGTCTTTCCGCCGCCGAAGATGAGCTCACGGGCCTCGGTGAAGATTCCGTCGAGACGGTCGTTGAACTCTGCATTACCCATCCTGTTCACGAGAGAGTCCGGATTCTGAGGCACGAAGAAGGTGTACTGCATGGCATTACCCTCCTGGAAGCCTCTCCATGACTCGTATGGATCGAAGTTGTCAATCCAGTTGCCATCGGTGGTACGAGGGCGCACGAGCTTGAGGTCGTCGTCGAAGACCTTTGCCCAGCCGTTGGAAAGATCCATCAGCTGCTCGTAATCCTCCTGGTGACCGAGCTGTTTTGCCATCTGTGCAGTAGCATAGGAGCTGAAGCTGTACTCGAGAGTATGGGAGATAGAGAAGGTAGCGCCACCTGCGTGTGCCACGAAGCCCGGATCGGTTACATAAGGGACATAGCCCTTCTCCACGAACTGGTTCACGTCCATCTTGCCGGCACCTTCGATACGGCCTTCCCACTCGAGGTTGTCCTTGCGTGAAGCAGCATAGGCAGCCTCGATGTCGAAGTCACGGATACCGCTGTTGTAGGCGCCTGCGAGAGCGATGCTGACCATATTGGTACCAACACCTGACACATACTTGCTGCAAGCGATACCATCGCCGAGCCAGCCTGCATCCTTGTAGACGAGGAGCTGGCTTGCACACCAGTCATTGTAGTACTCCGGATATGCAAGAGCCCAGAGCGGAGTGAGGTTCCAGTAGCCGCCCCAGATTGCGTCGGTATTGTAGTGGTTGTGCTTAGGCTTGCCGTCTGCGCCGAGTTCGATCTGACCCACGGTGCCATCGTTCTTTGGATATGCACCGTTCACGTCGCTTGCAAGGCCGCGGCCGAGAAGACAGTGGTAGAGACCGGTGTAGAACTTGATTCTGCTCTCCTCGCTGCCACCCTTGACCTCGATGCGGCCGAGGTAGTCCGCCCAAGCTCCACGAGCCTGCTTGAGAGCCTTGTCGAAAGAAAGTCCCTTCGCCTCGGCCATATAGTTGAGCTTGGCATTCTCGACAGAAGTGTAGGAAAGACCAAGCTTAACCTCGATCTGCTCGTTCTCCTTTGTTGCATAATCGAGCACGAGGATTGCGCCAGGGCCGGAAATGCTGTTGCCCTCCTGGAGAGCGGTGCCGTAGTACTGGCAGCCCTGAACGGACTGAGGTGCCTTGCTGAGCTCGGCGTAGAAGTACATGGCTACAGAAGAGCCGGTCTGATACTTCTTCACATACTCCGGTTCGGTGATCACATAACCGCTCACGACATTGCCGTTGCACTCTGCATAGGCGTCGCGGACATTGCCGCTCTCACCCTGCTTGTTGCCCACGTTGAAGATGATGTGGGAAGACTCGGATGCAGGGAAAGTGTACTTCTGGAAACCTACACGCTCGGTTGCGGTAAGCTCGGCCTTGATGCCGTAATCCTTCAGGAGCACTGAATAGTAGCCAGGCTGTGCAGTCTCGTCAGCCTTGTCGAAATTGGAACGCCAGCCGTTCTCCGGATCCTCGAGACGTGCAGGAGTAGTCTTCACCTCGCCGTTTACAGGCATGAGGGAGAGACCGCCCACCTGGAACTCGTGGAAGCAAGGGAAACCGTCGATTGAAGTGTGGATATCCTCATATCCGACTGCCTCCCAGCCCTGGTCGTTGCCATAGGTACCGTTTGTGGAAGCACCGATCTTTGCCATACCGAAAGGCATGGAAGCAGGAGTGTACACGAACCAGCGGCTGTGTACGGTGCCGATGTTAGGGTTCACATAGCCCAGAAGCTCCTCGTTCTGCTGACAGCAGGAGAAGAGGGCGAATGCACCCAAAGCAATTGCAAAAAGTTTCTTCATGTGTTATTATTTTATTGATATTTCTCCGTTAATGATTGCAGTCCTGATCATGAATTCAGGGATGCATGACGAATCGAGCAGCCACTTAGGCTTCTTGGTCATGTCTTTTCTGCCGGTCCAGTCCTTCGCCACAAGTCCGTTTGCATCACGGGACTTCTCCCAGGCGTTGTCCAGGGACTTGATGAAGATGTCGGCATAAGTTCTGTCACCGGTAACTTCCCAGACCGCCTGGTAGCCCCTGAAGAGCACCACGTCGAACCATGGGATGTTGTAGGTATAAGGAATGCCGTCGTCGGTGTAATGGAAGAAGAACTTCGAGGAGCCTTCGCAGAGCTGCACGGCCTGGTCGAGGTATTCCTGTTCTCCCGTAAAGCGGTAGAGTGCAACCGCACCCTGCACCACGGTACCTGTATTATAAGTATATGGGTCGAACTGCGCCCTGCCCTCCCCTTCTGTAAGCCAGGAGTTCATGATGATGTCGGTCTGAGGGTCACGCAGCCACTTCCACATCCAGTTGTAGATGCGTCTGGTGTTTTCCAGATAGTATTCGTCACCGGTCGCTTCATAAAGTTTTGAAGCAAGCACGAGTGCCTTGCCGTTGGAGCAGGCAGGCTTCTGGTCCTTCTTTCCTTCCACCCAAGGCACACCGCCCTCGAACCGGTCGTCCCAGCCGCTGATGATGAAGGAGAATATCTGCTTTGCCTTCTCCAGATGGGCTGGATTCCCTGTTACGGAATAGGTGTCGATGTAGTCGATACCCACGAGACCGTTGTCATCGTAGTAACGGTCCACTATGCCGAACTGCGACGGATAGGCCTGGTAGGCGAATGGCAGACGGGTGGTATCGTAATATTTCTCCATGGCGACAACCATGGAATCGAGGTAAGGACGATAGGTCTGTTCATCCACCTTTGCCATAAGCACGGTGGAAGAGAAGATGCCGCTCATAGGCCAGAGGAAACTGCATTCCTGGGCCTGATGGGTACCATCGTCGAAATAATCCAGGTCCGGCTTGTGCGAACTCGGATAGTACTCGGAGAAAAGACCGAGTTCCGGTACGCGATAGCAATCCCAGACATTCCGGAAGGATTCACGGGCTTTCTGTACATAAACTCCCTCCTGAGCAACCTTGGGTGCGCAGGAGGAAATCAGAAGTGCTGCAAGCGCAATTGATGCGAAGTTTCTCATTATTTATGTTCTCCCTTGTAGAGAGCAATTACAGCGAGGGATTCAAGTCCTGCAGCCTGCATGAGCAGCTGCTTGTCGCGGTCCGGATTGACATTCTTGCCGGTCCAGTCCTCATAGAAGAGGCCGTTTGAGTTCCTGCCGTTCTTCCACGCATAATCAGCGAAGGAGATGAAGGTCTCGATGTAGCCCTTGCAGTTGGTGTAATAAGGCTCAAGTTCGATGTATGCCTTGATGAGCTGGATGGTGAACCAAGGGTCGTTGGTCGGATACGCAAGCACGAGGCCGTTGCGGCTCTTTACGAAATAATTATATGAGCCAAGGGCGGTAGCCTGAGCCTGGTCGAGATAGCTCTTTTCGCCTGTGGCCTTGTAGAGACGTACGCCGGCAGCGATCATTGCGCCGCTGTTGTAGGTCCATTTTGTCCTGTTTATGTTGCCGTCGGCACCCTTGCTGTTCCAGTAGGTGTTGTCCTCCGGATCGCGAAGGTTGCTGTAGAGCCATGAATAGAGGCTCTTGGCAAAATCAAGTACGCCTGCCTTTTCGGTTTCAGGACATACCTCGTAGTAGCTCATAAGGAACCAGGTGGCATAGCCGTTGGCACATGCCGGCTTGTTCGAGCTGTCGTTGCCCTTCTGGTTGATGTTGCTTTCACACCACCAGAGAGCGTTGCCCATGGTAGAGTCATAGCCTCCCTGGAGGAAGCGTACAATCTGGGCGCAGCGGTCCAGATACTTGCTGTCATGGGTCTGGTTGTATGCCTCCACGAGTTCGATTCCGATGATCGAATTATCGTCGTAGAAACGGTCTCCGCCTCCGTTCTGGCCGTCGGTTGACGAGCCGTAGCCGCCTATTGCCTTGGCGCCGGAGTTGCGGTAATATGCCTGGAAACGTTCCACCCTGTCGATGTACTTTACGTCGTAGCCAAGCTTGTTCATGGCAGCAAATCCCGAAACCATGCCGTCATAAGGCCAGAGGAAAGAAACGAGTCCGTCTCCCGAGCCCTTTGGATAGTTCTCATTGAAGAGACCGGCTGTAGTGCCGCTCCTATGCTCGTAGAATGTGCAGATTGCATCGTAGGTCTGAGCAGCCCTCTCGTGCCATACGGTCTTTGCAACAGGCTTGTCGCCGCCACCGCCGGTGTTATCACCCGGTTTCCACTCCTCTTTGCTGCCGTCACAGGCTGTCATCATTGAAACTGCTGCGAGAGCAGGTACGAGAAATCTGAAGAATCTGATTGCCATAGTTTTATCTGTCCGGTAAAATATAAATCTGTCCCGGGACCGGATTGCCCCGGGACAGAAGTTAAAGTTAAGAATTATTTCTTGGTAATGGTCTGGATCCACTTGCCGTCAGCGTTGGTATTGATCTCAACGTCGATGTTGGCACCGTTCACATCACCGGAGAACTTCCAGCAGTGATCCCACTGGCTCCATGCGAACTCCTCGATACCCCAGAAGCTCTCATCGTTGTTGTACTTGAGGTCATTGTGTACAGCACCTGTCTGCATACCCCAGCACTTCTCCACACCATCGATCTCGACGATGTAATAGTAGCGCTCCTCAAGCCAGCTGAGCCATGAAGGCGGATTGGTGTCAGGCTTGGATGGGTCGATGAAATCAACCTTGAAGTTCTCAGCCTTGAAGACACCATTGCCTACATACTGGAGATGAGCAAGGTCGCGATAGTCAGCAGCATACTTGAGATGTGCGTACTCGTTGACAGACTCAACCTTCACAGTGCAGTTGACGAAATCGACAGTCACGCGGCTTACATGGCCGGCAGCTGAAGCAACGGAAACGCCTGTGCCCTCACCTTCGAGGAGGCCCTTGGCTGCATCATTGAAGTAGTTCTTGCTGCCGCTCTTGAAGCAGAGCTCGCCGTCCTTGAGGCGTGCGAATACGGTGAAGACACCATCGCTCACCTTGCGGAATGCCTGACCGTCGACCTCTGCACCTGAACCTGAGAGTGACAGGTCTGCAGGAGCAACTGAAGGAGCTACAGGATCACCGGATGCCACGATAACAGAGTGAGTCATGTGTACAGGGTTGTTACCATCGACGATGAAGGTAGCGTTCTTGTCCTGGTCGTCCTTGTTGAACTTGTAGAGGTTGTCCCACTGGTGGCCTTCCCACTCAGATTCGTACAGCCACCACTCCTCATCAGTCTCAGGGAGCTTGCCGTCGTTACCCTTGTTGGAACCCCAACGCATGTTGGTGCCGTTAACGGTGGTGCGGAGTGAGTAGCGCTCGTCGCCGCTTGCAGCGAACTTGATCTGGCCTTCACCAGCCCACTTGCCGAGACCCTGGTAGTCGAGAGTTGCCATCACGATGTGATCCCATGCATTCTCAACCCAAACATTTGCGCCGATAGCGTCATATGTAACGGTCTTTGCGTCGAAGTCAACGGTTACGCGGGTAACGCCCTCGGATGCAGCTACTGCAGTCTTGCGGTTGCCGATGAAGAGCTTGCCGTCAGCGTCAGCGAAGTACTTGGTACCGTTGCCGTCCACGAGGGTGAGCTCACCTTCCTTGAGCTTGTTGTAGATGACGAACTTGTTGCCTTCCTTGCGGAGAGCCTGTCCGTCAGCCTCAGCTGCAGAACCGCCCATGGTAAGAGCCTCAGGAGCTGCAGATGGCTGGTCGTACTTGATCTCACCACCTACATAAGAGTGGATCCAGCGGTTGTCATGGTTGGTCTCCATGGTGAATACGCCATGCTTGAGGTCCATTGCGTGATCCATCTTCCAGAGCCAGTTCCACTGCTCCCAGCTGTGCTCAGCCACTTCCCAGTACTTATCGGTACCGTCTGGAGTCCATGCGTTGCCTGGCTGATCATCGAATGAGTGACCCCAGCACATATCCTCGCCGTTAACCTTTGCGATGAAGTAGTAACGTTCCTCGGTCCATGAGCACCAGTCAGGGGTACCGTCACGGCCTGGGCCGAGAAGCATAACATCGCCGTCACCCTGGAAGTTACCGTTGCCGGTGTACTCGAGAACTGCTACGTCGTAGTAGTTTGCACCCCAGATGAGACGTACTTCCTTACCGATGGACTCAACCTTGGTAGAAAGAGTGTTGAAGTTGATGGTGATACGTGCGAGACCGGTCTCGACTGCAGGGATAGCGATAGAGCCGTCACCCTCGGCGAGCTTGCCTTCTGCGTTCACAAAGAACTCAGCAGAGCCATTCTTCTGTGAAGAGAGAGTTGCATTGCCTTCGACAACCTCGGTGAAGATCACGAAGAGACCTTCCTCTACACAACGGAATTCCTGGCCTGCCTCCTTGGCAGCAGCACCGCCGATGAAGAGTTTCTCCGGGATATTGTCGATGCCCTCGCCACGAACGACTGAGAGAGTGCCGACCTTGTCGGATACCTTTACATTACCACCCTTTGAACCTGAAACGGTCCAGATGAAGCTGCCCTTCTCATTTGGTTTCACACCTGCCTTGCGTGCAAAGGTGTTGAGCTGTGCGTGTGAGAGGGTAAGGGTACTCCTTGCGCCGAGGTCGCTAGGGAGCACGGCGATAGGGTCGGAAAAGTCACCGCCCACCTTGTCGAAGAGGACGTTGTAGAGCACGAGTCCGCCATCAGCTGCGCCACCACCGTTCCAAGAGAGGACAACAGTGTTGGATGAGGTAACGTCGAGGGTTACCTCTGAAGGTGATACGAGCTCGTCAGGAAGGCTGAACTCTGTGTTGAGTTCATATCTCTGACAACCGGTCGCAAGAGCGAGCGCGGCTGCGATGAAAGTAAATATCTTTTTCATCTTCTATTACCAATTAGGGTTCTGGTCAAGGTTATTGTTGATATCCCTATCATACTGAGGGATAGGCCAGAGGTAGTGCTTTGCAGGATCGAATGACCTCTTCTCGAGGATTACGAAACCGCCGTCAGTACCTACGAGGGCACCGGTATAAAGGCCGTGTACATTGCCGTTGAGAACCTTCTCAGCGATCTTCCACCTCATGATATCCTTGAAGCGTGCGCCTTCGAAAGCAAGCTCGCAGCGACGCTCATTGCGGATGATTTCCTTGTTGTTGGCGCCTGCGTTGAAGTCGAGGGCAGCAGCATCAGTGAAACCTGCACGCTTGCGGATGAGCTTGACAGTCTTGTCCCAAACGCCTGCATTGAGGGAACCGAGTTCAGCGTGAGCCTCAGCGTTCATGAGAAGCACATCAGCATAACGGATCACGATAGCATTGATGGTGCTGGTGTTCTCGTTCACGTACTTGTTCACGTCGTAGTACTTGCGGAGATAGAAACCGGTAGGGGTAACGTCGGAAGTGGTGTTGTAACCATCACGGCTGTCAGCGCTGACGCAGTCGATAGGAGAAGCAGCACCCGGATATGAGTTGCCGTTGTAGATGACGGTAGCCTGGAGACGTGGGTCACGGTTCTCGTATGGATTGGCAGAGTCATAGCCTGAACCAGCCTCATCGATCTTCTTGCCGTTGAGCATGATGTAGCTGTCTACGAGTTCCTGGGTAGGAGCGAGGCTGCAGTAGCCACCCATTGAAGGAGGGATGACACCGAGGCTGCGCATATTCCAGTTGCGGACGGTAGGATCGTACTGAACATCGAGGATAACCTCTGAGTTGTTCTCATTTGCAACGGTGAAGAGGCCCTCATAGCTGTTGAAGAGGCTGTAGGTACCGCTGTTCATGATCTCCTCGGTGAGGTCCCTTACCTTGGCGAAGTCGCCTTCGAAGAGGTAAACCTTGGCAAGGAAAGCCTTGGCAGCGCCGATGGTCACACGGCCGCGGTCACCTGCGCCGTAGCTTGCAGGAAGAGCGCCAGACTCGATTGCAGCGTTGAGGTCAGCGATAACATGCTCTACGACCTCTGCCCTAGGGGTGCACTTGATGGTCTTGCTCTCAGCCACGCCAAGCACCTTGGTGGTGTAAGGCACTGAGCCCCAGCGGGTGTAGAGTTCATAGTAGTGGGAAGCCCTGATGACCTTTGCCTCTGCGATGTAGCGATCGCGGAGAGCTGGCTCGAGACCAGGGACCTTGTCAATGTTGGTAAGGAGCTCGTTGCAAGTTCTGATACCTGCATAGAAACCGTTCCAGAGACCTCTTACATAACCGTTGTCGGTGCTGTAGGAGCCGTTTGCGATAGGATTGGTAGAACCGAGGTCCTTGGTGTATGCGTTGTCAGTTGCAGCCTCAGACTCGATGAGCTGGTTGATGCTGTAGAAACGGGTGTAGCAAGAGTTGAGGGTCGCAAGTGCGGCATTCTCGTCCTCGCTCCAGAAAGTTACGTCAGATTCACTGCCGTATGGAGGAGTCTCGAGGCTGATGCAGGATGCAGCTGCGAACATTACGCTTGCAGAAAGAGCTATAGTATAAAGTACTTTTTTCATGACTGTCTCCTCCTATTAGAATTTAACATTGAGACCTACGGAATAAACGCGTGCAACAGGATATGCACGGCCTGAACCGTCTGCATTGTACTCAGGATCCCAGCCACCCTTCATTCCGGAGATCACGAGAGGATTCTCGCATGAGAGGTAAGCCTGGAGGCCCTTGAAATGAATCTTCTGGAGCATAGCCTCAGGGAAGTTGTAGCCGAGCTGAACATTCTTCACACGGAGGTAAGCTGCATTCTGGATCCAGAAATCGGACTTGTAAGCGTTGTTGGTATTCTCAGAACCCATGGTAAGGCGAGGATAGCTTGCGTCGCGGTTGTTAGGAGTCCAGCGGTCCATATGGAAGGTATGGATAGGACCTTCGTTGTTGTTGTGGAAAGCCTCGACAGCCTCACCACGCATCCAGCGGCTTCTCATACCTACGCCCTGGAGGAAGAGGGAGAAGTAGAATCCCTTAACCTCGAAACCGTAGTTGAAACCGAAGGTGTAGCGTGGGAAGTCGTTGCCCACTACGAAGCGGTCGTCGTCGTTGATGACGCCGTCACCGTTCTTATCGATGTACCTGATGTCACCAGCCTTAGGAACAACACCCTCGAGATGCGGGCTTGAAGCAGCTTCCTCATCGCTCTGGAAGAGGCCGTTGCTGCGAACTGCATAGTAAGAGTAGAGAGGATAACCTTCCTTGATGATGCTGACAACGTCGTAGCCGAAGTAGAGGTTCTCACCCTTGGTGTCGAGTACCTTGTTGAAGCTGTCGGAAACATTTGCGGAGATGTTGTGGTTAACCTTTCCGGTAGTGAAGTGATAGTTCACTGCGAATTCCCAACCCTGGCTCATGACCTTGGCGGCGTTGCTGGTTGGAGAACCATTACCGAAGAGGCCCGGAACAGGAAGACCTACGAGGATGTCACGGGTGATATTGTTGAAGTAGTCGAAGGAAACGGTGAGGTTATCCTTGAGGAAGCCGAGATCGAAGCCGAGGTCAGCCATCTGGGTGGTCTCCCACTTGATGGTTGGGTCGACTGCGCTGAAGCCTGCGGTAGTGGTGGACACATTGTCGAATACCATACCCTGGCCGGTGGTAACGGTCTGCATGTACTTGTAAGCACCGATACGGTTGTTACCTACGAGACCGAAGGAACCGCGGAGCTTAGCTGAAGACACATAAGGAAGGACTGGAGCCCAGAAGTCTTCCTGAGAAAGACGCCAACCTGCTGATACTGAAGGGAAGAGACCTGAACGGTTGCCCTTTGCAAAGTAAGAAGAGTAGTCGTTTCTGAGGTTGAACTCGAGGAGATACTTCTCAGCGTAGTTGTAGTTGACGCGTGCGAAGCCTGAGTAGAGTGACCAGTCTGAAGCGCCGCCGTTGTTGCTGATAGGCACCTCGGTAGTACCGGTCATATCACCGCCGAATACGTCGTACTTGTGATCCTGGGTCTTGCGCATGGTACCGAACCAGTTGCTGTGTTCACCTTCGTAGCCGTAACCGATGAGAGCGCTGATGTTGTGCTTCTCGGCGATGGTGGTGTTGTAAGAGAGCATTGCAGTAGCAGTATACTTGGTGCTGCGGCTGAAATCCTCGCTGATGTGATTCTCCTGGTCACCAGAGATAGGGTTATCGGAAGCAAAACGATTCTCGTGAGTGTTGTTGTTGAGGAAACGCGCACCACCCTGGAGAGTGAGCTTGAGGCCCTTGATGATCTCCCAGTCTGCGGAGATGGTACCGCTCATATCGTCGTTCTGGCCCTTGCGGAAACCACCCTTCTCGAGACGCTCGAGAGAGTTGGAGTTGGAGCCTGAAGGATAGGTGTAGGTACCGTCTGCGTTCTGGATCTCATAGATAGGAGGCATACGGTTGCACTGCTCGATGATCCACTCGGTCCAGTATGCGTGGTCCTTGATCTCGTTGCGGGTGAACTGTGAAGTGAGGCTTACGGTGAAGTTCTTGGTCACCTTGTGGCTCACGTTCAGGCGTGCATTGTAACGGTCATAACCGTAGTTAGGACCATGGAAGAGAGAGTTCTGCTTGAGGTAGCCGATGGAAGCCATGTAGGAAAGGCTGCCGTTGCCGCCGGTGACAGAAAGGTTGTGGCTCTGCTGTGAAGCTACAGGCTTGTAGAGAGCACGTACCCAGTTCACATTGGTACCGCCGTTTCTGAAATCGGCGATCTGCTCTGCGGTGAACTTGGTTGGACGGCCTGAGTTTACAGCAGCCTCGTTGTAGAGCTCTGCATAAACCCAGGAGTCAGCGATGGTAGGGAGTGCGGTTGCCTGCTGGAGACCGTAGGTCATGTTGTAGTTGACCTCTACCTTGCCTTCCTTACCCTTCTTGGTGGTCACGAGGAGCACACCGTTGGATGCACGTGAACCGTAGATTGCGGTTGAAGAAGCATCCTTGAGGACTGAGATCTGATCGATATCGGAAGGGTTGAGGTTCGCGAGGGAACCCTCGATTCCGTCGATGATCACGAGCGGGTTGTTGTCATTCATGGTGTTGAAACCACGGATGTTGAGGGATGGAGCTCCACCAGGAGTTGAAGAACCCTGCTGGATCACGAGACCAGGAGTAGTACCCTGGAGACCCTCGAGCACGTTAGCGATAGGCTTGCCTTCGAGTTCCTCAGTAGAGACGCTGGCAACAGCGCCGGTGAGGTTTACCTTCTTCTGGACGCCGTAACCTACGACCACGGCATCAGAAAGGAGGACAGACTCTTCTGCAAGAGTTACATTGATGGTCGACCTGCCTTCGACAGGAACCACCTCTGTAGAGTAACCGATGGAAGAAACCTCGAGGATTGCGTCAGGAGCAACGCTGAGGCTGTAGTTTCCATCGAAATCGGTGATGGTACCCTGGGTGGTACCCTGCACCAGCACTGAAGCACCGATGACGCCCTCTCCGTTGCAGGTAACCTTACCTGAAACCTTGATCGCACCGGTCTGTGCGAAAGCCGGCTGAGCGACTCCCACACCGATGAAGAGAACAGCAGCCATGAGGAAAGACCTCAGAGCGCGGAAACCTTCATTTAGCTTAGATGATTTCATGTGTTTTTGTTAATTGTTGGTTATAAGTTGTTTTCTTTGAGATCGATCTGAGCGAGCGCATACGCATAAGCGCCGAGAGAAATCGCGGTGCTGGTACCGATTGAGGTAACAGCGACACCGATCTTCTTCTCATCGTTGTAGCGTACGAATTTGTCGGTCATCGGCACCTGCACCATCTTGGAGCGATCCTGGAGGAACTCGGCCATACCCTCAGCACAGGTAAGGTCGAGAGCCTTCATCTGCATGCATGGGAAGCTGGCGCCAGAGAAAGTAGCGACAGAGGAGTTCATCTCTTTGACCATTGCCGGCACGATATATTTCGAAGCACCTGCAAGGCCGCCGCCAATCACCACAACGCCGTCCACGATGTCGAGGGCATGCACCATTGCGGATGCAGCCACACGACCCATCTCCTCGAAAGATGCGCGTGCTGCCTCTGCGTTGCCCTCAGCAAGTCCGTCTGCAATCTCGCAGATGTCCTTTGGAGAGAGGTCGCGGGTGTCCTCTGGTGCAAGTTCGTGATAAACACGCTTTGCAGCCCTGATGCTCACGCTCTCTTCGCTGATCAGCTCAGGATACTTGATGTTCCTCATGAGCCATACATCTCCGCCGCAGCCGTTGTCGCCGGTGAGGAGCTTGCTGTCGATCACTACACCACCGCCGAAACCGGTGCCGAGAGTGACTCCGAGGAGGTTTTTGTACCTCTTGCTGCTGCCCGCCTGCGCGAGTTTGGCGTTGAGTTCTGGAAGTTTGCCCACGAGGGCCTCTCCGTAGGCGAAGAGGTTGCCGTCGTTGTTGATGAAAACCGGAATGCCGAAAGTCTCAGCGAGGAAAGGACCCATTGCCACACCGCCCCTGAAGCAAGGGAAGTTTGGCAGGTCGCCGATGATGCCGCTCTCGTAGTCAGCAGGTCCCGGGAAGGCGAAGCTGATCGCAACCGGTTTCTCGCTGAGAGCAGCCTCAACCTGGCGGAAGCCCTCTACCAGTACGTTGAGACAGCGTTCGATATCGTCGTTTACAGCGTCGAGACGGATCGGGGTCACGATCTCGCGGCAGCCCCGAATGGCCGTGAACACGAAGTTCGTGCCGCCGGCGTCCAGTGTCATGACGATTCTGTTGTCGTTTTTATACATATATTATATTTAGGTTAACTGATTATGCGTGGAATCTTACGTAAGCCCTTACAACCATGCATTCCTTACCTTCGGAAATGCCGCATGGACGGATGCTGTACTCTTTGATGCTGCCAGGGATGATGAAGGTCTCGGCGTAGTGCACTACGAACGGCTCGAAGCTGCCGTCGGTGCTCTCCACTACTGCCTCGTCACCGTCAACGAGATTGAGAACCTGCACGCCGCCATCAGTCTGGAAAGTTACAGGAACGGTAAACGCGGTCCTTCTGGTCTCGATGAACTCGTTAGGATGCAGGCCGGTCTTCACCTCGCTCCAGCCCTCGCCCTCTGCGATAGGCTCGAAAACATTTGCAAGATGCTTGTGCACGTACTCGGTGTCCCTGTTCCACTGGATCACCTTGCTGCCGCGCTCCACGTTGATCGGCCTTGGCTTGCCGTCGAGGCCGAGCCTCTGCCAGTCCCAGAGCTTGAAGGTAAAGATATTAGGGGTGGCGCTGATCTCGAGCACCATGCTGCCGGAACCTGAGCAATGAATGGTACCGCCAGGAATGAGATAGTGGTCATGCTTCTTTGCATGGAGCTTGTTCACATACTTCTCTGCATCGAACACGATCTCGCCGCGCTGTGCAGCCCTGAGGTCTGCGAGCATAGCCTCCTTGTCCACGCCGGTTTTCACACCGAGATAGACAACTGCGTCGTCGGTAGCATCAAGCAGATAGTAGCTCTCATCCTGGGTGTAGTGCATGCCCATATTCTCATGGATGAACTGGGTGGTAGGATGCACCTGAAGGCTGAGGTTTCCGCCGCCGATGGTGTCAAGGAAGTCGAAGCGGATAGGGAAATCCTTGCCGAAACGGGCCTCGACAACCTCACCGAGCACTTCCCTGCTTCGGCATAGGATGAGGTCCTGAGAAGGAAGTTCGAAACGGGTGCCGTTCACCTCGAGGAAAAGACTGTTCTCCTCAGGCACGCAGTCGAAGCACCAGCCATAGTTGGACTGGCTTCTGTCCAGGTCGCAGACCTCTTTCATCCACTGGCCGCCCCATGGAGCCGGATCAAAGAAAGGAACCACACGGAACGGATTGTTCGCAGTGAGATCCATACCCTTGAAGAAGGTGGCCCTGTCGATCATCTTAGGGGTCTTTGCATCGTTGGTGTCGATCCAGAATGAAATCTGATCCATGATCTTGTCCTTATACAGATCGAGAACCCTCCAATCGATGAAGAGTCCTCTCTTATACTGGATGGAAACAGCATCTGCGCGATTGTCAACGCCGAGACCCATCACCTCGTGCCTGCGGAAACGCTGCTGGATCTCCCAGCGAGCCATGTCGAGGTAAACAAGCGGGGTATTCTCAGGAACCGCGAGAGATGCACCAGCTCCTATGACGAGTATCTTCTCATTTGAAGCAGCGACCATGGACTTTGTCTCAACAATCTTTTCGGCATCGAAAAAGTCCGGCATGCGAAGATTGGTAAGATAGCCAAACAGAACGTCGTCGGTCATGAAAGGAGCGGTCATCGCAATAATTTCAGACTCCGGCTTCATGAGGTCGCGGGTATTGATTACCTTGTCGTAACCCTTTGAAAGTTCGGCAATTACCTCATCCTCGTAGACACCAGTGTAGCAGTCTGCAGCAAGACTTCCGGAAAATGAAGCAGAAAGAATTTCCCTGATGGAGTCCCAGCCAGACACAAGGCAGCCCTCCATCTTTGTAGACGGGAATTTGTCGTAGTTCGGTTTTCTCATATAATTTAGATATTGAATTATCTGTTTTCTAGTGTTATTATGGTGTATGTATGAACATACTTAAATTTGTGCAAATATATAAATATATTGCTTAATACAAATAAAATTTTTTATTTTTGTGAAAGAAAAACGCAAAGACATGAAACTCAACCATAACAGCTCTATTCCACTCCACCTCCAGGCTGAGGAAGAACTTAGGAAATTGATTGCTTCAGAAGAGTACGAGAACGGCAAGCTCCTGCCCAACGAAGTCGATCTTTCCCAACAGTTCAAAATATCCAGGAATACACTCCGCCAGGCGATCAGCACCCTGGTGAACGAGGGTCTTCTCGTCAGGAAAAAGGGAGTCGGAACAAAGGTTGCGCGCAAGAGCATCACCGGCGGCGTAAAGAACTGGCACAGCTTCTCCCAGGAGATGAAAATGCTTGGCATACAGGTGCGTAACTACGAATTGCATCTGTCGTTGAAGAAGGCAAACAGGAGCATCGCCGCTTTCTTCGGGGTTGAGGAAGGTACCCGCTGCGTGGTGCTTGAAAGGCTCAGGGGAAACAGCGAATCTCCATTCGTCTACTTCATCTCCTATTTCAATCCTAATCTCCCTGTTACAGGCGAAGAAGATTACAACCAGCCTCTCTACGAAATGCTTGAGAAGCTATACGGAATCGTGGTAACCCTGTCAAAGGAGGAGATTTCGGCAGGACTCGCAGGAGACAAACTGAGCGAAAAGCTGGAACTCACGCCAGAGGATCCTATCCTGATCCGCAAGCGTATGGTCTATGACGACCAGGACAGGCCGGTCGAATACAACATCGGCTATTACCGTGCCGACAGCTTTACCTACAAGATAGAGGCTACAAGGTAGATTTCTCAGACAGATACTTCTGAAGTCCTGCATTTCTCAGTTTGCAGGATGGGCAATGGCCGCAGCCGTCGCCCTTTATGCCATTGTAGCAGGTGAGAGTTTCATTGCGCACAAGGTCGAATACGCCGAGTTCATCGGCCAGTTTCCAGGTCTCAGCCTTGTCCAGCCACATCAGGGGCGTATGGATGACAAACTGGTCGTCCATAGCCAGGTTGATGGTCAGGTTCATGGATTTGATGAAACTGTCACGACAATCCGGATATCCGCTGAAGTCGGTCTGGGAAACGCCGGTGACAAGATGATGGATACCGTGCTCACGGGCATAGACTGCTGCAACGCTGAGGAAAAACATGTTTCTGCCCGGCACAAAGGTATTCGGGAAACTGTCCGCCGGCTTCTCCTGATCCATCTCGATGGAGGTATCGGTCAGCGAACTGCTGCCTATCTGGCTGATGAAGCTGGCGTCCTGAAGATAGAAGTCCACTCCCGCCTTCTCTGCGATTGCTCTTGCCACCTCAATTTCCGCACTGTGTTTCTGGCCGTAGCTGAAGGTGATAGTATGTACCTTCCTGAAGTTTTTCAAGGCCCAGAAAAGACAGGTGGTGCTGTCCTGACCACCGCTGAAGACCACCAGGGCCTCCGATTCATTCATCTGCATATTCATATTACAAATCCTTGATTTTGAATGGATTGTACGATATTTCGCGATCAAAGACATCCTCACCCTCACGCTTCTTGAGCGACCTTACGAATACCGTGGTGACTGGCAGTATCACAACCTCATAGAGTGTCTTTACGACGACCTGGGTGAGCATGATGTTCACTATGCCGCCGAAAGGCATCACACCAATGAAAACTATCGGGAAGAAGATTAGTGAGTCTGCCATTTCACCGGCAACAGAAGAAAGAATCGCCCTCCATCCGAAACGTTTTCCATCTGACGCCACCTTCATTCTGCTCATCACCCAGGCATTCACCGTGGAACCGAACAGGAATGCCAGCAGAGATGCGATGGTGGTGCGAGGCACGAGTCCGAACAGATTGTTGAAGCTTTCTGCCACTCCCCTGTTGTCTTCGAACATCGGCTGCGGCAGCCAGCATACTATCTGGCTCATGACGGCCACGAACAGACTCAGTACGAAGCCCATCCAGATTACAAGACGGGCTTTCCTATAGCCATATACTTCTGTAAGACAGTCGTTTATGATGTATGATACCGGAAAGATCACAACACCTCCCGTCAGCTGGATCGGAAGTCCCCATACCTGCCAAGTCCTCGGCACGAAGATGTTTGAAACAATGAGGCAGACACAGAATGTAACTGCAAGCCACACAAAGGTGACGGACAGACCGCGCTGTCCTGAAGTAGCAGATTCAGTTTTCATTTCTTGTTTTTTAAGTGGTTCCAAGCACACTTGACTGCGGCCCCTCCGCAATCGCACTGCAAATGTAGCAATTTTTCTCCAAGTTCGCGCAAAACAGTTTGACTCGTGCGCAGAACCGCCGATTTCACGCACGACGCTGCGGGGCTGGTTTGTGTCGTGCGTAGAACTGCCGTTTTCACGCACGGCGAGGCCAACCTGGTTTGTGTCGTGCGCAGAAATGCCGTTTTC
>JAKSJK010000035.1 GCA_024398095.1 Bacteroidales bacterium
AGATCGATGCTCACCGGGGAAGTACCGATTGCACCAGTCGGACAAACATCTGCAAAAGCCTGTTCGTCAACTTTTTCAGTGGAAATTACAGGACGGCCGCGGAACACGCCGGGAACCTTTGACGTACGCACATTCGGAATGAACTGCTTGCCCTGGTGGAAGAATATCTTGAGACTGTTGAACATATCTTGAATCTATTAAAGGTCGTGTCCGCAATAGGACAGGTTGAAACTCTTGTTGCAGATAGGGAAGTCTGAGATCTCGTTGCCGCGGACCGCAAGTGCAAGGGCCATCCAGTTGTGGAAGGACGGATCCTTGATCTTGTAGGCTGCGAGCTCGCCGTCTGCATCGGTAATGGCGCAGTGGCAGATCTCGCCGCGCCAGCCCTCGGTAAGGGCAATGGCGAAGGACTCGGCCTCAGGAGTACCTGCAGACTGCATCTTGCCGTCGAAGGCCGGCATATTTTCCAGCAGCTTGCGTACGATTGCAAGCGACTGCTTGACTTCATCTATACGCAGTTCTGTGCGGGCGAGCACATCTCCCGTGGTCTTGACAACCGGCTGAACATCCAGGGACGAATAAAGTCCGTAAGGATGGGATGCGCGGGTGTCGCGGCAGACTCCGGCACACTTTGCTGCCATTCCGACCGCACCGATGGATTCAGCCTGCTCGGTGCTGACGACGCCTGTACGGTCCAAACGGGACAGCACGGAAGGGAAGTGCTGGATCTTGTCGCACATTTCCAGGAAATCGCGCTCGTAGGCTGCGAGATCTTTCAGAAGCTGCTGCTTGAGTTCCTCGGTAAATGAGTATGGAGCGTAGGCCGGGCGGACATTTCCCTTGCCGAGGCGGTTGCCGCACCAGCGCTGTGAGAAGTTCACGATAGGGGTACGCAGGCGTCCGAAGACAGCTGCACCGAGCTGGTAGGCTACGTCGCCGCAGATAGCGCCGAGATCACCGGTGTGATTGGCCATGCGCTCAAGTTCTGCAGCCAGTGTCCTGGCCCAGAGAACTTCCTCGGAAGGAGTGTAGCCGCAGAGGCTCTCCCAAACTGTTGCGAAGGCGGTCGAATGGCTGACAGAAGTATCTCCTGCAATGCCCTCAGCAAGCAGCACGCGCTCAATGAGACGTTTCTTCTCCAGCATGAGCTTCTCTACGCCCCTGTGCTGCCAGCCGAGCTGTATCTCCAGATGGAGCACATCCTCGCCGTTGCAGATGAAGCGGAAGTGACCTGGCTCAATGACGCCTGCGTGGACAGGACCGACGCCGACCTCGTGGAGCTCCTCACCCTCCATCTCAAAGAACTTGTACTTGTCAGGGAAGAAGTTGCGGACAGGCTTGTACCATGGATGTCCCTCGAATTCGAGACCCCAGTTTTCGTAGATCTCGCGTTCAAAGCGCTCAAGTGCGAGGCAGTCTGCCGCAGCAGAAGCAAGTCTGGCACCTTTTTCGACTTCGCAGGCATACACGAGGATGTCGTGTGCGCTGTCGTCGGCTATGCACATCATAAGCTTGAGGTCGTCGTTGCAAGGGTAGGCGAAGTAGCTTGCGCAGTGCCTTGCCTTGTCGCCCAGCAGTTCGAGGGTGGTGGCACGGAAGGCGTCGTAGGCGAGAACGGGAATCTCGGCCAGCTTCACGCAGCTTCCGTTGGTTATATGTAATATATTTTCGTTCATATCATTACAGAATCATGGCTGCGGCCTGTTCGATCAGATTGAGCAGGAAGGCAGGCGGATTAAAGCCGATATAGGCGGCAAGCGCGAACAGTATGAGCTGGGAAACGGATTCCCAGGCGGATATCTTGATTTTCTCGACAGGCTTTGCTGCTGGCAGGAAGATGATTCGGAACATGCTTCTGGCGAAAGCCCAGAGCAGTACGGTGAGGAGGAATGCGGTAAGAACAAATACCCACCAGCTGCCCTCTGCGATCATGGCCTTGAACACGAGGAGTTCGCTGAAAAAGAGTCCGGAAGGCGGAACTGCCGCGATGCTGACGAAGCCGAAAAGCAGCACGAGTGCACCGAACGGATTGAGCTTGAGGTAGTCTCCCATATCGTCGATCATCTTGCTGGAATACTGGCGCCAGAGCTGTGTGAAATGGAAGAAGAGACCAGACTTTACAAAGGTGTGCATTACCATGTGCAGCATGGCTGCCACGAAACCAGCCTTGCCGAAGCAGAGTCCCAGGGTGACGACAGACATGTGCTCGATACCGGAGTAGGCAAGCATACGCTTCACATTCTTGATCCTGGCCATGTAGATGGTGGCGATGAAGAGTGTGATGAGAGCTGAAACCAGCATTACCATCCTGGCCCATTCTCCAACCGGGGTTCCGCTGATCGAGGCATAGATCCTTGCGATGCCGCAGAAACCGAGGTTCATGAGAGCGCTGGCCAGCAGTGCGCCTGCAGGAGCTGGAGCCTTGTCTTTTGCATCGACGCCGGCCGTGAACATTGGGAAGAGACCCAGTTTTGCCGTGAATCCGGCGAATATGAAGAGGAAGCCCAATCTCATCCAGAAACCGTTCAAAGTGGCTTTGTGGGCCATCAGGTCGGAGTAGAAGAGGGTTGAGCAGCCGTCGTGCAGGAGTGCAAGGCTGATGAAGAGTATGCCTACGAACACGAAGCAGATGCTGATTGCGCAGACGAAGACATATTTCCATGTTGCCTCGAGTGCCAATTTGCTGCGGTGGTGGTAGATGAGCACAGCGGCACTGAGGGTCGTAATCTCTGTGAATATCCAGGTCACGGCTGCGTGGTTGGCGAGATAGCCCATGGTCATTGCTGCGATGAGCAATACGCAGGATGCATTGTAGGCTGCTGCGCTGGATGGGGTTGCCATCGGCTTGGTGAGGTAGATGCGGCTGTGAAGCAGCGCCGGGAAGGCTATGATGCTGAGTGTCAGAAGGAGTATGAGTCCGAATGCATCGTAGGTGAAATAGCCCAGTTCGGTGACGCCTGGATTCAGGAAGGCGTGTACGGTCAGCATGGTCTGTACTCCAAGGAAAAGTACCCCAAGAATGTCGGAGAGAATCCTCGAGCGACTCAGTGCCAGACCGATGAATATGCAGACGACTGCTGCGAGATATATTGCTGTGATCATGGCTTCTAGTCTTTAAGTTTGCTGAGGGAGTCGATGTCCACATCGTGGAACACATCTCCGATCTTGTTTGCGAATATTCCGAGGATGAATACGGAAGCGAAGATATCCAGCATCACACCGAGGTTGACCATGGCCGGCATCTCGTTACCCACGGCGAGCGAGAGGATGAAGACACCGTTCTCAATCACGCAGTATCCTACCACGTGGGTGAGGATCTTGCGGCGTGAAACTATGAGATAAAGGCCTGTGAATATGGCAGATATGGCTCCAACGAAGAAAAATTTGTCAAGTATCATGTCGTCGATGCTGCCGGAGAGCAGTACGGCTCCCACTACTATGCCTGCAGTGATCAGCAGGGATACGAAGTTCGGGAGGAACGGCTCGGTTTCACGGGTGATATTGTTGTGGCGTATGATCCTTTCAATGCAGTACGGAACTGCAATGGCCTTGAAGACGATTGTCTCGAGGAGGATCACAATCAGGTTGAATACATTGAATTCCTTGAGGTGGAACGCTGCCACCAGGAAGAGCAGGACTCCCTGATAGATAAGGATCCTGATGTAGTTCCTCATCCTGTTGGCGATAGCCAGATAGAACAGGGTGGCGAGGAAGATTATGATGAATGTTTCCAGCATGGCTCGTTATACAAGTTTTCCTGACATAAGCATCACACCGAATATTGAGAGGAGGGCGATGCAGGCAAGTGTGAATATGAACTGAGGGTTATGGTTCATCCGGAAGCGTGCGGTGAATGACTCGTTGAGACCGATTACCACAGCGCATGCAACCTGAACGCCGAGGAATACAGGGATTCCGATTGCAATTGGGAGGCTGCCGATGAAGAGGTCGGCGATGAGTGCCGCGTACATTGCGAACTTGAGGTAGCCGGTCACGAAGATGAGTCCGAGGTCGATGCCGCTGTTGTCCAGAACCATGACTTCGTGGATCATTGTGAGCTCCAGGTGGGTCTTAGGGTCGTCTACCGGCATGCGGCTGTTTTCTACCATTGCCAGTACGAGGAATACATAGGCTGCACAGACTGCGAGTGCCCAGCTCATCGGGCTGCTCGGATGCAGGTTTGCGAAGATTTCCTGGAAGGAGGTGTGGCCGCTCATCAGGGCGAGGGAGCCCAGGATGAGGAAGAATGCCGGTTCGGCGAGCATGCTGTAGGTGGCTTCACGAGATGCTCCCATGCCTTCGAAGCTGGAGCCTGTGTCGAGCGCGCCTATGATGCAGAAGAATTTGCCGAGGGCGAGTGCGTAGGCGAAGAATACAAAGTCCCCGTTGAAGCTGATGAGGCCGCCTTTGCTTCCGAACGGTACGCAGAGGCAGGCGATGAGCACGGAGGCGAGGTAGACGGCCGGAGCCATCTTGAATACCGGGCCGGTGACTTCGCTGTAGACCGTTCCCTTGCGGAAAAGACGGCATACGTCGAAGACCGGCTGCATGATGCCGGGACCTTTTCTGCCGGCGCTTATGCTCTTAACACGGCCGATGATGCCGTTGAAGAAGAGCGCTGAGAAGAGTATGAGTAACAGACTTATCATGGCGCTAACAGAATATTATGGTTAATACAAGTGTCAGAATGATGAATACGATGCCGTAGAGCATGTAGAACTGCATCTTGCCGTTCTGCAGGAAGGAGAATATGTCTGTGAAACGGTGATATGCAGTCAGCGGCTTGTCGATGAGGCCGCTTTCGATCTTGTCGTAGGATTCTGATTCGAAGTGGCCTGACACAGGGTAGATTTCAGTCGGGATTTCCTGATGCTTTCTGGTTCCGAGCAGGAAGGAGAAGAGCTGGACGTAGGTTTTGACGAATGAGGTTGCTGTGTACTGGATGCGCGGGGTACCCTGGGTGTAGCCGCAGCCCCAGGTCGGTCCTTCGCTGACCTGGCGTTTGCTGTTGCGCCTGCTCTTTGCTACATATATTATACATGCCAGCAGCAGGAATACGAGGCTTGCGAATCCGACATAGCCGAGGTTTGCGGTAGCTGTCAGTTTCGTGATGCCTGCGAACGGCAGGCAACTGAGGGCGCTGCCGGCGAGTTTTGCATATACTCCCGGACATATGCCGATTGAGAGCATGATTACGGCTTCGATGACGAGCGGCACGATGCGGCTGGCCGGCATTTCGTGTGCTTCGATTTCTTTTCTAGGCGAGCCCAGGAAGATTATACCGAAGGCTTTTGTGAAGCAGAGGATGGCAAGGCCACCGATCATCACGAGTGCGAGTATGGAGAAGACGGCTCCGGTTGTTACTCCAGGTTCTGCTCCCTGCATCCATCCGAAGAGACCGCTGTAGATGAGGAATTCTGAGATGAATCCGTTCATTGGCGGGAGTCCGCAGATGGCGATTGAAGCGATGAGAAACAGCGCTGCAGTCCATGGCATTTTCTTCGCGAGGCCACCCAGGCTTTCAATGTCGAGGGTGTGGGTTCCGTGATATACGTTGCCGGAACAGAAGAAAAGTACGGATTTGAAGAGGGCGTGGTTGAGTGTGTGCAGCAGTGCTCCTGCGAAACCGAGTGTTGCGAGCATTGTGTTGCAGGTGCCGGCTCCGATGCAGCCCAGGCCTATGCCCATGCCGATGATGCCAATATTCTCAATACTGTGATAGGCAAGCAGTTTCTTGAGGTTGTGCTGCAGGATTGCCATCATGACGCCGTAGAGTCCGGAGATTGCGGATACTGCGAGTATTATTGCACCTGCGGTCACGTAGTCGATGCTGAACAGGCTGATCATCCTGAGTATTCCGAAGATGCCGATCTTGATGATGACTCCTGACATTACGCCGGAGATGTGTGCAGGTGCAGCCGGGTGCGCATATGGCAACCAGGTGTGGAACGGTACGAATCCGGCTTTAACTGCAAATCCGGCGAAGAGCAGCAGGAAGGCTGCCATGCCGTTGTTATGCGTGCAGTAGCGCGGGATGGCTTCGAATGAGTAGGTGCCAGTTTTTGCCGCGATCATCATGAATCCTGCTGTGAGCAGTACCACGGAGATGTGCGACTGAATGAAGAAGTTGATGCCGGCTTTGATAGTATCCGGCTTTTCGCTCTCGTAGATTACGAGGAAGAACGAACTGAGGGCCATGATTTCCCAGCTGACGAGGAAGGCGATCGAGTTGTCGACTACGCAGAGCAGCATCATGGATACGTATGCGACCACATACCAGATCCAGTGGAGTGTGTTTCTGAGCGGTCTTCCGCTGTAGTGCTTCATGTAGCCTGCTCCGTAGATCGCTCCGCATGCGAATACGATCGTGAATATGGCCATGAACCACAGTGAGAGCCCTGTCAGTGCCTGGGGAAACAAGGATGATAGAATGTCTTTCATCTTGAGGTTTTAAATTGCGCCCGCAAAGGTATAAAAATTGTTGAGATATTCGCACGGGTGGCGGAACTTAGTTTGTCTCGTGCGCCGAATGGCAAAATTGTATATATTTGCACAAAAGCTTTTGATCATGAAGAAGTTCCTTATTTCCCTAGCCGCCGTTCTCGTTACCGTTGTAGCGACTGTTGCTATTGTATGGTTTGGCGAGATACGTACCATCGCGAGCATTC
Source organism: Bacteroidales bacterium (assembly GCA_024398095.1). Classification (GTDB taxonomy): domain Bacteria; phylum Bacteroidota; class Bacteroidia; order Bacteroidales; family UBA932; genus Cryptobacteroides. The sequence goes on from JAKSJK010000035.1 coordinate 6,669, forward strand.
ATCAGGTCGGCAACGACCCTTACCTCTATGAATGTGACTATTCTGTGCCATACGATCTTGATGATGTCGTGGAATCCGGCATAGATGAGAATGCAAAACTGGTGTCGTTTGTAATATCGAAGCTTTCACGTGGCCTCTACACCCCAAAACCTAAGTCTGAAGAGAAATCCCCATTTGCGTGCACATCATTCCAGGCCCGCAATTCAGAGACTGGAGGATGGATTTTCGGCCGTAACTACGATTACTTCAAGAACCCTTCGCTTGTTCTCCACTCCCATCCCGGGAAGGGATACGCTTCTCTGAGCACTGTGGACCTTTCCCATCTCGGATACAGTATTGACAAGCTGCCCAACAGTCTGGCACGGAAGGCACTCTGCCTGGCAAGTGTCTATGCCCCGATGGACGGAATCAATGAGAAGGGACTGTGCATCTCTATAATGGCGCTTCCAAGGCAGGCGGCATATCAGAATACTGGAAAGGACGTTGTGGGCACAACCATCTTCATGAGACTCATCCTCGACCGCTGCGCTACCGTTGAAGAGGCAGTAGCGCTCACGGAGAGTCTGGACATCCGACATGACCAGAAGGCGGGTTCAGGTTACCATTACTTCATCGCTGATGCTGAAGGACATGCCGTGGTTGTAGAATTCGATCTGAAGGATGGATGGAAAACGATGCTTGTTCCGAAGCCGGAGGATGCGGTGTATATGCATGTGACCAACCATCTGCTTTCGCCGAAGTATTATACCACTGAGCCTGATCCGGAGTATGGAAACCCCAACAGCCACAGTTGGGAAAGATATGCAAAGGTGGCTGAGTTCATGGATAGCCGTTCTGGAGCTGTTACCATGGACGAAGCTCAGGAATGTCTCTCAGACGTACATTGGAAGGATCTCGTCTGGCCGAACGGCACGATTGAAGACACCCAATGGAGCAATGTGTATGACCAGAGTTCGCTGACCCTCCGTCTTCGCGACTGGTATGATTACGACACTACTGTAGATTTTGAACTGTAGCTGTATTCACGCACGAATCCCCTTTCCGGTGCTGGCCTGCATCTGTCTGCTGGTGGCATGCGTCGGCGTAGCTGAACCGGAACCAGATGATCCTGTTGTTGAGCCGGATCCACCTGTCGTTGTCCCTGATGAACCGTCAGAGGGGTCCGAGACCATGGTCATAGATCAGGTCTACACACTGAATATCAACCATACGGGAGAAAAGATCCCAGGCAGGAAGGAGGATAGGGAGGGCTGTCTGGTCTGCCTTACTGACAAAGACGGCAAGGAACTTCTGACATCGGACGGCGGAATACGTCTCAGGGGCAATGGCACCCGTAATCTGCCGAAGTCTCCGTATGATCTTAAACTGACAGACAAGGCCTCTGTTCTGGGAATGCCGAAAAACAGGCGCTGGGTGCTGCTGGCAAATTACCTTGACAGGACTTCTCTGAGGAACGACGTGGGCCTGGAGATAGCCAGACGTGCCAGCGGGATGCCTTGGAATCCGAGAGGGGAGTTCGTGAACTTGTACCTCGATGGCAGTCCCTGCGGACTTTACTACCTCTGCGAAAAGATCAGAATTGGAAAAAAACGTGTTGATACTGACGGCTACCTGCTCGAGTTCGACTCCTATAGTGACGAGCCCGTTTACTGGACCGACAGATTCAGACATCCAGTCAAGATCAAGGAACCGGATGAGATTGTTGATGAACAGGTGAAGTATGTCCTAGGCTATCTGAATGAGCTGGAGGCAGTCCTCACCGATGGACCGAGTCTGGCTGCCCATGCATATGAAGACTATATCGACATCGATTCGTTCATCGACTGGTGGCTGACAGGAGAACTGGTCATGTGCAAGGACTACAACGGACCGGCAAGTGTCTATATGTACAAGGGCCTCAGCGGGAAGCTTTTCGCCGGCCCGATCTGGGACTTGGATCTCTATACATTTTCCAGCAAGGTGCACAATGTCAACTCTTTCCTGCTGGACGGGAGCGTCTATTATTCTGCTCTTTTCAAGGATCCCAAGTTCAGGGAGGCTGTCAAAGGCCGGTGGCCGTTATTGAAGTCAGCTCTTGAAGACGGAGATTCTATTTATGATTACATCGATTCGCGCAGCATGCTGATAAAGGATGCCGTCGCATTTGATGATGTTCTTTACGGTAAACGCAGCTACAGCATCCTTGCCGGTGACGAGTCTGTGGATTTCGAAACCGCAGTCGGCATGATGAAGTCTTTCCTCCGGGAGAGAGTCGCCGCCATGGACAGACTCATCGAAAAACTTTAATTTCAAACTTCAGGGCTGAATCTCTCTGATGTCTTGAGATATTCCAGGTACTGACACAGAAAAAGCCGGCCAAGTGGTCGGCTTTTTCTGGCTAGGTTTCTTGTTGAACAATTGGATGATGATCCAGATTACTTCGTCACAGGACGGATTGAGCAGCCGTTCAAACGATAATAACTAAGTGTACTGTTCCTGCCCCCATTCACAACGTTCAAGGCATACGCACCAGTATTGTTGACCGTTTCGAGGTTGGAAGACCAATAGACGCCCTCACTACCGACATAACTGCTGCCATTTACTCCTTTGATGCCTGCAGCAGGCAGGAAAATCGATTTATCGGTATAACCAGACTTCTTTGACTGTACAAGAAATCCTCCGACGCCATCAACCGTCGTAAAAGTCCAGTTGCATTCACTGATAAGTTCGTTGAGCTCCGCCCTGGTAGGCACGCGCCAGTTGCCACCCAAATACAAAGACGCAGGATCATCAGACTTTTCCAACACCGATTTATTGTCTACGGTTCCGAATGAATCCTTAGTGACATACTTTGTATAAGCAGGATGGAAAGAATTGAAAAAAAGGTAAGTGGAGAGGTTATAGTTGACCTTCGGAACAGTCTCTCCCCAAGCAAAGTAATCACCGAATTCCTCCGGAGCAAAAGCACCCAGATTCATATCTGACCATTTCACCGAAAGACCGAGGTCAACGGCATTGCCGGCCTGAGGTGCACGTGTCGTAAATTCTATCACATTGGAATAGACAGTATCGCCATCCGCGACAGCAAAGGCCTTCACATAATAAGTTTTAGACATTTCCAAGCCCTCGAGTACAAATGTCGGGTCGCCCTCGACAATCGTGGCGTAAGAATTGTCCAGATTCTTCTCCATAAAAGCATACACAAAGCCAGTTTTTGTGATCTTGCATCCCCTTTCTTCCCAATTTGCTTTGAGATGGGCATAGGTCGTACCGACCTTTTCCTGGGTAAAAGAAACACAGACCGGATTGCTAGGGGAATTTGTTGAGAAAGCATCCATCTCGCTCCAGACAACACGGCCATCAAGGGTATTGACGATACATGCGCGAACTTTGTAATATGTCTCAGGTGTCAGTCCGGTAACCGGGATTATTACGAACAATTGACCTGACAAAATGTCCTGGAACCCTCCATGGAGGTCTACCGGATTGAACTGCGACATAGGATCCCCATCCGTCGTGACAAAGACTCCGACTTTGCATCCCATAACACTACCAGGAATGTTAAATTCGCAAAATACTTCGGTTTTATAAAGGCCGATATTGACAGCCCGGCACTCCACGGTGCCAAGAGGTTCCTCTTCTACTAATTCCCCCAGCTTCTGACATGAGCAAAGGGCGGCAACTGCAACAAAAATAGAAAAAAACAGCTTTTTCATAGTGATCAGTAAATGTTAGTTATAATTGAAAGGCAAAATTCCATTATCTTTGGCTTTGTCATTGCAATCACAAAAATATGAAAAAAATATTATTTTCATTTATTGCTGCGGCAATCTGCACAGCTGCTTTTGCCCAGAACGAAAGCAAACTCGCTGCGACCCCTCAGATGGGTTGGAGCAGTTGGAATAAGTTTGCGTTCAATATCAACGAAAAGGTTCTCAAAGAGACCGCTGACAAGATGGTCGAATTGGGACTCGTGGATTTGGGCTATGTTTACCTTAATATAGACGATGGCTGGCACGGTGAACGTGATGAGCAGGGCTTCATCCAGGCGGATCCGGAGAAGTTTCCAAAAGGAATGAAGGAACTTACGGATTATCTCCACTCAAAGGGCCTCAAGGCTGGTATCTACAGTGATGCCGGCCGTATGACCTGCGGCTGCAAGGCTGGCAGCCAGGGCCATGAATACCAGGATGCATACACCTATGCAAGCTGGGGCTTTGATTATCTAAAATATGACTGGTGCTTTACTGAGAATGTCAATCCGCAGGGCGCCTACAAACTGATGCGTGCCGCTCTTGACTGGGCCGGTCGTCCGATCTTCTTCTCCATGTGCGAGTGGGGACAGTCCAAACCGTGGGAGTGGGCTGCAGGAGTCGGCGACTCGTGGCGCTCCACTGGCGACATAGCCAATACATATGCCGATCAGGTGCACTATAAGGACGACGGCACCACATGGACCAGCCTTGGTTTTGTGACCATCGTGGATCTGAACGAGCCGCTGCGTGCATATGCCGGCCCAGGTCACTGGAACGATCCGGATATGCTCGAGGTAGGCAACGGTATGACCGTCTCTGAGGACCGTGCCCATTTCACTCTCTGGTGCATGATGGCCGCCCCTCTCATTCTCGGCAATGACCTGATGAACATGAGTGACGAGACCATGGCTATCATTACCAACCGAGAGGCTATTGCCATCGACCAGGATCCGCTCGGCATCCAGGGCTTCCGCAAAGAGAAGAATCCTGACGGTCTGGAGTATTGGTACAAACCTCTCGAGAATGGCGACTGGGCGGTTTGCGTCTTCAATCGCTCAGAGAAGGAAATTTCAACTGTTATCGACTGGAAGTCACTTGACGTAGTGGACAGCCTCAGTGGCCGTGCTACCAACTTCGACGATATACAATATAATGTGAAAGACCTTTGGAACGCCGCTGCAAAGCCTGTCACCACCAAGAAGAACCTCAAAGTCGTGATTCCATCCCACGACGTTGTCCTATACCGTCTCACCCCGAAAGTAAACTATTAATTACCAAACATAATAATTATGAAATCATTCAAGTATGTTGCGCTTGCTATAGCGCTTTTAGGAATTTTCTCATCATGCAAGAAAGATGAGAATGGAAAGGACCTTTACCCAGGTGTTAAAATTGAGATTGTTGAATGCAATCCTTTCTCAAATGAAATTTATGTCCTGTACAATCTGACTGTTCCAGAAGACTTTCAGAATTTCAAGTTGGCGGGTATCGCAGTTTCCGATCCGGAGTCTATCAAGGACTACAAGTCATGGAAGAACCTCAATTCAACTAGAGCCGACTTCATCAATGATCTTCCCGCTGAAAGTGGCACAAACAAGTTCTCGGCCATTCCTCTTACTCCAAATACTGAATACATGGTAGTAGTGGCTGTTCTTGACGAAGGCACGAACTTCCTGAAAATCAGTGAGCCTAAATATGTAAAGACAACAGCTCCTGTGGAATAGTCTTAAAAGTTCCACACAAAAAAAGAGTCCCGTGAAGGACTCTTTTTTTGTAGCTACCTCTGTTACCTCGCCACATATACAGCTCTGATCGGCATTCCGACGTAACGTTCTGTGTACGCGATATAGCCGGCAACGCTGCTGTCTTCGTGGCAGTATTGACGGGCCATGCGCCTCTCCTGTTCGGTTCCGTGCACGTTCTCGCTGGTCCAGAGATTGACTGTGGCTGTATTCTGCACGCCGCCGTCATTGATGCCTGTGAATGGGAAGAAGATATACTTGCTGCTGTCCTTCTTCGAAGTGTACTTCACGCCCCTGACACCGTCCACAGTTGCGATGCTGACGTTACAACTTCTTTCCAATTCTTCGAAATCCTCTTCCGTAGGCATTCTCCAACCGGTTCCGAGTGAAGAAGTTGCAGCATCGTCGCTGCTCTGAAGCACTTCGTATCTGTCGGCATACTTGGTAACCGTGCTGCCGTTCCAGTAGAGGTAGTTACTCCAGCTGAAACTGGTCTTGGAGCTTGTTTCGCCCCATGCGTAGAATGAGCCTGCAGCAGACGGAGCTGATGCTCCCAGGTTGCTGTCAGCCCAATAAATGCCGCTGGAGAGTCCGAGATCCACGACATTGGTAGGAATAGCAGAATTGCCGGCCTGGCGTATTGTCACGGCCGCCTTCTTGTGGTGGTAGTAGGTGACATAGAAGGTGCCGGAACGTGCATTTCCTTCATTATTCTTCTGCACATACAGCTTGATCTGGCCCAGGTCGGACGTTGTTGTCCTGTCTTCAATCCACGACGGCAGTCCCTCGAATCTGAACGGCTCTCCAGACCAGGACTTTTCAGTCGTTACATTTATATTTATATACTGTGCGCTGCTGCTGAGATTGAAGCTGGAAGGGGATAGTTTCAGTTCCGGCTCAGTTCCGCTCTGGATAACGATCGCAGAGGTCTCGAGCATTGTGCCGTCAACGCATTCGAGACGCAGACTTACCGTCGTCTGTCTGTCGGCGCCGCTTGAGTTTGCCTCGCTGAAGACATAGATGACATTCGGCTCGGTATTCCTAATATAGCTGGACAGCCACGATGCTCCGAGGTAGTGATGGATGGATTTGAATGCTGATGGAAGGTTGTCGTAGCTGTACTGCAACTGTATCTCATCTCCGTAATAACTCAGTTTATAGACATCCTGGGTGAATTCCAGCATAGGCTGCGGTGCTGCCTCCTGCCTGATTTCGAATACAACAGGCTCTGCCGAACCGTAGGAGAGCGTAATGTGACCGACCCTCTCCTTTGCCTCCGTGTTGCGTTCCACATTGAAGCTAACGTGGGTATAGTAGTTATATGCGTTATTGACCCAGCTGACATCTGAGGTCGCTACCAAGATGAAGTCTGGCTGCGGATTCTGGATCGAGTATGCAAGGCTCAGTCCTATCCCTCCTTCTGCCGGCACTGTCGTACCTGTCTTTTCCAGCACGATAACGGGTGCGGAAGCTCCGTTCTGGACTATGCTCGCTGAAACGTTGACGCCCAGGCTAAAGAATGTGATTTTCCCCGTTCTTCCCGCCAAGCCTGTGTTTTTGCTCAGATCGAAACAGACCGTGAAATACCCTCTTTCCTGAGCTGACTCAGTGTAGCTGATGTTGCTTATCCATGACTGTGAACAGGATGTCCTGTAGTCTCTGATTCCCTGGTAATTGTCGATACGTATATTGAAGCTCAATCCGGTTTGCGCTTCGGAACCGAAGGATGCCTTGAGGTTCTCTACCACAGCAATGGTCTCGCCGTACGGACGCTGGGTTACGGTCAGCGTCTTTTGCTCGGCCCGCCCAAGCTGGAGAGTCAGATGTCCTATTCTTGAAGATGATCCATTATTTTCGCTATGATAGAAAACTATGTTTCCGTCATCCTGGCGGGAGGCATTCAGCCAGCTGGCATCTGAAACGACTTTTACTTCGTTCCTGTCTCCGTTCTCAACACTGAAATTCCATGTTTCCCGGCCGCTGAAGCATGTTACTGTCATGGCATCGATTTCCGGGATGATGACAGGAATCACCGGCGCCGCTTCCTGGGTAATTGTGCAGGTGACGGGGTCTGCATCTGCGTAGCTCAGAGTCAGGCTGACGCTTCTTTCGCTGGTGATTTCATTTGCCTGGTATGTACACTCAACCTTGTCTGCAGTGACATTGGCACTTACCCAGTTTCCGTTTGTTTCCGCCTTCAAGACAGCGCCTGCCACTGGATTATCGATGGTATAGCCAAAATTGATTTTTCCTGCATTGAAGCTGACACGCTCCGATGATTTGCTGAGTTGAATCACAGGTTTTACAGGCTCAGGCTTGCCTTGGCCTTCCTGTGTCAGTGTGAAAACAACAGGCTCAGCGTTGACGTAATTCACCGTCACTTTGCCCGTGCGTTCCTGTTCGTCCATGTTTTTGAGGTAGGTGATGTCAACCGAACTGGTTCGCAGAATCGTGCTGAACCAATCTCCTTCCTGGGTAAGGCTCACTTTTGCACCTTCGACCGGATTCTTGATGGAGAAACTGAAACTGGTCCTGCCGTTATCATTGCCAAGCTGTACCGAAGCAGGATCCAGTGTGATCTCGGATGGAGCCATTTGGGTAAGCGTAAGTTTGACTTCCTTTGCCCCCGGGTATGTCAGTGTCAGGACGCAGGACCTTGGGTTAGACGTTCCGTTTGGGTCATATGTATAATTTATCTGTATGTCTGAAACGCTATCTATCTTGAGCCAGTCGGAGTTGGAGACGACGCTCAGACTGGCCTCATCTACAGGATTCTCTATCGTGAAACCGATGGCTCCTGCTCCTGCCTTGCTGCCTAATTCCGTCTCCGGGCTCATGACCTTGATTACCGGTTCCTCAGGTTTGGGTGCTGCTGCAGCCTGACTTAGGCTGAACCGCTTGGAATCAGCTGTTGCATAGCTGACTGTAATTACGGCTTCTCTTTTAACAGTGAGTGTGTTCTCCTCATACGAATAGGTTACCACATCGCCGCTGATGTCCTTGACCCTTACCCAACTTGAATTTGACTCGGCCTCGATTGACGCCTTGTCCACAGGCTTGTCAATTCTGCAGACAATTCTCCCTGTACCGGCTTCTCTTGGCAGTTCGGCACTTTCTTGCTCCAGTGTAAGAACCGGAATCTGTGGTAGTTTGGGCTTCTCGCAGGAGTATGTGAAAAGGGCTGCGATCAGTATCATGCCTGATACTATCCGCGTGAGTATCGTTCTGAATTTCATAGTTATATCTGGTATGTTGTTCAAATATACAGTAATTTTCTAAATTTGCATCAGTCATACAAATTGAAGATAACCTATGCTTAAGAAAATATCAATTGTTGCCGCATTCCTGCTGGGCATGGCTGTCCAGGCGGTGTTTGCGCAGAATCCGTTGCAGATCTATGAGTTTGGAGAGGAGGATCTGAATGCCATGAGAGATTATCTCGACGCTTATGATTTAAGCAAGTTGAGTGATTATTCGGAGTATGAGCGTGGAGAAATCGCCATGAGAGATTTCATCATAAATTATCTCATCCGTGGAAAGCATGCGGACAGATTGGTGAGAGTACCGTCCTATAGCGAAGACACCTATTATTACTATGTCAATTTCGATGGACAGTGCTATTCCAGCATCTACGAAATGAATGACAACGGCGAGAAACGCCATGAGGTGCTTAGAGAAAATCAGTACATAAGCCGGATGGGGCAGCATACAAATGAGCCGATTTCTATCAAGGAGTATGAGCAGATGGGAATAAAGCGTGAAGATGTCCGTGGAAACGGATACCTGGCTCCAATGTACATCGTCAGCCTTTGCACGCAAGTAAACAAGGAGAACTACGTCAGGAAAAATGAAGAGTATCAGTCGGATGCATATCAGTGTCTGAGGAGCATGATGCTCGGCTGCGAACAGAAGCCGATCGAACTGTCCTACACCATCGAACCTACGCTTGATGAAACAACTCCCGTAGAACTTGGCAAACCGATAGAATTCACCATCCACGCACTCTGGAGGGGCTTCGATGTGGACAAGGCTCATCTGAATGTGAAGACAAATGGTCCGTGCCACCTCGACACCGACAATGTAGTCACTGACGCAGAGGGCAAGGCAAAGGTAAACGTGACCCTCGACGATTACGGCCTCTGCCAGCTCTATGTGGAGTACACGACAAACGATTATTTCTGGGGACCGATGGAGTGCGTTTGCGAGTATTATTTCAGTCTCGACGAAGATGACAAGTGGGATTATATAATCGAAGCCAGCGATAAATTGTCCAAGCCGTATTATGACTATATGATTTCCGGTACCATGGCCTTCCGTGTCTTCAAGTATGGCAAATGCAAGAATCTCGTCTATGAGGACCTTGTCGGGGAGCATAACATCAGGACTGGTCACGGCATCACCAAGGAGACTGCGGATGAAGATATGACGGAGGTCGTCCAGCCGGTGCTTACCTATCACACTGCAGTGATGTCTTCGCCGAACGGATTCACAGAACACACGGTGACCACATCAAAGGTGATTTATGACGATGAACACGAAGAGGCATTCATTGCCTTTGACCAGGATAAGCTGCAAACCGTGGAGAAGGAATCCAAGAAGACAGGCAAGAGGATTTTCAAGGAGGCTCTCGGTTTAAGCCTCGGCGTTTCCGGCGATCTGAAGGCAGAGTCCACAGTAAGCCCGCCTATGCTGATGAGGTTCCCGCTCCGTGAGGACAAGATACCATTCAATTTCAGTCTGGGTGACATGCAGTCCCTGATGTTCGGCCTGGATGAGTCGGCAACTGCAGCTGTCATGTCCGGCGAAGCCCTCGATCCTGATACTGCAATGGGAATGCTGGCAGAGAACCAGACCTGTGCAGTAATCCCGAACGCCATGAGATTCATGCAGATGGCTCAGCTTGGCAGCATCTTCATGATAATGATGGGAGGGGAGGACGAGATAAAAGAATCCGGCACTCTTTCCGGAACCATCAAACTCAAGAAGGTCGATCCGGAAGCCGGATTCGATGAAGATATCCTGGAACTCGAAGAGTCATGAAGAGGCGATATAGAGTTTCATAATTACTAGTTTCTGGTCTTCGGCAACTTGAACACATCCTGCACTTCCTTCATTGCCTGGTCTGTCATGCCGTCGGGAACAAAGCCCATGTTGCGTGCGCTCATGTAGATACAGGCGGCCTTGTTGAGAACGTCAGTCTGGTCGAAGGCGTCCATGATATCCTTGCCGACTGCGACAGTTCCGTGTTTCTCCCAGAGCACAACATCGTATTTTTTGATCTGCTCAAGTGTCGCATCAGCAAGTCTGACTGACGACGGCAGTTCGTAAGGTACCACACCTATACCGAGTGGTGCAAAGGCAAGCGTCTCGGGTATCATCGACCATAGAGTCTTGGTGAGGTGTCCGGCATCCAGCCATTCCTGGCTATGTGACATTGCAACCAGCTCGATCGGATGGGTGTGCAGGGTCGCCTTGTAGTCGGTGCCAGTCTCAATCAGATAATCCTGCAGAGCCAGGTGGGATGGCAGTTCGGAAGTAGGCATTACGACTTGCTCTGCTATGATTTCATAGGACTCACAGTCCTCGCATATACGGATGATCGATCCGTTTGCCATAGGGTCACGGGCGAGATCACGCATTCTTTTGCCGGTGCCTTTGCAGTAGAAGAAACAGCCCTTGAGGTGCTCCAATTTCAGACCTATCCGGAAAGGGCCTGCCAGTGCAGGGAGTGTCTTGGTCTTATCGTCAAGGCTGTCCGTTATGTTTACCGTGATATTGCCACCATTGCGTTCTGCCCAGCCCTTCTCCCAAAGATAGCCGGCGACTTCGGCGGTCTGTTCTATTTCTTTCAACATAATTCTATCGTTTAGAGGTCACTTCAGCCGCATATTTGTCGATTTCAGCCATATAGGCGGAGCCGACAGGGACATTGTTGCGCTCGCAGAATTCGTCATATACAGCGCCCCAAGGCATGGTCTTGGCTTCCTCGAGATAGGTCAGGACCTTGTAGGTTTCACCGGCGAGCTCCCATTTGCGGATGAGTTCGGTTGGTTCGAGCAGGGCGCGGAGCATGCATTTCTGGGCAGCACGCGAACCGATTACATAGGCACCGATGCGGTTGATTGCTCCGTCGAAGTAGTCGAGGCCATAGTGTACACGGTCCATAGCGCCAGCACGTACGATTTCGCTGAAAAGTTCAAGAGTCGGGTCGTCCATAAGGGTTACATGGTCTGAGTCCCAGCGTACAGGACGGCTCACATGCAGCATGAGTTCAGGCACGAACTGGAGTACTGCGGAAACCTTCTCGGCAGGGGACTCGGTCGGATGGTAGTGGCCGGTGTCGATTGTGAGTATCTTGTTGTTCTTGGCCGCATAGGCGGTGTAGAAATCGTGGGATCCTACGGTGAAGCTCTCGAGGCCGATGCCGAAAACCTTGCCCTCGATGCAGTCCTTCATATATTCCTTCTTTTCGGCGAAGATCTGGTCGAGAGAATCCTTGAGGCACTCGCGGTAGAGCATGTGGTTCACAGAAAAATCCTTGCAGCCGTCATGCACCCAGACATTCATGATGCAGGGGTCACCCTGGGCCTTGCCCATGGCGTCGGCAATGTCGCGGCAGCGCTTGGTGTGTTCCACCCAGAAGGCGCGGATTGCAGGATCAGGGTTTGCGAGACTGAGATTGCCGCTCTTGGGATGAGAGAATGAAGTGGAGTTGAAATCCAGCGGAGTACCGGTCTCTTTGGCCCAGTCAATCCATCCCTGGAAGTGCTCCACACCCACTTCGTCGCGGTCTACGAATCTGCCGCCGAACTCTCCGTAGATTTCGTGGAGATTCAGGCGGTGACTGCCAGGAATGAGGCTCTTGGCCTTGAGGATATCGGCACGGAGTTCGTCGATGTTGCGGGCCTTGCCAGGATAGTTGCCGGTTGCCTGGATGCCGCCTGTGAGATCTCCCGCACTTTCAAAGCCAGCCACATCATCTGCCTGCCAGCAGTGCATTGAAAGGTGAAAATCCCGCAATTGTGCGAGCACCTTTTCTGTGTCGATGCCAAGTTCCGCGTATCTTTCGCGTGCGATTTCGTATGCTTTACTCATTTGGATAGTATGTTTTAGTTTCAATTGAATCAATGATGTCTCTGCGTCCAAGTCCCAGCTGTATCATTACATTGCCGAGGGCTGTACACTCTGCTGGCCCGGCAACGACCTTCACGCCGCAGGCGTCAGCAGTCATCTGGTTGAGCAGTTCGTTACGGCAACCTCCACCTATAATATTGAGCTGAGAAAGCTTGCGTCCGGCAATGGACTCCAGGTTTCTGAATACTTCGGCGTATTTTGCAGCCAGAGAGTCGTATATCAGACGTACAATGGCCGCATCGCTGAGATCGGCACCCGCCTTTGAACATATTGCCGCAGGCATATCTGTAGGGGAGGCGAAGAGTTTGTCGTCCGGGTCGATCAAGGCTTCAGACTGCGCTGATTCTTCGGCCATACGCATAAGTTCGGGATAGCTGTAATCCTTGCCTTCGCTGCGCCATTTTTCAAGACACTGTTCCAGCAGCCACATGCCAGTGATGTTTTTCAGCAGTCTGACATTGCCCTTTGCACCACCCTCGTTGGTATAGTTCAGTTCCGCCATTCTGTCGTTGATGACAGGACCTGGCGTCTCGATGCCCATAAGGCTCCATGTCCCTGAACTAAGGTAGGCGAAGTCATCCGATTCGGCGGGCACGGCATAAACTGCACTGGCGGTGTCATGGCCGGCAACAGCGATGACAGGCACGGGGCCAAGTCCGAGTTCCGGCTTCAGCACTCCCACCTGAGTCCCGGGGAGGACGATGTCTGCGAACTTGGAGCGATCCAGGCCGCAAACAGCCATCACCGGTTTTGAAAATTCCTTCTCTGCCGGGTCCATGAGGGCACTGGTGCTGAGGATGGTGTACTCGCACACCATCCGCCCTGTGAGCATATACGAAAGTGCATCAGGGATGAAGAGAATCTTTTCTGCCTGTTCCAGGTCTCCGGCCTTGTTCTGGGCGTAGAGCTGGAAAACACTGTTGAAGTTCATCAACTGGATTCCGGTATGGCGGTAGAGTTCATTACGCGGCATCAGCTGAAGGAACTCGTCCATTGCCTCGAACGAGTATGGGTCGCGGTACGAGCGCGGCAGGCCGTTCAAACTTCCGTCGGCACGAATGCCCACGAAATCAACGCCCCAGGTGTCTACGCCGACGGATTCTATCTTCAGACCACGTCCGGATATGATCCTCATACCCTGGAGAATATTATCAAAAATGTCGTAGAGATCCCAATAATATCTGCCATCCTCATTCAGAAGCCTGGTGGGGAAGCGGTGTACCGTTTCCATCTCCAGTCTGTTTCCCGTGTCAGCAGAAGCGAGAATGACACGGCCGCTGGTTGCGCCAAGGTCAATGGCTATCGCGTTCCTTTTCATTGTGCATATAGTGGTTACTAAGCAAATATATGAAATATTTGGGAATAATTTGATCATGACCGAATTTCTGAAATTATCTATATTTGCAGTGGCGAAAACAATGTTTTTTTAGGATTTTTCATCTGAGTTTTATGAGGAAGATATGATCACGATAATCATCATTGCAATCACCACACTCGTAAGTGTACTGTGCTTCAACGGGAGGCTTAACGGCAACAAGCTGCTCTTCAATGCATACCAGGTTTGGCACAGGAATGAGTGGTATCGTCTTCTGACCTCAGGAATCATTCATTCCGGATGGGGACATCTGTTTTTCAACATGCTTACCCTGTACTTCTTTGGCAGGGTGGTAGAACAGTACTTCGAGGCTGCATTCGGCGTTGTCCTGGGAGATGTTCTATACATGGTACTGTATGTCTCCGCACTGGCAGTGTCTTCTATAGGCGACCTGATCAAGTACCGTGACAACTGGAACTATAACGCACTCGGTGCATCGGGTGCGGTATCCGCAATCCTGTTCGCATCGATATTGTTCGCGCCGAAGATGGGCATCTACATCTACCTGATACCTATTCCGGTACCAGGTTATATATTTGCTCCGCTGTATCTGCTCTACTGCTGGTACATGGCAAAGAGGAACATGGACAACATCGGACACACAGCCCACTTCTGGGGAGCGGTGTACGGTCTTCTCTTTCCGATAGTGTGCAAGCCTGATATTCTGTGCTTCTGCCTGTCTCAGTTCGGCATCTGATTTTCTTCCCGATGCAGCAAGCGTCAACTTGTTAATTGTTGTGGCAATAAATCTTTCCGCCGGGCTAAGTGATTGCGGGATAATGATTACTACTCTGAGCTTATGAACTCTCTCGGCGTCATACCGGAGACCTTCTTGAAGATGCGGGTGAAGTGGTGCGGATACTCAAAGCCGAGCCTGAAGGCTGTTTCGGAAATGCTGTAGCCTCTCATCAAGAGATTCTTGCCCTGGTCCACAACGAAACTGTGGATATAGCCGATTGCGGTGCCGCCTGTTGCTTTGTGTACCATGTCGCCGAAGTACCGTGGAGAATATGCCAGCTCACTTGCGAAATATGTCACGGAAGGGATGCCAAGTTTCATCTGCTGTTCGCTGCGGTAGTATTCCTCAAGCAGGTAGTTGAACTTTTTGAGTATATCGCGATCCTTTGACTGCGGTACTTCCAGTTGTCTCAGGTAGATGCGGTTGCAGTATTCCATAACCAGACGTAGATAGCCGAGAATCACGCTACGGAGCGCAGGGGAGTCTTCATTCTGTAGAAGTTCAGCTCTGAGCTGCCCGACCAGGCTCGTGATGTGTTCCCATTCCGCTTCAGTCATCTTGAGCGGATCTGTTGCGAAATAAGAGAAGTAATGGAAATCCTTGATCTTATCTCCCAAGTCAGTGTCGTGGATGAGTTCCGGTGACCACAGCAAAGCCCATCCGGAAAAAGACAGGATACTGCCATCATCTTCCCTTCCTCCTATCTGTCCGGGAGCCACGGCGATTATGGAGCCCTTTTCTGCCTTGTAGGGCCGCATTCCGTAAGAGAGATCTTCGGGAAACTCGCGTTGGATGAAAAGGCCATATACGCCGTAGTTATTCAAGCTGGTGCGTATCTTGAGCTCGTCATAATGGACAACGCTCACAAGCGGATGCAGCACGGGCGCACCCACAAACTCGGCATAGTCATTGGGAGTTGAAACTTTCAGGATCTTTTTCATCGTTTGCGAAATTAACCATTTCTTCTGAAATACCTGCAATTAATGGTGTAAAATAGAGTCCAATTCTAGAATATTCTGCGTTATTGGTTAGTATATCAGCGGAATGTGTGTCTGCATTACATGTCATCTTGAGTAAATTTGTGTCGTACTTGACCAAGAAAGATGAAACGCATAATCACAATACTGTTAACATTGATCACAATGGCATCAAC
>JAKSJK010000036.1 GCA_024398095.1 Bacteroidales bacterium
ATCAAGGCTGGATGATGCAGTGAACCTTGAATGGCTGGCCTTTAATAGATGATTGACTATTAACAGTGATGGTCCCGTCCACGGTCCTTGGTGTCGTGGTCTCGCATGTGCGGACAAAATATCCTGTTGTTTGAGAAACAATAGTATGCGGAGGTTTATCGGAAGAGAATACAACTTTAACGCGCCCAGAATTATCAGTGAGCCCATCGGCGTCAGTTTCTATTTTGCGTTCAATGATATTGATTCCACTCATGTAATCATCTTCTCCGGTAAAGAAGAAATCTTGGTTTGGTTTGATAGCCCACATAGCCCATCCGTCGTCTGGTCGGAGGGTCGCTGTTTTCTCTGGCAGGCGGCCATAGATTTTTGTAAAATACCAGGTCTTCCCTGATTGGAACCAGTAATCATTCAATATAAATTCAGTATAATAAAACTCCCTTACTTCCAGGTTACGGAATCCTTGCACATAATTTATGCTAAGACTGCCTACCGGAGTGCTGCATGTAACAGTAAAAGTTCTATAAGTTGATTGGTTATTGATTGTTGTACTGAAGGAATCCTGAGACGCGGTACCTTCATTCCACGTTACCTTCCCCTTGAAGCATTCCGGCAATTCATGGCCATAGATTGTACAAATGTGCAATTCCGAATCTTCAGTTCGGGTCGGTGAAACATAGACATTCTTTTCTATATAGCGCGGCTCCTTGCCTGGTCTTACAAGGACAATCCTCATATCTTCGAGGAAATCCTCTCCGATTGTGCGGATACGACAGGAAGCGGCTATGCCACGTCCATTGACATAACACCTAATGACAGTCTCTCCAGACTTGTTGCCAGCCTTGACGACTGCTGTTTTACCGCTTCCAGACACGGAAGCGATAGTTGCATCCTCAGACACCCACTCGTAGTCACTGAATTTTTCCGGGGTCTGTGTCGCTGTGAGTGTGAGCTCGTCACCAGCGAAGAAAGAGTGTTCTGATTTGTCCAAGATGAGGTCTCCGATCTTCACCGTTACTTCACACTCTTTCTTGATCGCTCCACCTGCCAAAGCCAGCTCCAAGGTACATTTGCCAGGAGCGACGCCAGTCAAAATAGCTTTTGCTCCTTCGGAACGCACCTTGCATATTTTACCGTCCTGGCTGAGGGTCCACTTGTAGTCCGTATAGACTTCCGGCTCCTGGACGACGCTGACTTCAACATCGTGGTTGACATAAGCATCTACGGATGCCGGCAGACTCAAGTTCTTCGGACCCTTTACGGTCACCGTACTGGTGCGTGTCACGCCGTTGGCACTTCCGGTCAGTTTTGCGGTACCCTCTGACTTTCCGAGGAGCTTGACACTGCCTTCTTCCACTTTCACGATAAAGACGGATTCGTCTGAGGATTCCCAGACGATGGAGGTGGCTGACGCATTTGACGGGGAGATGCCTTTGACTTCGAGATAGATGGTTCTGCCGGCATAGAGCGAGATGGCGTCATCGATCTTGAAGTCGGTGACAGGAACCGCCTCCACAATCACGTTGAAAGAAGTCTTCTTGCCCATCTTCGGGGCGACGGTTATCTTTGCGGTTCCCGGGCTGAAGGCCGTGATTATTCCGCCTTCGACAGTCGCCACTTCCCGGTTGGATGAAGTCCACTTGGCAGTCCAAGGGTCTTCCGTGCAGTTCACCACATAGAAGTCACCCACATACATATTGAGGCTTCCGACCGTGTTGATGTAAGGGTCGTCGATCAGGAGTCCGTCCTTAGTGCAGGCGGTGGCAGCGCTGAAGAGTGCTGCCATGGCTGCGAAGAGGTAAAGTATCTTTTTCATGTAAGTTCTGATTGTATTGTACCGGGCACGGATCAAGGCTGGATATAGCCGCGGATCTTGAATAACTGACCGTTGACAGAGACACTTCCATTGAAGGATTTGGTAGTTGTGACATCATCTGTCTTCAACCAGGAACCGTACGAGGATGAAGTGATAGTATTAGACTCATATACCAGTGAAATCCTGTCTCTGACTGCAGTGAGTCCTTCTGTATAATTCGAAGTACCGTAGAGTTGGACACAATTATACGAACGATCCTCATAACTATCTACTCCGGTAAAGAAGAACTCCTGATTTGGACCGATACTCATTGTTTCCGATGCTTCTGGCCACAGTGTAAAGGTTTTATCCGGAAGCTGTTTGTAAAACGGTTTGAAATACCATGTACCGTATTCCTGATACCAGTTATAATGGATACTGGTTCCGGGACGAAAATCCGAATAGACGAATTTCCTTACTTCCAGCTCCTTGAAGCCTTGCACATAATTTATGCTCTTATCGCCCACCGGCGTGCTGCATGTAACAGTAAATTCACCGTACGTATTTCTTTGATTCGCGATGGTCGTGCTGAAAGAATCTTCGGAAGAGGTACCTTTACTCCACTTCACCCTACCTTTGAAGCAATCCGGAAGGTCGGTTCTATACATCGTAATGACACGCAATTCCGTAGCGGAGGAATGATTTGGAGAAACATATACATTATCTCCCAGATTGACAGGATCTCGATTCGGTCTCACAAGGACAAACATCAGTGCATCCATGTAATCCTCACCGTATGTACTGATGCGGCAGGAAGCGCAGATGTCCCGACCATTGACATAACACCTTATGACAGTCTCGCCGGTCTTGTTGCCGGCCTTGACAACGGCTGTATTTCCACTTCCGGAAACAGTCGCGACGCCCGTATCATCAGACACCCACTCGTAATCGCTGTATTGTACAGGGTACTGGGTTGCGGTGAGTGTGAGATTGTCACCGGCGATGAGGGTCGATTCGGACTTGTCGAGCACGAGTGAACCAGTGTTCACCGTCACTTCACAGCTTTTCTTGATCGAGCCGCCTGCAAGAGTCAGTTCCAAGGTACATTTGCCAACGGCATAGCCCGTAAGCACTGCTTTTGCACCCTCTGAACGGAGATCGCAGATACGGCCTTCCTGGTTGATATGCCAGCTGTAATCAGTGTAGACTTCCGGCTCCTGGACGACGCTGACTTCCACATCGTGGTTGACATATGCATCCACCTTTGAAGGCAGGGTGAGTTTTTCCGGGCCCTTTACCGTTACCGTGCTGGTGCGGGTCACGTCATCTGCTTTGCCGGTCAGTGTTGCAGTGCCTTCTGCGATGCCGGTGAGCCGGACGCTGCCTTCTTCCGCATTTACTGTAAAGATGGAGTTATCGGAAGATTCCCAGACAATGGAGGAAGCAGAGGCATTTTCCGGAGTCAGCCCCTTGATTTCCACATAGGTATAATTGCCGGCGTAGATCGAGAAGGACTCTGCAATAGTGAAATCAGTGATCGGAACAGCAGTCACATACACCACGAAGGTAATCCTCTTGCCCATCTTCGGATTCACGGTTATCTTGGCGCTGCCTGATTTGAGTGCGATGATGACACCATTATCAGCAGTAACCACATCCGTATCGGAGGAAGACCACTTTGCCGTCTCTGGGTCGGCAGTGCAGTTCACGATATAGTACTCGCCTACGTGCATATAGATGCAGCCGCTTTCGTTGATGTACGGATCGTCAATCTGGAATCCGTCTTTGGTGCAGGAAATGACGGAGCTTACGACTGCCAGCGCGGTTGCGGCGATACAAAGTATTTTTTTCATAGTCAATTATTATCTGTTATATCGTTCAAAGATAGGAATTTCCCCCAAAGATAGTAATTCCTCCCGGTTGTGTTGTGAGATAAATGTCTTAAATTTGCAGGGATAACTAATTATTGTCAACTACCTATCAATCTTCAGTTGATAGGTAGTTGATGGTGTCCGGTTTTGATTGATCCTATAATGCAAATATAGGGATAATTGAGAAGAGAAGTTTCACCGTAAAAAAATGGCAGGCATTACTGAATCTCAGTGCTGCCTGCCGTGTTTGAAGTTTTTTATAGTGTAGGTGATGCTGCTATTTGAGACCTCTTACTACTTATTCTGCATGAATTTGATGTATCCGAGGACTCTGTAGGCACCACCGTAGAGTTTGCCGGTGACCTCGAATATCTCTCCCTTCATGTGTCCGCTGGTGTTTGCTTCGCAGCTGTACTCGACAACAACTCCCCTTGTCCAGTAATCGTTGTCTCCCTGGACATACTCTTCACCATTGGTAAAAGATATGAACTGTTCTCCGCTTTTGTACCTGAGTGAGATAACGGCATCGATGGCGCAATCTTCTTTGTGGTCCTTCAGACACTCGCAGTAGAATTCGGGTTCTCCGTAGGAATTCATGCCGCCACAGTTGTAGTACTCGTAAAGATCGTGGCAAAGTTCTCCAAGCTGGTCTTTGTGGGCGTTTTTGTCCAATTCGATGGTGTAGGTTTGGGTGGAAGAATCATAGGATCCTCCAAGACATTCCTGCCACCAGTAGCTTTCGTGGATGTTGAGAGTCTGCCTTGCTGTCCTTCCACTTTCCGTGCAAGCGTCGATTGCAACGGTAAAACCTTCTCTGGCAAGGGCGAAGCCATCATCCCAGCCTTCCGTGATAATACCCTGGTATATATAGACTGAGCCGCTGTTTTCGGTTATCGGCATGGCGAATGCCATGGTAGAGGTGCTGTTTGTCTTTGTCAGGATGCTGGCTGTGACAGTTACTTTTTCTCCCTCTGCGCCTGTGATGGTGTATGGGATGTGCATCTCCCCTGCGGTGGCAGTTTCAAGGGTGGATGGGTAGGCCTTGTCGATGACAATGCCGAAACTCTCGAGTTTTTCGACCTTGTCTTTCAGGTCTGAGATTTCATTTTTCATCTTGCTGCAGGCAGCGCTGCATATCAGCGCTGCCGCTGCGAAAAGGATTGTGGTTTTTTTCATGGTATAAGTGTTTTGTTCAAATTTCAACTGCTGCAAAGGTCACATATTATTCCCGGATGTGCGTGAGTAATATTACTCATTTTGCAAAAATTGTCTATCTTTATCATGCTAATCTTAAAGTATGGCCAGATTTCGTTATTCCGGGATATTCTTGATTATCAGCCTGTTGCTGATATATTCGCCTCTTTCTTCTGCGGCAGAGAGCATTTCACTCTCCCTAATTGAAGAAAGCGATGCCTTTTTGCA
Source organism: Bacteroidales bacterium (assembly GCA_024398095.1). GTDB lineage: Bacteria > Bacteroidota > Bacteroidia > Bacteroidales > UBA932 > Cryptobacteroides. The sequence goes on from JAKSJK010000036.1 coordinate 5,086, forward strand.
GAGCCAGAAGTTCGAGCAGGCAATGGAAAAGGCTATATCTGCTCTGGACCAGTCTTCTTCCCGCGAAGAGAAGGCTCTCTCGATGTGCGCAATCGCCAAGATCGATCTCGCTACGTCCCGCGATGAACATGCGTGGGAGTATGCCCTCAAGGCGGAGGATATTGCCCGGGACGCCCATCTTGTGGAAGCCCTCGCGAAGGCTCTCCTCATCAAAGCCCAGGTGTGCCTCTATGCTGAGATTTCCCAGGACTATAACCGGAATGACGAAGGGCTGTCCTATCTGGATGAGGTATTCCGTATCACTGCCAGGGGGGATGCGGTTGCCGAACGTGCGATGGCCTATGTCACGGCCTCCCAGTTCTATGTCAGCAAGAACAGGTGGAACGGCATAAACCTGGACAGGGATCTCTATCGCAGGGCCGGGGAGTGCCTGGAACTGGCCGAAAGGCTTGTAACTGAACATGATCTTTCGGACGTGAACCGGGTACTTTTTGCATCCAGGATGCGCTATTACCGCCAGGACGGGAAATACGATGAGGCGATTTCTTTCTGCCACCGTCACATCGAGAACTGCGAACCGACGGATTATCTGACTTTGTATCAGCTCTATGACCATCTTACAGCCCTGGAGCTGGAGACCGGCCAGGAAGAGAAGGCCTTGAAAAGTCATTCCAATTGTGTGTTCAACATGCAGAAGTACATTTCCCAGAAGGCTGACGATGCTCTTCAGGAGCAAGAAACACGCTACGAGACAGCCCTCAAGCAGCAGATCATACGGCGAAGGGGCTACCAGTTGTCCAGTGCCATACTGGCTCTGTTGCTGCTGGGTACGCTGGCCGTGCTGCTGGTTATCCGAAACCGTAGGATAGCCCTCCAGAAGGAGGAACTCACCCGTCAGAACCAGTCCAAGGAGCAGTTGCTTGCCTTTATTTCCCGGGATTTCGCGAACCCTACGAATGAGCAGACGGATGCCATCCATCGTTTCGCACAGGAGTGCTCACGCCTGGCTCCGGAAGAAATCCGGGAAAGGTGCGAGGAGTTCATCTGCGGCGTGCAGTCGCTTTCCAACGACGTGGCCCAGTATGTATTCAATATAATAGTATCGCAGAAGCAGGCGGCCAGCAGCCTGGACCTCTCCGACAGGGAGGTTGAAATAATCCGACTTTCAGCCCAGGGGCTTTCGGCTGCCCAGATTGCAGAAAAACTATTCCTGAGTACCCGCACCGTAAGCAACCACAGACAGAACATCTACTCGAAGATGGGCGTCAACAGCAGCGCTGAAATGGTGAGCCGGGCCCGCCAGGCAGGTATAATTAAAGACTAGATAATATGGAAGAGATTGCAAAATACATTCTTGTGGACGACCAGGATGCCGTCGCAAGAGTCCGCAAAGGAATAGAAATCAAGACCCAGCGCTTCGGAGCAGGCTACTGCCCATGCGTAATGCCTCTCGCGCACTGCGAGGACACCATCTGCCCATGCAAGGAATACCGCACTACAGGCTACTGCCGCTGCGGTCTTTACAAAGAGTAGGGATTGCCTAGTTGAATCTCTTTACGATCTCGCTGAACTGCTTTGAGATGTAGACTTCGGTGAAGTCGAAGAGTACCTTGTAGAAGTCGCCCTCCTCGCCGAGGTACTGCAGTATGTCGCCCTTCGTCGCATAAGTAGGGCGGCCTTCTGTGTATTCGCAGAAGATTTCACCTTCGAGTGACGGCTCCAGACGCAGGCGTACGCCCTTGCCGGTCACCTTTACTCCCTCGTCTGCAAGGCCGAATGCGTAGACATTGTCGTTGTAGTCCACGACCATCAGATCACCGTCCTCGTCGAATTCGTAGTTGACCGGTGAGGACTTCACAGGCATTTCGCAGAGCACGGCTCCGTCCTTGCGGGAGATCAGGTAGACGAAATCGTCCTCGTTTGTGAAGCCGTAGCCGCAGACCACATAGTCGCCTTCCACGATGAATATGCCGTTGCTGCACAGGTATGGGGTACACCATTCCTGCTCCATTGTCTTCGGGTCGAGGCAGTAGAGCTTGCTGCACTGGCCGTTTACATGGCTGGAATAGGTGATATAGGCCATATTGAAGTATATGAGTCCGTCCTTGCAGCGCACATCCTGGACCTCGCAGTCCTCGAAACCGGCCAGGTCGGAGACATTGATCTCCTTCTGGACCTTTTTCTTCTTGTTGTAAAGTGTCACCACATAGTCCTTCCAAGGGCTGTCGCTGGCCATCGGGGTGCGCCAGAGGGCCATGTAGGTCCCGTCCTCGTTCTGTTCCGCGATGATGCACTCCAGACCGTATTCCTCAGCGTACTTACCCGGCTTGAGGTCCTCTGCGAGGTTCTCCCTCATCCTGTAGTAATTGGCGTTCTGACGGTTCTTGCCCGTGCATCCCAGATTATAGAAAAGGTCCATTCCGCCCTCCTTGTAGCAGCCCTTCTTGATGAGAATCTGGGCATCGAGTCCGGTTGACTGGAGGCACATAGCCGCGATGGCAACGGCCAGGAAGATCAGTTTTTTCATTCTGTTTAGGTTTATTTTACGGTATTCTTTTCTTTGTCGTAGCTCATGCCTGCGGCGGAAAGGATGAGTTCAACCTCGCAGAGATCCACGCCGAAGCAATTGCAGATTTCGTCCAGCGACTCGTACTCGTGGTCGCGGAGCAGGAAATTGATGGAAGATGCCAGCATGAAGGCGTCTGAAAGTGGCAGATGGTCCATAATTGAAATGATTTTCGCAAAGTTAGTCAAATGCCGGGAATTTGCTATCTTTGCGGCCACATATAAGGTTTCAGAAATAATATACGGTAAAAATGAAGACCTACATCAAGCTGACGGCAACCCAAATTGCCGCCCTGGAAGCGCAATCGTGCCGTTGCGACAACTGGGAAGACGTGACTGTCGACCCGGGCTTCAATCCAAAATATGTCCGCAACGTTAATTTCTCCGGCCAGATCAGGCTGGGAGTATTCAACAAAATATTCACCCTCGCGGGTGGAATACAGAAACACAGCGGAATCTACTTTGCAACCCTTCACAATGTGGTGGTGGGCGATGACTGCATGATAGAGCATATCGGCAACTACATCGCGAACTATGTGATCGGCAGCGGCTCCTACATCGAGAATGTCACAGACCTGATTACCTATGGCGAGACATCCTTCGGCAACGGAACCTGCGTCAATGTGCTCAACGAAACCGGCGGCCGCGAAGTGTATATCCACGACAACCTGTCCTCCCATGAGGCCTACATCATGGCCCTGTACAGGCACCAGCCGGCTCTTACGGAGTCCATCAAGGCCATAGTCGACAGGTACACTGAAAGCGTCACATCGACCTTTGGTGTGATCGGAGAAAACGTGGAGATCATGGACGCAATGCACATTGTCAATGTGAAGGTCGGCGACTGCGCCCGCATAAAGGGCGTTTCGCGCCTGAGGAACGGTTCAATCATCTCCTGCAGCGAAGCCCCGGTGTCGATAGGTGTCAATGTCATCGCGGACGATTTCATCATCGAGAGCGGCAGCGAGATCACAGATGGGGTAATCCTTACCAGATGTTTTGTCGGCCAGGCTTGCGTCTTGGGCCATGCCTACAGTGCCTCCGATTCCCTTTTCTTCAGCAACTGCCAGGGTGAGAATGGCGAGGCCTGCGCCCTTTTTGCGGGTCCTTACACAGTGACCCATCACAAGTCGACTCTGTTGATTGCCGGTCTGTTCTCATTCATGAATGCCGGTTCGGGATCCAACCAGAGCAACCACATGTACAAACTCGGCCCGATCCACCAGGGTATTCTCGAGAGGGGAGCCAAGACCTCTTCAGACTCCTACATCCTCTGGCCGGCCAAGATCGGCGCCTTCTCGCTGGTGATGGGACGCCATGTGAACAATGCCGACACCACCGACCTGCCGTTCTCCTACCTGATCGAGCAGCAGGGCGTGACCTATATCATCCCGGGTGTGAACCTCAAATCCGTGGGAACCATCCGCGATGTGCGCAAGTGGCCGGAGCGCGACAGACGCCGTGATCCGCACCGTCTGGACCACATCAACTTCAACCATCTCAGCCCGTTCACCGTACAGAAGATGTTTGCGGGCATAGACATACTCGAGCGCCTCAAGGAGGCTTCCGGCCACCGTGCCGACAATTATGGCTACAAGAAGGCGATAATCCGAAACGCAGCCCTCTTCAAGGGCATCCGATACTACCAGACCGGCATCGTCAAATTCTTGGGCAATTCCTTGATTTCCAAGATACAGAATGCGGACATAAGTACCGACGCGGCTCTCCGTGAGGCTCTCCGCCCGGATACCGCCATCGGCAGTGGCCAGTGGGTGGATATCGCCGGCCTCATCACACCGTCATCTGCAATAGAGTCCATCTGCAACGATATGATTTCCGGGGCCATCCGTGATACCGAGACTCTTTCGGACAGGTTCAAGGAACTGTTTGACAACTACTACAGCTACGAATGGACCTGGGCATACGAGGCAATTGAAAAGTACTGGGACATTGACTTGACTAAGGTCACCCGTGCGGATGTCGCCGAGATTGTGAAGCAGTGGAAGAATGCTGTCGTTTCGCTCGACAAGCTGATCTACGAGGACGCAAGCAAGGAATTCACCCTTACTTCCATGACCGGCTTCGGTGTGGACGGCGACAAGTCCCGCCGCGACGAGGACTTCAATGCCGTGCGTGGCGGCGCTTTTGACGAGAATCCTTTCGTGAAGGATGTGCTCGACCATATTGCCAGAAAATCGGATCTGGCGGAGAAAATGCTTACAAAATTAAAATAGGGATATATGTGTGGAATTACTGGTTATATAGGTAACAGGGATGCAGCGAAGGTGCTGCTTGACGGGCTTTCAAAACTCGAATACAGGGGATATGACTCAGCCGGTCTGGCCGTAAGGGGCGAAGACGGCAAGGTGCATGTAGTAAAGGCGAAAGGCCGTCTGAAGATGCTCTCGGACAAGATCGACGGAGGTGCGGCTCTGCCGGGCCATATCGGAATCGGCCACACCCGCTGGGCCACCCATGGCGAGCCTAGCGAGATGAATGCCCACCCGCATGTCTCGGGAGAGGATGCGGATGCCGCGGCTGTCGTTGGCGTGCACAACGGCATCATCGAGAACTATCAGGAACTCAAGGAGAAACTTCTCAAGGCTGGCTACGCCTTCTATTCCAGCACCGACACAGAGGTTGCGGTGAAGCTGGTGGATTACTATTACAAGAAATATGGCGACCCTGCCCAGGCTCTCTCAAAGACCATGATACGTGTGCGGGGCTCCTATGCGATGGCCATCCTGTTCAAGGATTACCCTGAGCAGATCTGGACCCTGCGCAAGGACAGCCCGATGATCATCGGAGTCGAGGAAGGGGAGTCCTTCATCGCATCCGATGTGCCGGCGATCCTCAAGTACACCCGCAATGTGTACTATGTGGGCAATCTGGAGATGGCATGTCTCAAGGCTGGAGAAGTCACTTTCTTCAATCTGGAAGGCGAACAGATTGAGAAAGAGTCTGTAAGGATTACCTGGGATGCGGAGTCTGCCGAGAAGGGCGGATACGAGCATTTCATGATGAAGGAGATCCACGAGCAGCCTAAGGCGATGGCAGACACTCTGGCTTCTGTGATCAAGGATGGCAGGATAGATATTTCTGCAACCGGCATCGATGCTGACCTCATCCGCTCATACAGGACCATCACGATCGCAGCCTGCGGCAGCGCATGGCATGTGGGTATGGAGGCACAGTATATCATCGAGGATCTGGCGGGCATCCCTGTCCGCGTGGAGCTGGCCTCGGAGTTCAGATATCGCTGCCCGATCGTGGGCAAGGGAGACCTTGTGATAGTGATATCCCAGTCGGGAGAAACGGCAGACAGCCTGGCCGCTTTGCGCGAAGCCAAGGGACGCGGTGCCGACACCCTGGCGATTGTCAATGTGCTTGGCAGTTCGATTGCCCGCGAGGCCGACCATGTGATGTACACCCTCGCCGGACCGGAGATCGCGGTTGCCACAACCAAGGCCTACAGCACCCAGCTGATGGCAATAGATGTGCTTGCAGTGGAGTTTGCCCATGTGCTCGGACGCATCGACGATGAGAAGTATGCGGCATTGGTGGCAGACCTGCTGACAATTCCTGAAAAGGTCGCAAGTCTGCTGGAAGACAAGGAGAGAATCCAGTGGTTCGCTGCGAAATATGCCAATGCGCACGATGCCTTCTTCATCGGACGCGGGCTTGACTATGCGGTCTGCCTGGAGGGCAGCCTCAAGATGAAAGAGGTGTCATATGTCCACAGTGAGGCCTATGCTGCGGGAGAACTCAAGCATGGCACCATATCCCTTATCGAGGACAATACCCTGCTGGTAGGCGTCCTGACTCAGAGCGCCCTCTATGAAAAAACATTGTCAAACATGGTTGAGTGCAAGTCCAGGGGGGCCTTTCTGATGGCAATTACCTCCCGCGGCCACTATGAGGTCGAGGATACGGCGGATTTCACCATCTACGTGCCTCGGACAGACGAACATTTCATCGGCAGTCTGGCTGTGATTCCGCTCCAGCTGCTCGGTTACTACACCTCCGTGGCAAAGGGCCTCGACGTGGATAAGCCGAGAAACCTCGCCAAGAGTGTGACAGTAGAGTAGTTATTCCAATCCCTTGAGTATCACTTCCGGCTTTTCGCCGCGGCAGTCTGCCTTCCTGACCGTGATGGTAACGGTCTTGGATTCTCCTCCGAGGAGGTTGAGGTAGTTGTCGCTGTAGAAGGCCGGAAGAATTCTTTCCCCGCTCTTCGAGCCGACGGTGATGAGCCTCTGCATGAGTGCCGGGGTCTTGGACTTGTTGCTGAGCTTGACCTCCAGCTGCCAGCTTTCGCCAAGATCCTGCAGCTTGCAGTTCTTTGCGACCTTGGCCTCAGGCAGGCTCATTATGGCCTGTACGTTGCCCTCCTCGCGGCCGAGGATGTAGAAGTTGTCAGATACCGGCTTGTCGCCCTCATTGAGTTTCAGCACAAGGAAGCAGACTTCGCTGCCGATGGCATCGCTGTCGATTCCTATGCATCCGACGGTGCTGTCCTCCTTGCTTGGGACGATGGAGTATTTCTCCAGGAGTTTCTCGCCTTCAAGGCTGTAGATCGCGGCGATGGCGCTGAGGGCCTCGTGATCCCCGGCGCTGTAGTTCACGACCTCAACCTCCCGGCTGACCGGATTCCACTGGATGTGGAGAGGTTCGTTGGCCTTCTTGCAGCCGAAGTAGCCTGCGGTAGGCTCGAAATAGTAGTCGTAGGTCTGCCATACCATGGAAGGCCATGCAGGGTGGCTCATCCAGAGCAGGAGGCCCTGGCGGTGGCTGCTGCGGCTCTCGAAGATAGCCCTGTAGCCGTCGTAGTTTATCAGCTGGGCCCTGGAGCAGAACTCACGTGCGCTGGCCGGTTCCCCGAGTGCCTTGTCCACGAAAGCGGTGAAGTCGCGGCATCTCATGGCGCCGCCCTGGCAGTAGTCGTGCATGCCCCAGAGATCGTTGATCGGCCAGTTTCTTTCTTCAGGCAGACAGAGGGATGCGCTTTCGTAGGTCATCACGTTCGGGAGTCCTCTCTCGCTATGGAAAGTCTCTCCGTGAGGCAGGCTGAAGTAGGTCTGGGCGCTCTGTACGCCGTAAGGGCCCCTGCCGCTGACGGTCTTGTCGGCTGAATCAGGAATATATACTATGCCCGGGTGCAGCTGCGGAACCAGTTTCCTGAGCGCATTGTCTATGCTTGTCGGAGGCACACCCTCGTTGCGGCCGCAGTACAGGCCAATGCAGGCGTGGTTGCGTATGCGGCACAGCATGCTGGCGGCGTTGTCCATGAACATGGTCTCGTCGGCAGGTTCCGGACCGTCGGCAGGGTTGGCGAGCCAGAAGTCCTGCCAAACCATGATTCCGTGCCTGTCGCAGGCCTCGTAGAATTCTTTGTCACCTATCATGCCGACCCAGTTGCGGACCATGGTGAAATGCATGTCTGCGTGGAAGGCGAGGGCGATGTCGTATTCCCTGGCGCGGTAGCCGAGGTTGTTCTCACTGAAGCCCCAGTTGCCTCCACGTCCGATGAAGCGGCGTCCGTTTATGTACATATATAGTATACCGTCGCTGTCATCGTAGGTCATCTGGCGCAGTCCGGTCTTGAACGAAACTTCGTCGCTAGGAGTGTCGAAATCCTTGACAGAGATGCGTGTGTCGTGGAGAACCTGGTCTCCGTATCCCGCCGGCCACCAGAGCTCCGGGTCCTGGATGGTTGCGGTGCCGTACACAGTGCGGCTTTCGCCCGGCTGGAGTTTTTCTCCGTCGCCGCAGAGAACCTTGCCGTCCATCTCCCATGTCCAGACTGCCTTTATGGCCTTGTCGCTGCGGTTGGTGAGTACGGCCTCCATCTCGAGAGTGGCTACCGTGTTGTCCGGCAGGTTCAGTTTTGTCTGTACAAACGGTTCGCTGACGGTAACCGGGCCAGTGGTGGTAAGCCTTACATCATTCCATATGCCGGTGTTGCGGCCCCTGATTGTAGCAATCCAGTCCCAGCCCACGGATGCGTGGAAGGTCGGATTGTCCAGGCCGAGGTTGCCGCCGTTGCCGTTAGGGGAGTCGAAGTCCTGCTCAGTGGCGGCTCCCGGATGGTCGTTGCGGTGTATGAGCACAGCCAGATAGTTTGACTGTCCGGCCTTCACCAGGTCGGTCACGTCGAAGGACATATCCTTGAATGCGCCCTCTATCCTGCCCACAGACTGGCCGTTGAGCCAGATGTCCGCTTTCCAGTTGATGCCGCCGAAGTTGAGGAATACGCGATCCTGGACGAAATTCTGTGGCAGTTTGAATTCATTCCTGTACCAGAAGTCCGAGAGGAAATACGAATCCGAGATGGTGAGCTGGTTGTCGGAGTAGTCGGGATTTGCAACCGCGCCAGCCTCGATGAAACTTTTGAGAATGGTGCCGGGAACGGTAGCCGGAAGCCAGGTCTTGTCGTCAAAACCCTGGCGGCTGAGTGCGGCTCCATCTGCAGAAACTTCGCTCGAGCGCTCCAGTTTCCACTGTCCGCGGGTGAGGTTCAGTTCGTTGCCGACGGCTGCAGGCTGGGGCTTTGCAACAGGCTTGAGTGCGCCCTTGCCGAGCACCTCCAGCTCGCTCAGAGCCAGTCTCTCGCTGTTGGCAGCCTTATCCATGCTTACCTTGAGGTAGCGTCCCTTGGTACCGCGTGGAAGATCTATCTCATCGGTGAGCGCTTCTCCGCCCGGCAGCGATGCGACCTTCTTCCAGTTCTTGGCGTCCTCGGACACCTCGATGTTGCCGGAAACGGCTTTGTTGACCCATTTCAGGCAGACCTTTTCGGCACTTGCGCTCGCTCCGAAGTCCACATATATCCATTCATCCTCACATCCTGCGCTGACCCAGACGCTCTTGAAGTACTCGTGGGTAAGCATCTGGACAGGCTCGCCGCCTTTGTAGAAAAGCCAGTTTCGGATGTCCCAGTCCACAGGTTTGCCGCTGTGGAACACCGCCCTGTAGCTGCTGTAATCCAAGGTCTTTGCCGACTTGAAGGCGGCTGCCATCTCACCTTTCCCGCTGCAGTTGTGGAGCGTCGTCCAGGTCTGTCCGTCGAAGCTGCCCTGGAATTCGCAGGTATAGGCGTCGCCGTTGCCCACATAACCCTGAAGGCGGATTTCGCTGACAGGCTGGTCGATGTTGACCAGGTCCACCTGTACGAAGGCGTCCGACTTTCCCTGAATGAGATATTTCGAATAAGGCGCGAAATCGAAGATCATCTCGCGGAACTTCTTGTCGATCAGACCGTCCTGGTCGCTGATGCGGAAGAAGGGCAGAGGACCCTCGGAGACGATGCCGTCGGTGACCAGCTGTCCGGTGTAGTTATAGTCCACGGCCGATGACTGGTATACGGCCCTGCGAAGGGCTATGTTCCCGGTGGAATTGTCCACCTTGAGTTCCGGTGCCGGGTTTTCTTCCGGATTGCCGGGATAGATTCCAAGTCCGCGGTTGTACACGCCGTTGTCGGCGCAGGAGGCAGCGGCGAGTGCCACTGCGAGAAGAAGGGAGATGCCTGAGTTTTTCATAGTCCCAAAGTTAATAAGAAATGTTATATTTGCGCATTGAAATAATATGTATGAACATATAGCCGCGAGACTATGAGATTCCCTGTATTGCTGACAGCTGCATCCGCCCTGCTTCTTTCGATCGGAGCCCAGGCACAGACCAAACTTACAGATTATGTAAACCCTATGCTCGGCACCGCCACCCTCTGGGAGACGGAAGACCTCGGATACGAGCGTCAGCGTATGGCCCGCCCATGGGGAGCGGAAACCTTCCCTGGATCGTCCGTGCCGAACGCAATGGTACAGCTTACTCCTGTAACCATGTACCACAGCGGCTCCGGCTACCAGTACGAGGACAAAAAGATCTTCGGCTTCGCGCACACCAGCAAGGGTCACTGGAATCTCTGCCACCTGCCGATGCTGCCGGTGACCGGACGTTTCAGCCCGAAAGACTATGCCTCCGAGTTCAGCCACGACAGGGAAAAGGCGCATCCGGGCTACTATCGGGTCTATCTCGACCGCTACAAGGTGGATGTGGAACTGACTTCCACCCTGCGCTGCGGCTATCACAGGTATACTTTCGAGGCCGGCGCAAGGAAATCTGTCGCCGTGGACATAACCCGTTCCAACAACCGTGTCTGGCAGTGGGCCATCAGCAAGGCCGGCGACCACGCATTCTCGGGTTCCCAGACAGGTGACGGCAGGATGTATTTCTATGCCGTAACCAACTATGAGGTGGATGAGGTGAATATTTTCCGTATGGGTCAGGACGAACTGGCTGTGGTGGGCTTCAAGAACAGCGAGGGGGCGGCTCCGCTGGAGATGAAGATTGGTTTTTCTTTTGTGAGCATTGAGAATGCAAAGGAAAATCTCGAACAGGAGATGCTCTCAATGGACTTCGGGCAGGTACGTGCTGCGGCCGATGCCGAGTGGGAAGAGCTCCTGGGAAAGATCAAGGTCAGCGGCGGTACCGAGCGCGAGAAGGGTCTCTTCTACTCGACTCTTTACCGTTCCTTCCTCTGGCCGGCCCTGCGCAGCGATTGCAACGGCGACTACACCGACATCAAGGGCAAGGTGGTGAATAACGGTTTCCGCTACTACACCGACCCGTCCTTCTGGGACGACCATCGCAACAAGCTGGTGCTCCTGGGACTCATTGCTCCGGATGTGGCGACTGACGTGATAAAGTCCATCTGCGACAAGGGCGAGAAGAACAACGGGTTCATGCCTACTTTCTTTCACGGCGACCACGCCTCCACCTTCATTTCCGGCTCATGGCGCCGTGGAATCCAGGATTTCGACCTGGAGCGCGCGTATAAGCTGATCTTGAAGAACGCCACTCAGGCGGGCAAGGGCGGCCGTATCTACATGGACGAGTATCTTGAAAGAGGCTGGATTTCAGACTGCGACAGCATAGGACTGAAATATTTCCACGAGCGCAAGGCCGGCGTGCACAAGGTGCTCGAATACTGCTACGATGACTATGCTACCGCCCAGGTGGCAAAAGTTCTCGGCGATCAGGCGAACTATGATTTCCTGATGAAGCAGTCCCAGAACTACCGCAAGGTCTTCGATGCTTCGACCGGCTTCTACCGTGGCCGCGACGACAGGGGAGAGTGGCTTACCGACTTCGACCCGTACTACCCGTATTTCCAGCACATGTACCGCGAGGCTAATGCCTGGAACGTACTTTTCTACCCTCCTCACGACCCTATGGGAGTGATCGGTCTGTATCCATCGCAAAAGGCTGTCGAGGCAAAGCTGGACTCGCTTTTCACCGAGCCTTGGAGAGGCTACGAGGTGGAGAACCTGACTGGTTTCATCGGTCAGTACTGCCATGGCAACCAGCCGGGCCACAACATTCCGTACGCCTATTATTTCATAGGAAAGCAGCCTAAGGCCCAGCACTACCTGAACCTGCTGATGGACAAGTATTACGGCATGGGTGCCGACAAGCTTGCCTACGCGGGCATGGACGATGCCGGCGAGATGTCCTCCTGGTACGTTTTCAACGCCATGGGCCTCTACACCTACTCTCCGGCAGACCCTGAATACATAGTGACAGTGCCTCTCTTCGACAAGGTGGAGTTCACCTTCGCCGACGGCAAGGTGCTGAGCATTGTCCGCAAGGGCAAGGGAGAGAAGATCACCGGCATCCGCTGCAACGGCAAGAAGGTGTCCGGATGGTTTGTGCAGGATGCAGACCTGAAAAAGGGCGGCCGTCTGGAGATTTCGGTTAAAAAGTAAAAATTATGAAGCTTAAGCCTATATTCGCTGCATTGCTTGCAGTCTGTGCATGCGGTACCAACCCCCTGGACCCGGGTGTTGATGCGGATCTTGCGCTTATCCGCCGCCGCACCGTTTCTGACCTGCGTTATGAACTGGCGTTCGACATTCCTGCGAGTCGGGATTCGGCAATTAGGGCCAGCGAGACCATCCGCTACCAGCTGACGGAAGCGGTTCCGTTCATGGGGGATTTCCGCGAGCCAAAGACTAAGATACTGTCTTTCCTGATTGATGGGACGGAGACTGGTTTTGCCATGATGAACGAGCACATCGTAAGTTCGCGGCCGCTTGAAAGGGGTGAACATTCCGTTTCCATCGATTTCATGGCCGGGGAACAGTCTCTCAACCGCCGGGACGAATTCCTGTATACCCTGCTGGTGCCTGACCGTGCCCGTACTCTCTTCCCCTGCTTTGACCAGCCGGATCTGAAGGCTTCCTACACATTGACGCTGACTGTGCCGGAGGACTGGTGTGCCGTATCCAATACCTATATAGAATCCGAGGAACTGCTCGAAGGCGGCCGCAAGAAGGTTCGTTTTGCAGCGACCGAGCCGCTGAGCACCTATCTGTTCTCATTTGTGGCCGGACGCTTCGATGTCATCGAAAGTGAAAGAGGAGGACACCGCCTGAGAATGTACCACCGTGAGACCGATCCGAAGAGGATTGCGCAGTCCGGCGAGGTTCTGAGACTGGTGCATGAGTCTCTCGACTACATGGAAGAATGGACTGGGATCCCGTACCCTTTCGCAAAGTACGATTTCGTCGTAATCCCGGACTTCCAGTACGGCGGAATGGAGCACACCGGAGCGACACTCTATAACGACAGACGCATATTCCTGGGCGAGAATCCAACCACCGACGAACAGCTCGGCAGGGCTTCGCTGATCGCTCACGAGACCGCCCACATGTGGTTCGGAGACTATGTGACAATGCGCTGGTTCGACGACGTGTGGACCAAGGAGGTCTTTGCAAACTGGTTCGCTGCACAGATGGCGCGTCCGGCCTTCCCGAAGGTCAATCACCGCCTGGGCGATCTGAAGGATTACTACGCCTCCGCCTATGCCGAGGACCGCACTGCCGGCTCCAATGCCATCCAGAGGCCGTTGCAGAATCTCCGCGATGCGGGCCTGATCTATTGCAACATCATCTATGACAAGGCTCCCGTCGTGATGGACATGCTGGTGCAGCGAATGGGCCTGGAGAATTTCCGCGGCGCAGTGAGGGAGTATCTGTCCGCCTATGCCTATGGAAACGCCACCTGGGACGATCTGGTTGACATTCTGGATCGTTATGCCGACTTCGATGTGAAGGAATGGAGCCGTGTCTGGGTCAAGGAGCCTGGCATGCCGGTCTATGATTATGAGACTGCCGGCAACACTCTTATTCTTCGTCAGAGCGACCCGTTCGGCAGTGGCAACCTTTGGCAGCAGAGGGTGGAATCTCTGGCTATGCTCGCAGACGGATCTTCTGTGCGCGTAGTTTCAGACCGTGAAGTTTCCGCGGACACTGTGAATCTTTCTTCGGAGATAGTGCATCTGCTCCCGAACGTGGACGGCGGCGCCTACGGCTGTTTCTGCCTGAACGGGGAAGATGCCGCCTATGCCCGTTCCGTCTACCCTTCACGCAGCGAGACCGAGCGCATGGCCATACTTATGAATCTCTATGAGAATGTGTGGCGCGGCCGCCTGGATAAGGCTGAATTCGTGGAATGGTGTGCATCGCAGCTGAAGTCCGAGCCGAATCCTCTGATTCTGGGTTCCATGCTGGGTTATGCCACCTGGGCGGCCCGTTTCCTGCCGTCTGCCCCTCAGCTGGAGTCGGCTCTGCTGACCATGGCTTCAGACGCTGCACTTTCCGGCGAGTTGAGGCTGCTGGCTTTCCGTCAGCTCTATGGTACTGCTGTTTCGGAGGATACAGTAGGGAAGCTCTATTCTATCTGGCATGACTGCGACCCTCTGCCGGGCATGACTCTCGGCGAACGGGACTATACTGATATGGCGTACCAGCTGATGCTGCGTCTGCCTGCCCGTGCTGAGGAAATATGTGCCATGCAGCGCTCCAGAATCGAGAATCCCGACCGTCTGCAGACCTTTGATTTCGTCTCGCGTGCGGTGTCTGCCGACAAGGCGGAACGCGATGAACTGTTCAGACTATTGCTGACTCCCCAGGGCCGCAGACCGGAGTCCAGGGCTCTTTCCGCCCTTGCTCTCCTGAATCATCCTCTGAGAGGTGAGGAGGCCATACCGTACATCCGTCCCGCTCTGGACGTACTTCCAGAGGTGCAGCGTACCGGCGACATCTTCCTGCCAGCCTCCTGGTGCAGAGCACTCCTGTCCGGGCATGTGTCCGCCGAGGCCGCTGCCGAAGTGCAGGCCTATCTGGAGGAGAACCCGCGCCTGAATCCGCTTCTTCGTACCAAGCTCCTGCAGGCTGCAGGCCATCTGGAGAGATAGCTTTGCCTAGACCAACTGTCCCGCCAGAACTTCGGTGTGACGGCCGTCTTCGATCACATGCGCGCCGTTCACCAGTACATGTGCTATGCCCTTTGGGAATTGGTGCGGCTGGGCGTAGGTTGCGGTTTCTTCAATGGTCGCAGGATCGAAGATGGTGATGTCGGCTGCGTAGCCTTCTTTGAGCAGTCCGCGCCTGTCCGGATTCATGCGTGAGGCAGGCAGTCCGGTGCATTTGTGTACGGCCGTGGTCAGGTCGAGCACCTGTTTTTCGCGCACGAATTTCTGAAAGAAGCGTGGGAAGGTACCGTATGAACGTGGGTGTGGCAGTTCCTTGCCTAGCGGTCCCTCAGGCGAGTAGACGCTGCCGTCGGATCCCGGCATGGAGAGCGGGTGACGGTAAATCATCTCCAGGTTCTCTTCTTTCATTGCAAAGGTGGCCTGTTGAACCTTAAGGTCTTCGCTGATAAGCAGATAGCGAACCATTTCTTCCGGACTCATACCGGAGATTGCGCAGCATTCTTCCAGGTTCTTGCCCGAGTAGATCAGGTTTTCTTCTTTGCGGCAGGCGGCCACGAGCACTTTGTCGGCCCCTCCGAAGCGTTCCAGTCTTTGGGTGGTGTATTCGGCTATCTTTGAGGCCGTTTTCGGGTTTTCCAGGCGGCGAAGTATGTCTTCGTGGGTGCCGTCGCGCAGTTCGATCGGAATGAAGGAGGTGAATCCTGTCGCGAAGGCAGTGTAGGGATATCTGTCGAAGGCTATGTCTATGCCCTCTGCCCGTGCGTCGTCTATCATCTTCAGCAGTTGCGGCAGTTTGTCGAAGTTGGCAGGGTTCTGGGCTTTCAGATGGCTGACCTGCAGCCTGGCTCCTGAGAGACGTGCGGCTTCGATGGCTTCTGTCAAGGCTTCCACGACCTTGTCGGATTCGTGCCTCATGTGGATGGCGTAGAGGGCGTTGTGTTCGGCTACTATGCGGCAGAGTGCGGCCATTTCGCGGGTGTCGCAGTAGCAGCCCGGAGCATATTCCAATCCGAAGGAGAGGCCCAGCGCGCCGTTGCTGAGTTCGCGGTCGAGTATGTCGCACATCCGGGAGAGTTCTTCGTCGCTGGCCTTGACATTATATGGCCCCACGACCATTTCACGTATGTCGCCATGTCCCACAAGGCTGCCGTAGTTGATGCCCAGACCGTTGTCGCTGAGCATCTTGCGGAACTTGCCTATGTCGTAGCGGGCTTCTTTCGGCCAGCTGATGTCGCCGCAGTTGCCGCCCAGCTCGCAGGTTATGCCCTGGTAGATGCGGCTGTCGGCCTTCGGAGCCTTGAGGTGTTTCTTGTCGGAGTGGCAGTGTATGTCTATGAATCCCGGTGACACGGCGAGTCCGTCGGCGTCTATGATTCGGTCTGCGGACCTGCCGAGGTTACGTCCTATTGCGGCTATCTTACCGTCGCGGATGCCGATGTCGCCCACGAAGCCACCTGACGCGATCCTCGGGGTGTTGACAAGTTTGGCTGCAATTTCGTTTGTGGCGGTTCCATCGAAGATGCTGCCGTGCTTTATGATCGTGTCAAAGTGCTGCCTTGTGCTCACGCAGGACACTGTTTCCAGTCCTGCGAGCATGCCTATCCCGTACAATCCGGTCCTGAGAAAGTCTCTTCTATCCATGACTCCTGTGCTTTCCTGCAAAGTTAGGATTTTTTTTGCTTGCTGCTGAATACGCACCGCGCCCTGGGTGTGTGTGGATCTAGAAACAGTATCCTAGTCTTATGCTGAAGCTGAGGGCGATATTGGGATTGTAGGTGCCGAAGAAATCCCACACCTTGAATCCGTGCATGTAGCCGGTCTCCGATGGGGTGCCAAAGGCGTATCCACCTCCAAACCACCCGTCAATCAGGAAGTGGCCGAAATCCCACTGTACCCCGGCTGTCCCAAGAAGTGCTCCCATGTTGGCCGTCTTCCTCGTTCCCGGATCCACATGGGAGTCGTATCGGTAATCGGTCCAGACGGCTTCCGGACGCAGGTAAAACCCTCTCAGCGGATGCTCTTCGTTATTCCAGGCGAGAAAGAATTTGTGTCCGTAACGGAGCGACACTCCGAGTGGTTTGTTATGGAATTTGTCGTAGCCTGCGCAGATGAGGACTACCGCTGGCTCGGCACTCATCGGACAGTCCGAGCCGAAAGCTCTTTCATAAGAAATTTTGCTGCTGCCTGTAAACCAGGACAGGAATGTGGTCTTAATCGCATTCTTCTGGGCATAGCCGAAGTGGCACACGCATAGAAGAATGACGCTTGCTAAGAGCTTTTTCATA
>JAKSJK010000037.1 GCA_024398095.1 Bacteroidales bacterium
CCTTTGCTGGCAGAACTTCCCTGATAGAAGCGTATATGTCCGTTGTCCAGGACCAGAGGCCAGGCAGTGCCATTTCCCTGCGAGCAGACGTAATCCACATTGCCAAATTCATCCAGTTCGTCCTGCACAGGATTATAGAAGTCGTTGTAGGCAACAGTATGGATCAGTTCCGGATGCTGCGGCTTCGGAGTCGTGGCGGACGGCTCAAAACCCTTGTCAATGACCGTCACCGTCACAGGAGGCTCCGGATCAGGTGTCGGGTCAGGGTCCGGCTCAGGATCAGGGGTCGGATCTGGATCCGGGTCCGGTGTCGGGTCAGGATCCGGTGTAGGGTCCGGGTCGACGATTTCCGTGCCATCGTCAGGAGGCACAGGTACGGGCTTTTCACAGCCGCTTGCCGCAACCAGCAGCGCCAGAAGCAATGATATGTAAGGTCTCAGTTTCATATTCAATGCGTAAATATACACGAAAATTGGTATATTCGTGTCATGAAACGCAGAGATTTCCTCAAGACAGCGGCAATCGCAGGTGCCGCAGCTGCAGCAGGCAGCACTGTCATCGGATGCAGTTCCCCATCCATCTACAATGTCAACAGACTCGGCTCGGCGCGTATGAAGCTGAGCTGGAATCCATACGAAATAGAACTCAGACACACCTTCACGGTTTCGTCGTTCTCACGCAAAACGACGCCTGACGTGCAGGTTAAGATAGAATTCGACGGCTACACCGGCTACGGCGAGGCCTCGATGCCGCCATACCTCGGCCACACAGTGGAAAGCGTCTGCGCATTTCTCGAAAAGGTGAACCTCGAACAGTTCGCCGACCCGTTCTGCATGGAAGACATACTCGCCTACGTGGACAGTATCAGCGAGGGCGACGCACCTGCAAAGGCGGCGATCGACATAGCTCTCCACGACCTCGTGGGCAAACTTATGGGACAGCCATGGTTCCGCCTCTTCGGTTACGACGCAGCCAAGGCCCCGGCAACAAGCTTCACCATCGGCATCGACACGCCGGAAGTAGTTCGCGAAAAAACTCAGGAAGCCCTGGGACTCTACAAGGTGCTGAAAGTGAAAGTCGGCATGGATAGCGACAAGGAGATGATCGAGACCATACGCAGCGTCACCGATGTGCCGCTCGTTGTGGACGCGAACCAGGGCTGGAAAGACAAGTACCAGGCCCTCGACATGATCTGCTGGCTGCACGAAAGAGGCGTCCAGATGGCGGAGCAGCCGATGCCGAAGGAAATGCTCGACGACATCGCCTGGATCACCGAACGCAGCCCTATGCCGATCTTCGCAGACGAATCCATCCAGAGGCTGGCCGACGTGCGCCGTATCAAAGGCGCCTTCTCAGGAATAAATATCAAACTGATGAAGTGTACGGGCATGAGCGAGGCCCGCAAGATGATCGACTACGCCCGCGCCGAAGGCATGAAGGTGATGATGGGCTGCATGACCGAGACATCCTGCGCCGTAACAGCCGCAGCACATCTCTCCCCTGCCGTCGACTTCGCCGACCTGGACGGCAACCTGCTGATTTCCAACGACCTGTTCAAGGGCGTCACAGTCGAGGACGGGCTTCTGCGCCTCCCTTCCGGACCAGGTCTCGGACTCAACCCCCTCTAAAGAATTGGGGTGGCGAGTTTGAAGATTACCGGACGGCGTGTAACATGATTGCCGCCATCCTTTCCCCTCATGCAGTACAGCATAAGCATGGTATCGCCCATGACTTTGATTCCTTCCGGCTCGCAATAGAAATAGTCTGACTCATTCCAGTCGAACCCTACTATGCTGTCGCGGTTCTGCATGTACTCCTGGCGGATCTTGTAGACATTCCGGCTGCCATCCATCTTGTAGGCCTCGACATAGGTGTCGAACATGATCTCGGGAGCAGACTTGGTGTCAGCCTCCAGAATCGCATAGATCCATCCGTTGTAGATGCAGTAGGACTGCCAGTGAAGTCCCCTCTTCGAATAATCGAATGTCACCGTGTAGAGAGGTTTAACCCTGGTGCAGTCCTTAGCATTGACAATCGGCTTGCCGGAGAACTCCGCAATCTTGGTATCCACAGGGCTCGATCCGCCGTAGGTGATTGCCGGCTCCACTGTGACATATTCATCCGGAAGCGCCATCAGTTCGCTGAGTTTGTAGACATAGAACATCTTGTAGGTACAGATGGCCATCATGTCGTGCTCGAAGTCGAACGCAGGCCAGGAAACCTCCTGTCCGAAATAATAGTTCTCGGTGGTCTCGGTGTTATAGATGGTCTGTCCGCTTACGAGAGGGAAACGGGAAACGATCCTCGGACGGTCGTAACTGCCATCACTCTGCCTGGTGCCGTAGTTAGGAGCCCAGACATATTTCTTGCCGTCTTTTTTCTCGATTGCAATGTTGTTGCCGTGGCAGAAGCAACCGAGGGTCATGAAGTTGGAGGCAACGGTCGTACTATTGGCAGTCTCCCTCTTCTGCCAGCCGATGTGATTGCGCCAGATACCGTACTTCTGGGTGATATAGACCATGTCCTCATCAGGATCGTAGTCGAATCCCTGGCAGACGTTTGTATTGTTACGGCCCAGAGTCGTACTGAACAGCATGTCTTTCGTGACAGTCGGATCGGAACACTGGTGCAGCAGGCTCTGGCTCACAGGAATCTTCTTCGTCCTCGTTCCATAAACGATCTCAAGCTCCGTAGAACGGGACTTGCCTGTGTTGTTGGGCTCAGCCTTCACGCTCACGGAAAATATCTTGATTGACCCTCCTGGATCCCCGGAAGTAGGCGAAACGGTAAGCCAGCTTGCAGCTTCAGGCACATTTATCGTCCACTTGCCGTTGGTCTTGAAGGTAAGTTTCTGATCCACAGGATTCTCACAGTTGAATGAAAGTGACGAATTGGCTGTGACAGTCAGATAGATAGATGCCGGGACTGGGTCCTTTTTACAAGAACACAGGATTGTCGCGGTTAGAGCGAGGACGTAGAAAATTCTCTTGTACATTTTTATCTGAATATGGTTTCGGAACGGTCAGGTCCCACAGAAATAATGTTTACAGGCACACCGCAGTAGTCTTCGATGAACTTGATGTAGTCCTTGAGCTCCTGAGGAAGCTCGTCGTAGGTACGGCACTTGGTGGTGTCGCATTTCCAGCCCTTGAACTCCTTATAGACAGGCTTCACCTCGACATCGTTGGCCTCGTAAGGGAACCAGTCGATCTGCTTGCCGCTGACTTCGTAGCCCACTGCAGCCTTCACAGTGTCGAAATCGTTCATACAGTCGCACTTCATCATGATGAGGGAAGTTGTGCCGTTCATCATCACGGTATATTTCAGGGCTACAAGGTCGAGCCAGCCGCAGCGGCGTGGACGGCCGGTGGTAGCGCCGAACTCATGACCGATCTGGCGGAGAGCCTCACCTGTCTCATCGAAGAGCTCGGTAGGGAAAGGACCTGCACCGACGCGGGTGCAATATGCCTTGAAGATACCGAACACGTTTCCGATGCGTGAAGGAGCCACACCGAGACCTGTGCAGGCGCCTGCGCAGAGGGTGTTGGAAGAAGTCACGAACGGATAGGTACCGAAGTCGACATCAAGGAGTGAGCCCTGTGCGCCCTCTGCGAGGATAGCCTCGCCGGAAGCGAGCAGGTTGTTCACCACGACCTCATTGTCGATGAATTCGAACTTGCGGAGAGCCTCAACAGACTCGAACCACTTTGCCTCGTACTCTGTGATGTCGAAATCGGTGAAGCCGAGGTTTGCGATGGTTGCAAGGTGGGAAGCCTTGAGAGCCTCATAGCGGTTCTTGAACTCCGCAGAGTTGATATCGCCGATACGCAGGCCTACACGCGCGATCTTGTCAGTGTATGCTGGACCGATGCCCTTGAGGGTGGAACCGATCTTGGACTTGCCCTTTGCAGCTTCGTTTGCGGCATCGAGGATCCTGTGGGTAGGGAGAATGAGGTTTGCCCTCTTGGAAATCTTCATCCTCTTGGTGCAATCCACGCCCATGGTTTCGATCTGGCTGATCTCGTCGAGGAGGATCACAGGGTCGATGACCACGCCGTTGCCGATGATGTTGGTCGCACCGTCACGGAAGATGCCTGAAGGCACGGTGTGGAGCACAAAGCTCTTGCCGTTGAAATGAAGTGAGTGTCCCGCGTTAGGACCGCCCTGGAAACGGGCCACAACATTGTAGTTCGGAGTGAGAACGTCGACGACCTTGCCTTTGCCTTCGTCGCCCCACTGCATTCCAAGTACTACGTCTACTTTTTTCATATTTATATAAAGTTAGTAATTACCGTTAGAGGATACCCACTCTCTTGAAGATGAATTCCACATTCTTCATGTAGTATTCGAGGGTAAAGCAGCTGTCAAGCTCTTCTTCGCTCAGAAGTCCCATCACCTTTGCGTCCGCCTTGAGGAGAGACTGGTAGTCCAGACCCTCTGTCCAGGCCTTCATTGCGATAGGCTGCACGGTGTCGTAAGCCTCCTCGCGGGCAAGGCCCTTGCCGATGAGGGCATTCATCACACGCTGGGCGAAAATCACGCCCTTGGTCTTGTAGATGTTCGCCATCATGTTCTCAGGGTAGACTGTCAGATTCTCGAGAATGCCCTTGAAGCGTACGAGCATGTAGTCAAGCAGCTCGGTTGCGTCAGGAAGGATGATGCGCTCGGTGGAAGAGTGGGAGATGTCCCTCTCGTACCAGAGAGCCACATTCTCGTTGCTGGCGGCCATATAACCGCGCATCACACGCGCGCATCCGCAAATATTCTCAGAGGAAATAGGATTGCGCTTGTGAGGCATGGCGCTGGAGCCCTTCTGGCCCTTGCGGAAAGCCTCCTCAGCCTCGCGGACCTCGGTCCTCTGGGCATTGCGGACCTCTGTGGCCATCTGCTCGAGGGTCGAGGCGATAACTGCGAGAGTTGAAAGATAGAAAGCGTGACGGTCGCGCTGGAGCACCTGGGTGGAGATAGCAGCACTGTCGATGCCAAGCTTCTCGCATACATAGTCCTGGATGAAAGGAGGAATGTTGGCATAGTTGCCCACCGCACCGCTCATCTTGCCGCACTCCACACCCTTGGCAGCGAATTTGAAGCGTTCGATGTTGCGCTTCATCTCCTCGTACCAGAGAGCCCACTTGAGGCCGTAGGAAGTGATGTCGGCGTGAATGCCGTGGGTACGGCCGATGCAAGGGGTGTCCTTGAATTCAAGGGCACGCTTGCGGAGCACCTCGAGGAACTCCTCCATATCCTTCATGAGGATGGCATCTGCCTGCTTGATGAGGTAGCCGTTGGCGGTATCCACCACGTCAGTGGAAGTAAGTCCGTAGTGCACCCACTTGCGCTCCTCTCCGAGGGACTCGCTGACGGCGCGGGTGAAAGCCACCACGTCGTGACGGGTGATTTCCTCGATTTCCTTGATGCGGTCCACAGAGAAGGTAGCCTTCCTGCGGATCTCCGCTACATCCTCTGCAGGGATCACTCCCAGCTGGGACCATGCCTCATCAGAGAGGATTTCGACCTCCAGATAGGCGTTGAATTTGTTTTCTTCTGTCCAGATGGCCCTCATGCAAGGGCGGCTGTATCTTTCTATCATTATTATAGGGGATTAGTTGATTGCAGCTATTACGTATTTTGCGATGAACAGGACTGCAAGCACTGCCATCGTTGGGCTTATCTTCTTGATAGTCTCCTTCTTGAATGAGAGCAAGTGAAGTACTACATAAGTTATCACACCGATCATGATACCGTCTGAGATGCTGTAGCACAGAGGCATCAGGAGCATGGTCATGAATGAAGGGATAGCCTCATCCATGTCGCTGAAGTTGATCGAGCCGATAGAACTTGCCATCATCACACCCACAAGCACGAGCACAGCTCCGGTTGCAGCTGCAGGAATGGCGAGGAAGAAACTTGAGAAAGGAAGTGCGAGTGCGAAGCAGCAAGCCACAACGAGAGCGGTGAGACCGGTACGGCCACCCTCTGATACACCTGCGGCGCTCTCCACGTAAGTAGTGGTGGTAGAGGTACCGAGGCATGCACCTGCTGTGGTAGCGACTGCGTCGGCCATGAGGATGCGGTTCACGCCGTCCACCTTGCCGTCCTTGTCGACCATGCCGGCCTTCATTGACACGCCCACAACGGTTCCGATGGTGTCAAACATATCGATGAAGAGGAAGGTCATGACAACTACGAGCATATCCCAGCTGAGAATCTGGCTCCACGCGAACTGGCAGAAGATAGGTTTGATGCTAGGAACTGCGAGGCTGAATGAGCCGAAATTGGTCAGGCCCATAGGAAGACCGATGAGGGTAGAGATGACGATTCCGATGAGGAGCGCGCCCTTTACCCTGAGTACGAGAAGTGCACCGGTGATCACAAAGGTGATGATTGCGAGGATTGCAGTAGCGTCACCGAGGTTGCCGAGGCCTACGAAGGTGGCGTCGTTTGCCACGATGATGTTGCAGTTCTTCAGACCGATGAAGGCGATGAACAGGCCTATGCCGGCGCTGATTGCCTTCTTCATGTCGGCAGGGATCGAATTCACGATGAGCTCACGCACCTTTGTAAGGGTGAGCAGGATGAAGATGATACCCTCTATGAGGATTGCGGTGAGTGCGAACTGCCAGGTGTAGCCCATACCGAGGCAGACGGTAAATACGAAGAATGCATTGAGGCCCATGCCCGGAGCAAGTCCGAAAGGCTTCTTTGCGTAGAATGCCATGACAAGGGTGCCGACAAGGGCAGCCAGCGCAGTGGCGGTAAATACAGAAGGAGTAGGCATGCCCAGGTCGCTGAGGGCGCTGAAGATGCCTGGATTGACAGCCAGGATGTAGGCCATGGTGAGGAAGGTGGTGACACCTGCCACGATTTCGGTCCTGACCTTGTGGACGCCCTTCTCGAAACCGAAGAGCTTCTTCATGATATCTGCCATGATTACTTCAAATTAGAATGTGTTACTTATTGAGAATCAGACTAGAATGTGTACTTCACACCGAGGGTAGGGCAAGCGTAGAAGCCGGTGCCGACGAAGTTGTTGCTGAGCTCGAGCTCGGTACCGAAGCTGAGGTTTACATCCTCGCAACCCTTGACTGCGTTGAGGTTGAACCAGAACTGAGGCTCGCTGATGAAGATGAAATCGGTACCGTCGTTGTTCTTGTCACCCTTTGCGCCGAGCTGCCAAGGCCTGTTCTCCATCCAGAGATCGGCGAAACCTGAGAACTTGAACATACCCTTGTAGAATGTCCAGTTCCAAACGCCGGTGAGCTGGAAGTTGTTCACGTTCTTGGCGTTGCCAGGGATAACTTTGTAAAGGGCTGAGATTGAAGCGGTGAAGCTGTAATCGCCGTTGTGGAAGTTATATGTAGGACCGAAGAGCCATGCGTCATTGTAAGACTTGCTGTAGCGGTCGAGACCGCCGTTGTACTCCATGTGGAAGGTGAGATCCTTGAGCTTGGTATTGCCCCAGAAGCACCACTCACGGGAGATCTCGGTGTAGGCGCCGCGGACTGCTGAGAACTTTGCGAGAGGGTCTGATGTGAAATCCACATCGATGAAGAAGAAATTGCTACCGAACCTGTCGGCATTCCAATGCTCGATGGTAGTGGTGAGAACCTGGCGGTTGCCGGCATTCTTGCCGAGGTCGGCCTTGCTGCCCTGACCATGGTAGAGATAGCTACCCATGTCATAATGTAACTGAATGTTAGTCTGAGCGTTTGCGCAGAACAGTGGAAGCAGTGCTACAACTGCAGCAATAATGATTTTTTTCATAAAATATTTAGTTAGTTTGTGTTAAAGACCTTCTTAACGACTGCGAATTTACCCATTTTCGGGCATCGTATTGGAATATTGTCCGTATATTTGTCAACAGATTTTTCAACAATTGCAGGTGCGCTCCCGCGTGAGACTGCGCGAGACGTGAAAAGGGAACCCGGTGGGAATCCGGGACTGTGCCCGCAGCTGTGAGTCCCAAAGACAGTCCGGACAATCTGAAAGCCACTGGAAGCATTTCCGGGAAGGCGTCCGGACGGGACGAGCCAGAAGACCTGCCTGCAATTGATCGGAACTGTGTTCCCGGGGTCAGGAACGCCTAGTGCTGGAAGAGAAATGCTACTGAAGACAATGCTGACATACGCGGTCCTTGCTATAGGACTGTCCAATTCTGCCGTGGACTCCCCTTCCGAGTCCAGGGACACTGTACGTGCCACATCAGAATCGGTCGAGTTGGCAGACACCTTGATGGGATCATGGAAAACAGCGGACCCGGCGATGAAAAAAACCAACGGCAGCCCGACCCAAGGGATTGGTATCGAAAGCCTGGCAAGACTCGGCATCAAGAGCATGGATGAAGCACTAAAGACAGTGACAGGAATGACGGTCCAGGACTACGGCGGAATAGGCGGAATGAAGACCGTTTCGGTCAGAGGAATGGGGGCTCAGCACACATCGGTGTTTTATGACGGAATTTCTATGGCGGATTTGCAGTCCGGAATGGCAGATATAGAACTTAACAATTTTGTTAATAAGAAATACTTTTTTGTTACATATATTGGTAAAGAGGATATTTCTACTTCCGCAAAGCAAATTTTGAGCTCTAGCACAGTAGAAATGCTAACAGAGGTACCAAGATTTGAAAAATTTGACAGAAATGGCAAAATTCAGCCTTTTAACCTAGCTTTCCAGGCCAGTTACCGCTCCTTTCAGACCATCTCTCCTGAACTTCTCTGGGAGCAGAAAATTGGGGAAAAAGTGATCCTTTCCGCCGACTTCAGCTACCTCTGCAGCAAGGGAAATTACCCCTTTGAAGTAGCGAATGGAAGTGCAACAGAGAGACTGCTAAGAGAAGGCAGCGAGGTTAGCAAGGGACGAGGAGAGATCAATCTGTGGGCAGACCTGGACGAGGACGGATACTTCGAAATGAAGCTCTTGGGAGATCTTTCCAGACGAAATCTGCCCGGCCCCGCCATCCTCTACACCCAGAATCCGACCGAAAGTACCTCCGACAGGAAGATTTTAGCCTCACTTGCCTACCACAAGAGTCTGAACGAGGATCTGAAATTACGTACCAGCGCCTCCTGGAATTATTGCTGGACCAACTACACAGACAGCTCGAAACTATACCGGATACCCCTAAACGATTACTACAAGCAGAATATGGCAAGTATTTCTGCAACAGCATCATACACGCCTGTATACTCCCTAGAACTAGCCTTAGCCCAGGACCTGGATGCCGGTCATCTCCGGACCACGCTCGAGGACTGCCCCTTCCCTGTCAGACTTCAGAGCACCACTGCCCTTTCCGCGAAATACTGGAACGGGGAAATGTGCCTTATCGGCAGCCTGGCCGGCCTCTGGCAGAAGGATTTCGTACAGAGCGGAGCCGAGAGAAAGCCACTCTGGCGCCTCTCTCCTGCACTCTCGATGAGTTGGGAACTACCTAGGGGCTTCGCACTTCGCGCCGCGGTCAGAGACGGATTCAGAGCCCCGACCTTCAACGATCTGTACTGGGCCCGGATAGGTAACCGGAACCTGCGTCCGGAAAAGGCATTCCAGAGCAACATCGGGCTCTCATGGGGCCAGTTCAGAAGCACACACACTTTAAGCATCACTGCAGATGTCTTCTGTAATTTAGTAAAAGACAAGATTGTAGCTACGCCTACTCTTTTCGTATGGTCTATGCAGAACATCGGTAAAGCCCTGATGGCCGGATGCGATGTCAACGCCAATGCCGACTGGAAACTAACCCCCGACCTGAGACTTGTCGCGCACGCAGGATATAGTTATATGTATGCCGTGGATATTACCGACCCCGAGGCTGCGAACTACCTGGACCAGATCCGTTACACTCCGCGTCACAGTTGCAACGCCCAGTTCAGCCTGGACAGCAGATGGATTACTTTCAGCACCCTCGTCAATGCGGTGGGAAGACGCTGGTACGGTAATCAGAACATTCAGTCCCTGATGTTGAAGCCCTACTGCGACCTGGGCGTTTCCCTGAGCCACGAGTTCCAACTTCGTCAGACCAGGCTGATGCTGAGCGCAGAGGGGCTCAACCTGATCGGCACCAATTACGAAATCATCCGTTCCTACCCTATGCCTGGGCGTCAGTTCAGGATCACTATGAGAATAAGTTATTAAACAATAAATTCAATTTATCATGCGTAAATCTTTATCAATCATCACTCTTGCTATCATTGCAAGTTTCAGCTTTACTTCTTGTCACAAGGAGGTTCCAACAGATATTCCTGACACTTCCGACAGGTTCCTCGTGCTCTGCGAGGGCAGCATGAAAGCAAACAATGCGACTCTTTCAATCGTCACCGCCAACGGAAATCTCGTGACAGATTTCGCTACCGTCAACGATTACGCTCTCGGTGATACAGGCCAGGATATAGTGGAATTCAACGGAGGCTATGCCATCGCAGTAACCGGTTCCCAGAGAGTCTACCTGACAGACAAGGACCTCAAGGTTTACCACATTGTGGAGCCGAGGGTCGGAGAGGATGCCTGCTCCCCTCGCAACCTTGTCGTAGACGGTAACACTCTCTATGCTACCCTTTACGAAGGCTATATCTGCCGAATCAACCCTGACGGCAGTTACAGGACCACAGACGTGGGTCCGAATCCAGAGGCTCTTGTGATCAGGGGCAACTTTGCCTATGTAGCGAATTCCGGCGGATATCTGCCAGGATTCAACGACACGGTGAGCAAGGTGGATCTGGAGAAGTTCGAGCAGGTGGAGGAACTGAAGATAGATCTCAACCCTATCAATATCGAACTTGTCGGCGACATCATCTACCTGCAGTGCGCAGGTAATTATGCCGATGTGAAGCCATGTGTCTACTCCATTGGTCTGGATGACAAGGCTGTCAAGATCGAGTATACCGATGGTGCCGACGATCTCGCAGTTTTTTCAGATGGCACTATCGGCATTCTGGTCAAGGAGTACGATGCCACCTGGAAGGTATCCGGGACCGTCCGCAACTACAAGGCAGGTGACGAGATGGCTAATACCCTTATGACCGGCAAAGTGAATGCCTACAGCCTTTCTGCCGGCGACGGCGTGTATTATGTCGGTATCTCTGACTATTCCACCACCGGCGAGATCTCGGTCTACGAAATAAACGGCGACCACAAGTACACCTTCTCCGCCCACGGACTCAATCCTCGCAAGGCAATCGCGCTCTAACCCGACGCAGACTGACAGCGGCCTCACGGAGCAGGAGAGACACTCATTATCAAAAAGTGATAATCATTATATGATAATCATAAAATAGTATTATATTTGTCAAAAATTATTTTACCATGAGGAACCCATTCGTGACAAACGGCTACGCCGGTGCGGAGTACTTCTGCGACAGGGAGGTGGAGACAGCCGACCTGAGGTCGCTTCTGATGAACGAGAACAACGTCGCGCTCATCTCGCCGAGAAGGCTCGGCAAGACTGAGCTGATATATCATGTCTTCGACTGTGAGGAGTTCCGGTCGGACTACCACTGTTTCGTAGTGGATGTCTATGCCACGCGCTCGCTCAGCGACTTCGTGAACATGCTCGGCAAGGCCGTCCTCGACGAGTTGCGTCCGAAGGGACGCAGCGTGTGGGAGCGCTTCGTATCTGCGATGGCCTCCTTGCGCTCCGAGATATCGTTCGACATGAACGGTGTGCCTTCGTGGAGTGTGGGCCTGGGTGAAATACGCAATCCGGCAGCCACGCTGGATGAGATATTCTCCTATCTCCAGAATGCCGACAGGCCTTGCATCGTGGCGATAGACGAGTTCCAGCAGGTCACCAGGTATGATGATCCCACGGTCGAAGCGACCCTTCGTACATATGTGCAGAAAACGACAAACGCACACTTCATATTCTCCGGGAGCCAGAGGCATCTGATGGACGGGATGTTCACATCCCCGTCGAGACCGTTCTATCAGAGCGTGACGATCATGAACCTCATGCCTCTCGGCCTTGATAAGTACACGGATTTCTGCGTGTCGAAGTTCATGGAGAACGGGCGGGTTCTCGACCCTGCCGTGGTCAGCACCATCTACGACCGCTTCGACGGCGTCACAAGCTACATGCACCGCGTGCTCAACGTGCTGTATTCGCGCACGGAAAAGGGTTCCACCTGCACTGTCGCGATGATCGACGATGCCGTGGAGTTCATCGTCAGGCTGTCGTCGGACACATATGAGTCGCTGCTGTACCAGATGCCACTGAGGCAGCGTGACGTCTTCCTCGCAATCGCTTCCGAGGGAACCGCCCGCGAGGTCACCGGCGGCGCTTTCGTGAGGAGGCACGCCTTGGTCTCCCCGAGTGCCGTCGCGTCTGCGGTGAAGGGGCTTCTGGAAAAGGATTTCATCACCAATGACCGGGGTGAATACTTGGTTTATGACCGTTTCTTCCGACTCTGGCTCTCCCGGAAGGGACTCATCTGAGAAGTCCGGTTGCGCCATCCCAACAATTAAGTAATATGCCACCTATCCCACATGGTCAAATCAATTCAGACCATGGGATTTTTTTAGCTCGGCATTATGATGCCAGCCTGCGTCGTTTTATCAATATGCGAATTTTCGTATATTTGCCCCCGATGAAATCAATAAGCGCAAAACAGGGCTGGCTGGCCCTCAGTCCCCTTCTGGTCTTCCTGACAGTCTATCTGGTATCCTCGGCCGTAGCATCCGAATTCGGCAAGGTCCCGGTTTCCATGGCATTTCTGGTGGCTGCTGTCTATGCAGTCCTCATCACGAAAGGCAAGCTGTCTGAAAGAATCGAGCGCTTCAGCGAAGGTGCCGGAGACAGGAACATCCTCACCATGATATGGATATTCATCCTCGCAGGCGCTTTTGCCGGAACGGCCAAGGAAATGGGAGCAATCGACGCAACTGTGGCTGCAACCCTGCATGTGGTGCCGTCCAAACTCATATTCGCGGGCCTCTTCATCGCCTCCTGCTTCATCTCGATGTCCATCGGCACCAGCGTCGGCACCATTGTCGCCCTCGTTCCCCTGGCCACGGAAATGGCCCCGAACTGCGGAATGTCCGAGGCCTATATGGCAGCCATCATCGTAGGCGGCGCTTTTTTCGGCGATAACCTGTCATTCATTTCCGACACCACCATCGCCGCCACGAAGGTCATGGGCTGCCAGATGCGCGACAAGTTCCGTGCGAACATACGTATTGTACTGCCGGCCGTACTGATCGTCACAGCAATATATATGGTTCAGGGCTGGAATGTTGATATCAGCAATGTCGGCAGCCTCAGGGAATGGTACAAGATACTCCCCTACCTGCTGGTTATCGTCCTGGCGCTCTTCGGCACCAATGTGTCTCTGGTGCTGACCATCGGAATTCTGGCTAACGCCGTCATAGGCTGGTGCTGCGGCAGCTTCGGATGGGTCGGTTGGATGGAGTCGGCAGGACGCGGCATCGCCGGCATGAGCGACCTCATCATAGTCACCCTGCTTGCAGGCGGTCTCATGGGGCTTATACGCCACAGTGGCGGTCTCGACTTCATTATCGACAGGCTTACACGTCATGCGAACAGCAAGCGCAAGGCTCAGCTGAGCATCGCCGCCCTGGTCAGCCTCGCCGACCTCTGCACGGCCAACAACACAATCGCAATCATCACTACAGGCAGCATCGCCAGAGAGATCTCAGACCGCTTCGGATTGGACCCTAAACGCACCGCTTCCCTGCTGGACACCTTCTCCTGCTTTGTGCAGGGAATCATCCCTTACGGCGCCCAGCTGCTGATTGCCGCCGGTCTCGCAGGCATTTCATCCGCTGCCATCATCCCTCACCTCTACTACCCATTCCTTCTGGGCCTCAGCGCCCTCATCGCAATCTTCATAAGCAAGAAGTAATAATCTGAACTACTTAGTGCAGATGTGCAGATAATTCATGTTGCTTCTCTCGTTGCCGCGGCTATCTGTAGAACCGCAGACAATCTCGTTGTAAGGGCCCTTGCAAATCACCATCTCTGCCGATCCGCCGCCATCGAAACGAACGCCATCCCAGATTCCAAGATTGACGCAAAGCTCGCAAAGCTGAGGGTAGAGAAGATCAGACGTATTAGCCAGCACGAGAATAACCTTCTTGGCCTCCTTGTCGGTTCCGGCAATCACTGCGCGCTTCTTCTCGTCCTCCTTGCTTTTGTAAACCGGCACATACTCAGCCTCATGGATGAAACGGAAAAGACCGCCGATATGGGTCTTCACCGGCTTCACAACTCCTCCGATGGCAATCTGGAAGTTGACGCTGACCTCGTCTCCGGCCTTTATGCCGGCAAACTTATCGGCTGCATCGCCGGTAAGCTGGAGCACGAAATAATCATTGTTATTCACATACGGAGCCTTGGCAAGTTTTCCGTCACGGCCGTCCTGAACAGAAAGCACGCTGGCCTTGATCTCACCCACATTGACCTTAAGCGGTGCTGAGGCCTTGCAGATAACAAAAAGAGCACGCGGGCTAATGTAGTTCAGAAGACTTGGAACCGAAGAGAAAGGAACTTCCTTAAACCTGGAATCATAGAGATTGGCCACCTGCCACTGCTGGGCCGCATGACTCGGGTTGAGACGCACGATGGTGTCATTCACAGAATAAAACGGCTGCTTGACGCCGTTCCAGGTGAAATTCATATCTATGGTCCTCTCCCCTGTAGACACAGTCCTATCCTCAAACTCGGTCAAACCGTGGATACAAGTGTAATGGATCTGGGTATTGCGAGGATTCGGCACATAGACAGGCTCACCCTGCTGGATGTGCACACCCAGCAGGGTTCCGGCAGCAGTTTCGTAATAGTCTCCGTTGACTCCGGCCACCACCTTGAAACCGTTCCTTACCCTGCGGGCGATGGTTTCGGTAAGGACTTCGCGAAGTTTCTTGCCGTTATTTCCTGTCTCATTGCAAGGATTCGGGCAGATCTCGTCGGCATAGACAGCCTCGAGTTCCACGCCCGGATTCTGCATATCAACCTCGAGAACATATACCCCGCCGGTAAAACGAGCTGGTGCATATCTTTTATACACGACGCCGTCGGCGACATTCCTGGTCTCGGCAAGCTTGATTTCCACCTCAGTGCCGGCACCGAGAATCTCCTCCTTCGGCTTATCTTCTTTTCCGCCCTTCTTTTCCGGGTCGCACGCGTTCAGAGACGATGCCAGGAGGGCAAGTGCAATAAATAGGTTATATGTTCTCATGGTATATAGATTTGACTAGCGACGTCTTGCCGGACGCTTTCCACGTCCGTTCTTGCTGCGGCGTGAGAAAACCACAGCCGCTACGATTGCAAGGATGACAGCACCGATGATGATGTAGGTAGAGGCACCGGCCTTGCTGCCCTTCACATCCTGCCACATGGAGAGAAGATCCTCGGTCTTCTCGCCCCAGTCGTGCTCGAGAGCGCAGCGGTCGATGACAGCCTGGTCAGGATAAAGAACAGGGTTTACGCAAACGGAATCAGCCTCTTCACCGAAGAAGTAGCTGAGGTTGATAGGTTCGTACTCAGGATCGATCTGGGACTCAAGTACCTCCCATGCACCGTTGGAAGCCACATAACCGGTCTCATCCATATTGCGGATAGCAATGTCTGGACGGCACATGAAATCGATGAAGTAGGTTGCGGCCTTCACATTCTTGGCATACTTAGGGATAACCCAGCCGTCGAACCATACGGTAGAGCCCTCCTCAGGCACGGTATAGTCGAGGTTCACACCCACTTCGGCAGCCTCTTCGATAGCCCATACGGCGTCACCGCTCCAGTTGAGGGAAACGAGTGCGCGCTCCTTGGTCATGAGTTCCTTGCCCAGGTCAGCCTCCCAGCCGCAGACACCCTTCTTGCACTCGAGGAGATACTCCTTCACAGCGGCGATAGACTCTGCGGAAGAATCCATCATGAGGTCCTGGAGGGTAACGGTACCCTCTGCGAGTTCCTTCTGCTTGAGATAGATGAGAACCGGGCCGTAGACATCGCGCGGAGCATCCTTCATGAGGACCTTGCCGGCATACTTAGGGTTGCGGATGACATCCCAGGTAGCGACATCCTCTGCAGGCACCTTGTCTGAGTTGTAGAGGATACCGGTAGTGCCCCACATGTAGGCTACGGAATAGTTGTTGGCATCAATGGCAGGGTTGATGCTGCGGAACATCTTCTCGATGTATGGAGAACGGTACTTGTAGATGTAGTTGATGGAATCAGGAAGTGCCGCGAAATCCAGAGGGAGAAGCAGATTGTTG
Source organism: Bacteroidales bacterium (assembly GCA_024398095.1). Taxonomy (GTDB): domain Bacteria; phylum Bacteroidota; class Bacteroidia; order Bacteroidales; family UBA932; genus Cryptobacteroides. Next base: position 16,225 of record JAKSJK010000037.1, read on the forward strand.
TTGAGCATGCGCTCGATGATGTAGTCGGATGGGCAGACAACATCGTAATCCTCCTGACCCTTTTCGATCTTGGAGAGCATGGCCTCATTCACATCGAAGGTCATGTAGCTGACCTCGATCTGCTCTCCGGTCTGCTCGAAATACCACTGCTCGAAGTCGGCGATCACGCCTTCTGCGATGTAGTCTGACCAGTTGTACACCTTGAGGACTTCCTTCCTGTCCTTTGCACCGAGGCTGAAGCAGGAAGCGAATACAGTTGCAGCGACTGCTGCTGCAGCGAAGATTTTCTTCATTTCTTTTATTAGATAGTTAAAGATTTGTTTTTCTTAAAATTACGCAGGTTCACAAAAAGGAGCACTGCAAGGATGATAAGGAAAATGATGGTCATCAGAGGCCTCAGTTCCGGGGTGAGTCCACCCTTGCGGGCATCCGCATAGATATAGGTGGAAAGAGTATCAAGTCCTGAACTGCCCGCCGTGAAATAGGTCACTGCGAAATCATCGAGGCTCATGGTGAAGGCCAGGATGAATCCGGAGATCATTCCGGGACGCAGCTGAGGAATCATCACTTTTCTCAGAGCCTGCATCGGGGTCGCTCCGAGGTCCAGCGCAGCCTCGTAGATGTTAGGATTCATCTGGGAAAGCTTAGGCAGGACGTTGAGCACGACGTACGGGGTGCAGAAGGTGATGTGGGCCAGTATCACTGTCAGGTATCCCCTGCTGAAATGCAGGAAAACAAAGAGCAGGAAGAGGGACACACCTGTGATGATATCCGGATTGAGCAGCGGAATGTTGTTGGTAAACTGCACAGCAGCCTTCCAGCGGCCCTTCATGTTGAAGATGCCAATCGCTGCAAGGGTTCCGAGGAAAGTCGAAGCCAGAGAGGCGATGAAGGCGATGAGCAAGGTATTGTTCAGGGCTGCAATCAGCGCGGAAAGGGTTTCGTGGCTGGACACATCCGCCGCCCTTCCGCCTGTGAAGAGAGACGAATAGAGGTCCAGGGAGAATCCTGTCCAGTTGCCCAGCGACTTCGCTGTCGTGAAGGAATAGATCGCGATGAAAGCGATAGGTGCGTAAAGCAGCACCAGAACGAGTCCAAGGTAGGACTTTGCGAGTATTTTCTTCATCATCAGATCAGTCCTCCCTGGGTTTCGTCTTCCTTACCGGATGAGAAGACAGTTGTTAGACCGATGATTATGAGCATCACGAGGGCAAGCGCCGCACCCTGGTTCCACATCATGTTGTAGAACTGCTCCTGGATCACGGAACCGAAGAGCTGGATGGTGTTGTTCGTGAGTATCTCCGATATAGCGAAGGTAGAAACTGTAGGCATGAAGACCATCATCACACCGCTGATGATGCCAGGCATCGAAAGCGGAAGAGTGACCTTCAGGAATACGGTCGCAGGCTTCGCGCCCAGGTCTGCAGCAGCCTCGGCATAGGACGCGTCCATCTTGTTGAGGATGTTGTAGATCGGGTAGATCATGAACGGCAGGTAGTCATAGGCCATACCGAAGAGCAGGGTTCCCTTGCCCAGCTGGATGCCGAAAGCATTGAAGATCTCTGCGGTGGCCATGGTCCTCATGAGGGCGTTGATCCACATAGGGAGGATGAACAGCAGCGCCGTCACCGCAGACTTGTTGAGATCCTTGCTCGCGAGTATCATCGCCACGGGATAGCCGATGGCCAGACAGATCAGCGTGTTCTCCAATGCCACTTCCAGCGACACGAAGAACGAGTTGAGGAACTTGCCATCCGTAAAGAAATTCATAAGGTTCTTCACGGTGAAGTGACCGGTGCCGTCTGTAAACGCATAGAAGGCTATCAGCAGCAGCGGCAGCACTACGAAGAGCGCCATGAAAATCACATAGGGGATAGCCCAGGTTGATCTTTTCTTGAACATTCCCTACTCACTGATTTTTGTGATCTTCATATCCGCAGGATCAATGTGGATGCCGACGATGTCGTTCTTATCCCATACGTCGTTGGTATCTACATAAATATGGTGTCCTTCCGGAGTGATCACGGTGAGGTGATAATGGTTGCCCTTGTACAGGATGAAGCTTACGCTGCCGTCAGTGCTGCCTTCGTCAAGGTTGTCGCGCAGGTCGATCTTGCCGAACGGCACCTCGACCTTCACCATGTCTCCCTTTGAGAGGCCCTCCTGAGGTTCGCAATCGAACTCGGCGTCGAGCATCCAGATTCTGCTGTCGGAAAGCATCTCACCTTCAAAGGTGTTGCAGATGCGCTCCTTCTTCATAACCTGGATATCGGCAGGCTTGATGAGCATGCCGACCTCGCTGCCCACCTCGAAGCAGTTGTAGTCCTGGATCATGACCTCGTAACCCTCCTTGGTGATTACCGTCATTTCGTAGTGCACACCCTTGAAAATGCAGGTCTGCACGGTACCGGTAAACTGGGCGGCATCGAGGTTGTTCATAATGTATATATCCTCAGGACGTACGACCACATCCACAGGCACATTCTCGCCGAACCCTTCGTCCACGCAATCAAACTCATGGCCGATAAACTCGACCTTGCGGTCGCAGATCATGGTGCCGTTCACGATGTTGGACTCACCGATGAAGTCAGCTACGAATGAATTGACCGGCTCGTTATATATATCCATAGGTGTGCCGATCTGCTGGATCTTGCCCTCGTTCATGACCACGATGGTGTCGGAAAGCGTAAGAGCCTCCTCCTGGTCATGGGTCACATAGACGAAGGTGATGCCCAGCTTCTCGTGCATTTCCTTAAGCTCGATCTGCATATCCTTGCGCATCTTGAGATCAAGAGCGGCAAGAGGCTCGTCGAGAAGGAGCACCTTAGGCTGGTTTACAAGAGCGCGTGCAATTGCGATACGCTGCTGCTGGCCGCCTGAGAGGCTGTTTACATCGCGGTCCTCATAGTCCGACATGGAGACAAGCTTGAGCACCTTCTTCACCCTCTGGTCTATTTCCTCCTTCGGAGTCTTCTTGAGCTTGAGGCCGAAAGCCACGTTGTCGTAGACATCCAGGTGAGGGAAAAGGGCATATTTCTGGAAAACGGTATTGAGCGGGCGCTCGTGAGGCGGCATCGGAGAGATATCCTTGCCGTCGAGAAGAATCACGCCTGAGTCTGCTCCCAGGAAGCCGGCGATCATCCTCAGCATTGTTGTCTTGCCGCAGCCGGAAGGGCCCAGCAGGGTGAGGAATTCGCCTTTCTTGATATAGAGATTGATGTCATCGAGCACCACCTTGTCACCAAAAGCCTTGCTAATGTGCTGGATGTCGATGATTATATCCTTTGGATCAACCTTCATTTTCTATTTCTTGAAAAGGTCTGTAACAGAAAAATTGTAGATTGCGCCTACATTTACCTGGATGGTATTGGACCAGTTGTTGGCAGAGACTACGGCATGTACACGGAGGTCCTGGCTGTCCTTGAGAGGATACCAATGCAGGCCTATACCGCCCCAGACATAATCCTGAGGAAGCGGCTTGAATACGCCCAGATCCACGTCTGCATAATCAGTGTAGAGACCATAGGCATCATTTTCCTCGGTGAGAGGATTGGTAAAGAAGCCATCCTCGCGGAAGCTCTCCCAGCCGCCCTTTGCGAAGAGTTCGAACTGGTCGTTGATAGCCCACTTGACAGTTCCCATGAGGGTAAACTCCTGGTTGAAGAAGTCCGTTGTGGTACGGGCGCGGTTCAGCCAGTCCATTCCGATGGTCACAGGACCGGCATCGACCTCGTTGCCGAGCGCGATGATGTTCATGAACTTGCCCGGAGCATACTGGACGAAGTTGGTGGACCAGATCGGTCTGTAGAAGCCGTATTCGCCATAGCCTATGAGGCCGAGATGAACGAACTGCCTGTCGCGGAACATCATGCCGCCGTAAGGTGAAGTCGTGGCCTGGAGATAAATCTCAGTAGACTCTCCCGGCGTGATGTAGCCGATTTTGCCACCCCACTGGTAGATAGGAGCGTAGTTCCAGAACATCGATGCGAGACCGAAGTGCGAATCCCAATCGTAAGCATCAGTCTCGTAGCCACCGATGGCCATCACGTCCTTTCCGGCTGTGATAGAGAAACTGCCGGCCTTCTCAGTGCTGAGTGTGTAAGTTAGATTTGCCCAGTCGAGCCAGTTGTTTGCGTTGTTGTACAAAGAACCGGTGTAAAGTCCTGCGATGTCAGATCCTGGCGTCTGATAGCCGTACATCGAGATCCAATGGTTCGCGACTGAGTAGGAAAAATCCTCGAGAAATGTGCCCTCGATGAGAGTGTAGAGAGAGGTGTTGCCGAAATCGACGTCCCAACCTTCTCCGCTTGCGGTGGGCACATAGGTGTTGACGTCAGCTCTCGGGATAATTCTGACGTCAACCTCTTGCGAGTACGCAAGAGAGCAGCATAACAATGCCGTTAAAACAACTGTCAGCTTCTTCATTTCGTACCATAAAAAGTAGGTTAACATTTAACTTACCCGACCTATATAACAGTTTCAAGACTATTTATAATAGTCGGTCCCGGAGTCTCCGGATTTTTTGCGGTGCAAAGATATAAAATCCCACAAACCTGCAATAGTTTTGTGGGATTATTTTATAAAATAATATGTATTGCCCCTTTATTTGGAGAAGCACTCGTTGAGGAT
>JAKSJK010000038.1 GCA_024398095.1 Bacteroidales bacterium
ACCTCATCATGAGCCTCGATGTGCAGAAGAACGACCTGGAGGCCAAGGAAAGCGAGTCCCTGAAGAAGTTCTCGAAGATGCCTGCCACCGCGCGCAAGATGCTCACCCTCGAGCGCCAGCAGAAAATCAAGGAGACCCTCTACCTCTTCCTGCTCAACCGCAAGGAGGAGAACGGTATCACCCAGGCGATGGTAGACAACAATGCCCGAGTGATCGACGAGGCCTCTGCAACCGAGGTACACATCGCCCCTAGCAAGAACAAGATGCTCCTGCTGGGCTTCCTGATCGGTCTGGCCATCCCTACCATCATCCTGCTTCTCAGCCTCTTCTTCGACAACAAGGTGCGCAACCGCAAGGAGATCGAGGACAGCGTTTCCGCTCCGTTCGCAGGCGAAATTCCGGAGAACCAGCAGAAGGGCAAGACCAAGCGCGGCAAGAAAGCCACCCTCAAGTCCACCCTCGTCTACGACCGCAAGTCCAAGGGCCTGATGACGGAGTCCATGCGACTCCTGCTGACCAACATAGACTTCATGAAGCCGCAGGGAGTCAAATCCCATGTGGTGACCGTGTCTTCGTTCTCAGTGGGTTCCGGAAAGACCTTCGTGCTTACCAACCTCGCGGCCTGCGCTGCCGACGCCAAGAAGAAGGTGCTCCTGATGGATATGGACCTCCGCAAGAGAACCCTCTCCCGCATATTCGGAGTGAACCACAAGGTGCTCGGCCTCTCGAACTATCTCTATGACGAGACGCTCGATCTGAGCTACATCCTCCGCAAGGACATCGTCGAAGGCATCGACATCATCCCGGCCGGCATGATTCCGCCTAACCCGGTGGAGCTGCTGCGCCGCGACCGCCTCGACAGCCTGATGGCCCAGCTCAGGGAGATGTATGACCTGATCATCCTCGACAACGTGCCTACCGATGTGGTGGCCGACTCGACTGTCATCAACCGAGTGGTCGACTCCACCCTCTTCGTGGTGCGCTCAGGCGTACTCGACCGCCGCATGCTCGTCACCCTCGAGAAGATCTACCAGGAAAAGAGATACAACAACATGAGCATCGTCCTCAACGGCTCTGCAGTCCGCCGCCGCTACGGATACGGCAGCTATGGCTACGGTTACGGATACGGCTATGGCTACGGATACGGTTATGGCTATGGTTACGGCTATGGCTACGGTTACGGAGAGAAGGAAGCCCAGGAGGACGCAAAAGAATCTAAATAAACTATGACTATCGCCGTTGACTTCGACGGAACCATCGTCGAACACCGCTACCCTGCCATCGGGAAGGAGCGTCCTTTTGCCTGCGACACGCTTAGAAGACTTGCCGCAGACGGGCACCAGCTGATTCTCTGGACCGCCCGCGAGGGTGAACTTCTGGATCAGGCGGTGCAGTTCTGCAAGGAGCGCGGCGTGGAGTTCTTCGCCGTCAACAGCGACGGCCCAATGACTGAATTCGAGGGCGCCTCAGTAGCCCGCAAGCTCCGTGTGGATCTCTTCATCGATGACCGCAACCTCGGCGGCATCCCGGACTGGCCGACCATCTATGACATGGTCTCCCGCCGTCTGACCTTCGGCGACCTGATCAAGCAGGCCGTCTCAGACAGCGAAGATGACGAAGAAGACGAGCGCGGATTCTTCCAGCGTCTGCGCGACCGCATGCGCGAATCCCGCAGCAGAGTTGGTCATTCCGACGGGCACCACCATCACCACCACTCTTCCAGGCACTGGTAGGATGTCCTACAGGTCCATCAGGGCCTGGATCCTCCTCTGCAATTCCTCTTTCAATTCCCCTTCAGGAACGCGGGCCATGTGTTTTGGCAGGCTCGCCAGGATCGGTACCATCAACTGATCCTTCCAGATCTGTCTGCGGGCCGGATCGACCTGCAGATAGATGTCTTTCGAGTATTCCAGACCACGGAGGACATTTGCCACGCGCGTCTGCGGGGCCACGGTCTGGATGATGGACGCATTATTAATATAATAATAGTATAGCGGCAGCTTGGTGATCGTGGCGCTGCGTGGAACTGCAAGCATTTCCGACCACCACGCAACATCTTCCATCGTCGAATTCTCGATGGTGCGCACGCTCTGGGCAACCTCCCTCCGGAAAAACTTCATCCACACATTCACATGCTTCACGGGCCATGGGTCGTCCGGATGGTTGGTGTCATAGCAATGAGGCAGCAGGTCGTCTGTCCTGAACGAAGGTATGCGGTCCAGACGGAAACGTCGCCTGTACTGCAGAGGCAGCCAGTCGAGGCTGTCCAGACCAAGGGCGTTGCGCACCCTCAGCTGCCATTTCCGGTAGAACGAATCCGCCTTGAAGGTCACGATATCACTGCCGTCCCTTTCCAGCAGATAGGCGGCGATTTCGAAAAGCTGCGGATGAAGCATGTCGTCCGCATCGAAGTAATAGACATAGTCGGCTGTACACAGGTCCAGACCCGTATTCCGGGCAAGGCCGATATTAGCCTCCGGGAGGTCGACCACGACAATGCGCGGATCTGCGTCCGCGTGACTGCGCAGACGCTCCAGAGTATCGTCAGTACTGCCATTATTGACGCAGATGGCGCGCCAATCGGTCAAAGTCTGGTTGAGCAACTGCCTTATGCATCTGTCGACAAAGGGGCCGACATTGTGGCAGGGGATGACTACATCTATCTTCATTCTAAAAAAGAAGAGCCCCGGGGGCTCTCTGCTATTCGTTAGGAAGCAGACCGAGTTCGATGAGCTTCTGGGCCACCTGGACTGCATTGGTGGCAGCACCCTTGCGGATGTTGTCGCTCACACACCAGAGGTTGATGCCGTAAGGCACGGTAGTGTCGCGGCGGATACGACCCACGAACACATCGTCCTTGCCCCATGCGAAGAGAGGCATAGGGTAGACATTGTTGGCAGGGTCGTCCTGGATGGTGACACCCGGCATCGAAGCCATGAGGTCACGCACCTGCTCGAGGGTGAAGTCCTTCTCGAACTCGATGTTCACAGACTCAGAGTGGCCACCCTGTACAGGCACGCGCACTGTGGTTGCGGAAACGGCAATGCTGTCGTCGCGGAGGATCTTCTTGGTCTCGTTGACCATCTTCATCTCCTCCTTGGTGTAGCCGTTTTCTTCGAACACATCGATATGAGGCAGGATGTTCTGATCGATCGGATATGGGAACTTTGCGTCATAGGTACCCCACTCGGCACCGGTACGCTCGGTGTTCATCTGGTTGATTGCACGGTAGCCCGCACCGGTCACGCTCTGGTAGGTGCTGACCACGATTCTCTTGATCTTGAGAGCCTTGTGGAGAGGTGCCAGAGGCAGCACCATCTGGATGGTGGAGCAGTTAGGGTTGGCAATGATATAATCGTCAGCGGTGAGCACGTCGCCATTGATCTCTGGCACTACGAGCTTCTTGGTAGGGTCCATTCTCCAGTGTGAAGAATTGTCCACCACGCGGCAGCCGACTGCTGCAAACTTAGGGGCGAGCTCGGCCGAAGTACCGCCGCCCGCAGAGAAGAGTGCGAGATCCGGCTTCTTTGCGATTGCGTCGTCTGCGCTGACTACGGTCCACTCGGTCTCACCTTCGACGCCTGCTACAGGACCGGTATATTTCACGATGCGTCCGATGGATTTCTCGGATGCTACAGGGATGATTTCTGTCACTGGGAAACGGCGCTCTGCAAGCACCTGGAGCATTCTGGTTCCGACGAGGCCGGTGGCTCCTACAACTGCAACTTTCATAGTATTATCGTTTTATATAAGATTATTCTACATTGCCTCCAGCATAGGCTGGATGATTTCGGTCAGCTGGGCGTATTCGAGCAGGAAGCCGTCGTGACCGAAAGACGACTTGATCTCGTAGTATCTGCAATCCTCGATACCCTCGGCAAATTCGCGCTGCTTGCACACCGGGAAGAGGCAGTCTGTGTCGATTGCGACCACTACAGACTTGGCCTTCACCTGCTTCAGGGCAGCCTCTACTCCTCCCCTGCCGCGGCCCACATTGTGGCTGTCCACGGCGTAGGTCAGATAGTAATATGAGTAGGCATCGAAGCGGTTCACGAGTTTCCGACCCTGATAGCGCTCGTAGGAAGCAGCCCTGTCGGCGAAGAGAGTATCGTCACTCTCCTCCGCCTGGGTCTTTTCGTAACCGTTGAAATGACGGTAGGAAATGAGGGCCTGGCCACGGGCGCATTTGAGTCCCTCGGCACCGCCGGCGAGAGATTCGCACTGACGGAAGGTCTGGTCTGCTTCCAGCGCCATCCTCTGCGTTTCCATGCCTGCCGTAACCCATGGAGTCACGCGCGAGCAGGTGGCAATGAAGGCGGCCTGCTTCACAACTTCCGGCTCCATGATGCACCACTCTAGCGCCTGGAAACCGCCGATGGATCCTCCCAGCAGAAAGTCGATCTTTTCAATCCCGAGAGACTTGCGCACGAGAATGTTCGCACGCACGATGTCGCGTACCGTGACCTTCGGGAAGTCGAAGTAGAACGGCTTGCCGGTCTCCGGATTGAGGCTGGACGGGCTGCTGGAGCCATAAGGCGAAGTCAGCATGTTGACGCAGACTACGAAATATTTTTCCGTGTCGATCAGCTTGCCCGGACCGACCAGCTGCGGCCACCAATCCTCCGCATCTGAGTTTGCGGTCAGTGCGTGCGTGATCCACACCACCTTGTCCCCCTGGCGGTATTCCCGAGGGGAGCAATGGTAAGCCACAGTGAGCCCAGGAAGGCTTCCGCCTGCCTCGAACTCAAATTTTAACTTATATGTGTAGACCTGTTTTAACATACGCGCACATTATCCGTCAAATTTAGGAATTATTTCCCATTTATGCTATCTTTGGAATCGTGAAAAGAGTCTTTCTCATAGCCTTGCTGCTTCTTTCGTGCCTATCTTCACCGGCACAGTCCGACCTTGCAGTCAAATACGACTTCTGGACCATGTGGCTGGCACCCGAGAAACTCTACCTGCATATGGACCGCACCGCCTACCTTGCAGGCGAGACTATCTGGTTCAACGGCTACCTGACCAATGCCTCCCGACGCTCCGTAAAGGCTCCGAGCCGCTACATATATACAGAACTCCTGGACTCCGACGGAAAGTCGCTGCTACGCGTGAAAACCAAGGCTGCAGACCACTCCGAGCCACGTTCGTACGAATCCTTCCCGGGCTATCTGGATCTGCCCGAAGACCTGCCGGACGGCGACTACACGCTGCGTTCCAACAGTCTCTGGCAGACCGAGGATGCGCCGGAATACATGTTCCACCAGAAGGTGCATATCTACGGACGCGAGTCAAAGAAGAAGTCAGCCTCCACAGCAGCGGAGAAAATCAATGTCAGTTTCTACCCCGAGGGCGGACGCTATTTTGCCGGCTGCAGATCCCTGATCGGTTTCAAGGCGGTTGACTCAAGGGGTCGCAGCGTGGACATCCGGGGCAGTCTCGTCGACAGGAACGGCGAAGAAGTCTGCACCGTGGAGACCCGCCACGACGGCATGGGAGCTATCAACCTCTTCCCGAAACCCGGTGCCGCCTACACCCTGGTGCTTGAAGACGGGCAGAAGTTCAAGCTGCCCGAACCAGCGAAGGAGGGAGCATCCATCGGTGTGACCCGGCAGGGCGGGCGCGCAATAGTCAGCGTCAGCACCGCCGCCGAGCCGCAACGCCACTGCCAGCTGCTGCTTTTCGACATGGAAAAGTTCTGGAAGATTGCCGATTTCGACCTCGACGGCAGCCAGAAGATCTTCCGCATCGCGGATTCCGACCTGAGGGACGGAGTGAGCAAGATGGTGCTGGCCGACAGCGAAGGGAACATACTTTCCGAAAGGCCGTTCTACCATTTCGCGGAAAATGGCGGCGCCGTAACCGCCGGAGCTGAGGTCATCAGTGTCAGGAACCGAATCGGAGAGGCGGTCACAAAACTCTCCAGGCCGGATCGGAGAGGCGAGATCAGAGCGAAGATCGCGCTCAAGGATGCCTCCGGGGCCGCCCTGGACGGAGATTTTTCCATTTCCGTAGTCCGCGGTTCCCTGCGCAGCCACTGCCAGGACGACAACCTGGTTTCATATCTGGGGCTCAGCAGCGAACTCCGCGGCAAGGTTAACGACCCGCGATGGTACTTCCGGGAGGATGTGCCTCTCCGCGAAAGAACTCTGGCCATGGACCTCCTGATGATGATCCAGGGCTGGAGCTACTACGACCTGCCGAAGCTGCTTAACCCGGCCGAACACCTCAGCCGCAGGCATCACCGCGAGTACGGGCAGTTCTTCAATGTGCACATAGACCGGTCGGTGGGCTCCAAGGATCCCAAGAAATACTCTCTCTTCGTGCTGTCGCCGCAGATCAAGCTGCAGCACTACCTCGAGGTGGAAGAGGGCCGCAGCTTCATAGTCGACAGCCTGGATTTCCAGGAAGGAACCGGATTCCTGGTGAAGGTCGGACGCAAGGGGATGGGACTCAGCTACATCCCCAAGATTGATCCGGAGACCTTCGCACCAGCCTTCCGCTACTTCCCTGCCCCCGGCTTAGCCTACGCCCAGATGCCACCGAAGGAGAATATCCCTTTGGTCTACAGCGAAGTTTCCGACACCCTGGACGCCGCAGTCATAACGGCCGAGGAGTTCGGCACAGTCAACGGGCGACTGGTTTCCAACGATGAAATGAATTTCTTCAGAAGCTACAGTTTCATAGATTTCCTGCGTATCAAGGCTCCGTATTTCAATTTTGACGGCGAGTATATGTACAACACCAAGGGCATCCAGGGCAGTTTCGAGATGGTTCAGACCGACGAGGAGACCGGCGAGACCCAGCTCGCTAACGGAGGCAGCGTCAATGTGGTGAAGCTGGTCGTGGACGGCAATGCGCAGGACTGGTGGATGTTCGATTCCCTGCATATGGACGACATAGCCAGTGTCGAGATATCCACTATGGCCGACAGTTACTGGAACGCAGGCGGCGGTGTCGTGTCCATAAGACTGCGTTCCGGCGCGCGCATCGAGTCCAGCCGCGAGACACAGCCGTCGCTGGTATATTTCGTACCTCTGGGCTACCAGCAGCCGAAACAGTTCTATTCGCCGCAATATGTGGATACGGCCGCCGACGGGAACTTCGACAACCGCAACACCATATTATGGAAGACCGGCGTCGCGACCTCGGACGGAAAGGCCGTCGTAAGGTTCTTCGACACCGATCAGCAGGATTATCCCTATCTGCTCCGTCTGGAGGGCTTCACAAAGGATGGCCGTCCGTTCTCCCTGGAGCAGCTTATCGGAGAATAGTCAGCTGCTTCACCGACTTGGTTTTTCAGTCACCAGCGGAGCCATGCGGGCCTCGAGGTAGTCCTTGAGGGCCGTCCAGCTGTAGTATGGACCCTGTGCAGTTTCCAGACTGCCGAAACGGGCCTCTTCCTCGTTGAAGAGCAGCTTGACCAGCACATCTCCCTTCCCATCGACCGGTCTGTAGAAGACCATCTGGAGGTTGGTGGCCATGCAGGAGCGGAAGGTGTACCACCAGAAGACCAGTTCGTCGTTGTTCTCCGGCACTGTGCCGAACCCGTCTATATCCATGATCATCATGAGCGACATCATCACATGGTCGTGTCCGAAACGCAGATTCACGCCCGGTTCGCCGGCCCCGATGTGCGCGTCCGCCTTTTTGATGAAGTCGTCCACGATCGAGCAGCAGGAGGTGCGGTATTTATAGTATTCCCAGAAGCGGAGATAGTTGTCCACCTCCCAGAGAGTCACATATTCCTCTGGCGTGAAGATGTCGCTCAGATCGGCCTTCACCTCCTCCGGAACGCTGTTCATGCCGGCCACCATCATGTAGAAGTGGTAGAAGTATTCAAGCTGATCCTTGCTCTTTTCGAGTACGAATTCCGGCTTTTTGAAAATCCTTTTGTAGATCTTCATGTAGTCCGGCATCCTGCGTTCGAAGAACTTCCACGGGTCTTCGGCGTAAGGGAAAACCGATTCGGGGCCTTTGTAGCGGAGCGGATTCTTGCCCTGGTTAGGCGCAGTGGCCTGGGTCTCGATGAGGCCCTGATGCTCATAGATCTTGATTTTAGGGCACTCCTGAGCCAGGGAGAGGCAGAAGGAGGACATACTCATGATGGAGCGTACCGAGTTTGAGGCTACCGCATCCACAGCCACACCGTCTGCAAAGGCAGCCGGGAAGTTGGCAACCATCCTCTGCGCCAGTCTCTGCTGCTGTTCCCATCCCAGGGGGGTGAGTTCCCCGATGTGATACTCGACCTTGTCCCAGAGCTCATCCATACGGACCTTGAGCTTCTTTCCATACCTGGTGAGGTTCTTGTCCTGCTCGGCCTGCCTCAGCAGATCCAGCAGATAGGTATAGGCCTTAGAAGTGTAGGCGTAGCGGGATCCGTGCCTGCCATAGTGGCCCACATAGAAGGCTTCATATCCTTCGGGCGCAGGGGTCTGGGCAGGGGTGTCGAAGTTATATACGGCATCGAGGCCGGAGACCTTGTTCCAGTCCGCCGCCACTTCTTCGCGTATTCCCGTCCTCTGGGCAAAAACGGCCACAGAGAGCAGCAGGACGCTGATTGTTGTCAGTATTCTTTTCATAGCCATTGTGTTTCTTCTGTTATATTGCCGGACTTCAATTTTCCCCGGCTCACTTATGGGCGCACCTGGCCGGAGCCGTCGATGAGCCACTTGTACGAGGTTATTTCTTCCAGCCCCATCGGGCCGCGGGCACCGAGTTTCTGGGTGCTTATGCCTATCTCGGCTCCAAGTCCGAACTGGCCTCCGTCGGTAAAGCTGGTCGGCGCGTTGACATAGACGCAGGCAGCATCCACCTCCCTCTGGAATATCTCAGCAGTCTCAGGGTCGTCTGTAACTATGCTTTCGCTGTGGCCCGAGCCGTAGCGGGCGATGTGTTCCAGCGCCCCGTCGAGGCTGTCTACCGTCTTTATGGCCATCTTGTAGTCCATATACTCCGTGCCGAACGCATCCTCTCCGGCCGGTTCCAGGTAGGGATAACTGCCCTCCAGGGCCTCGAAAGCGCGTACATCTGCGTAGATATGCACATTTTTTTCTGCCAGCGGGGCACAGAGAGACGCGAGATCCTTCAGACGCGACGAGTGTACGACCAGGCAGTCCAGGGCGTTGCAGACACTCACGCGGCGGGTCTTGGCGTTCTTGACTATGGCTTTGCCCATCTCGAGGTCGCCGGCGGCATCGAAGTAGCAGTCCACCACCCCGGCTCCGGTCTCGATCACCGGCACCCTGGCATTGTCCCGCACGAAATCAATGAGCCTGCGGCCTCCTCTCGGTATGATCAGATCGACCATCCCCACGGCGCCGAGCAGTTCGGCTGTCGCCTCGTGGGTGGCAGGCAGGAGGTTCACCGCAGCAGCCGTGACACCGTTGTCGACGAGGGTGGATTTAATCAGTTTCACCGCTGCCTCATTTGAGCAGGAAGCATCCTTTCCGCCCTTGAGCACGCAGACATTGCCACTCTTGAGGCAGAGCGCAAACACATCCCAGGTCACATTGGGACGGGCCTCATATATCATTCCTATCACGCCGAACGGCACACTCACCTTGCGCAGGTGCAGCCCGTTCGGACGGGTCCGCTCGTCGAGCACGCGTCCCAGCGGTGAAGGCAGTGCAGCCACACTCCTCATGTCCGCAGCAATGCCCTCCAGGCGGCCTGCATCCAGTTTCAGACGGTCGTAGAGCGGGTTTGACGGGTCCATCTTCGACAAATCCTCTGCGTTTGCCGCCAGCAGTTCTGCGGCATGGGAGAGCATTGCGTCAGCCACCGCGCAGAGCAGCGCCTGGCGGTGTTCATCACTGAGCCTCGCAACTTCCGAACGTGCAGCCTTCGCGGCAGTCAGTATATCTTTTACTTCTTTTGACATCGCTTTCCTGTTTGCACCGTTGCACTAGCTCAGGCACATATAATCATAATGTATCAGAGGGCGGAGTTCATGCTGCCCTGCTGAAGACTTCACCTCCGCAGAGCTGTATGCCGACTTTCCGAAAGCCACGACCTTCCCCGCGCTGTCCTTCACGGCTATGATGTCGCCCTCCTCGAATTCGCCCTCAACAGCCGTCACACCCACCAAAAGCAGGCTGGCCGCTACCTTGCCGGTGATGGCCCTGACAGCGTTATCGTTAATCACGACACTGCCCTTCGCGAAACCCTCGCTGTGGGCTATCCACTTCTTGACGCTGGACACGGATGCCGCCGGCACGAACTCGGTGTGAGGCGTGTCCTGCGGCTTCTGGAGCAGATCCACAAGTATATTTTCACGCTTTCCGTTCGCTATGATTACCTTGATGCCTTCCGAAGCGAGTTTCTGCGCTATGCCGCTCTTGGTTGTCATGCCTCCGCGGCCGAAGCTGCTTTTGCCCGCCTGGATGTATCCAGACAGATCCATATTCACGTCAATCTCCTTGATCAACTGGGACTTTGCCGACGACGGATTGCCGTCATAGATACCATCGACATTGCTCAGGATCACGAGCATGGATGCGTCCATCATGCTGGCTACGAGTCCGGAAAGTTCGTCGTTATCGGTGAACATCAGCTCGGTGATGCTGACGGTATCGTTTTCATTCACGATCGGCACCACACCATTGGAAAGCATCACCTCCATGCAGCTGCGCTGGTTGAGGTATTCCTTTCTGGTGGAGAAGCTTTCCTTCATCGTAAGTACCTGACCCACAGTAATTCCGTAATCCTGGAACAGGCTGTAGTAGAGGTTCATCAGACGCACCTGACCCACGGCAGAAAAGAGCTGTCTCTGCTCCACCGCGTCGAGTTTCGCATGCTTGCGGACAATGCTCCGACCGCACGCCACAGCACCACTGGACACGAGTATGACTTCATGTCCCGCCTTGCGCAGCTTTGCCGTCTGATCCACCAGCGCCGAGATCCTCGTGGTGTCGAGTTTCCCGTCCTCGCGGGTCAGCACATTGCTTCCTATCTTGACTATGATTCTCATCTTTGTTCGCAATTTAGCACCTGCCGGCCTTGAGGCCCTGGATAACCGCATTGGTGAAACCGGCCTCCTCCATGGCGTTCAGGCCCTTGATGGTCAGTCCGCCAGGCGTCGTGACCTTGTCGATTTCCTCTTCGGGATGGGACCCGTGCGCCTGCAGTATGGCTGCCGCGCCACGCACTGTCTGAGCCACGATCTCTTCCGCCTCCTTCGCATAGAAGCCCATCTCGACGCCGCCTTCCGACGCCGCCCTGATATATCTCAAAGCATAGGCTATGCCACAGGACGCGAGCGCAGTACCCGCCATCATCTTCGATGCCGGCACCACCATGCTGCGTCCGGTGCCCTCGAAGAGCTCCGCGATGCGGGCCAGATCCGCCTCCGACGCCGTTACCGGTGCGATGAAGTTCATACTTTCACAGAGCTCGATCGCAGTGTTCGGGATGAGGTACGAGATGGACGGTACCGCCTCCGATGCCGCCTCCTGGATCGCCGACGGAGAGGTGAGCCAGCAGACCAGCTCCTCGCCCTTGACGCCGGGTGCCACGCTGATTATCAGCTGTTTATCGATGACGGGAGCGATCTCCCTGCAGACCGATTCCATAATCCATGGCTTGACGGCAAGAATCACCGCGTCCGCACCTGCAGCAGCCTTCACATTGTCCGTGCAGGTCACGATTCCATATTCCTTGAAACGCGCGAGTGTGCTCTCGTGACGCGCGGTAACGGTGATGTCCGCAGCCGCCACCTTGCCAGCCTTCGCGAGACCGATGGCCGTTGCGCCACCCATGTTCCCGCCTCCGATTATTGCGATTTTCATACGAGTCCGTTTTACTTGATTCACGAAGATAGCAATTTTTGCGGAATGTCGCCCGTGGAGCGGGAGATGATTGTGTTCTGTGGCGGAAAGACGCTAACCCGAAATTCGCCGCGCGACCGCACCCTAACCCGAAATTCGCCTGCGTGACCGGATTGTCCCTCAATGCCGCCAATGGCAGTTGCGACCTGCAGGCGGGCCAATTTTGCCTCACCTGCAGGTCTTATATGCCCCCTGGAGTATCCCACACACTATTGATCCCGCAGGTGATTTTCACTTTCACCCAATAGACACCCATTTAACTGCACAATGGCTTGCCACAGTCACACCGCGACTGACCGCAACCGTTCCCAGACTCACTGAAGCAACGATTTCACCTCGTCATAGCGAAGTCCACACAGTCGGACAATCTGTTTCAAGGAACTGTTGTAATGAGAACGCAGTGCCTTGGCTAAGCGCAAACGCTGCTGGGTATCCAGACTTCGGATATCCTTTTTCTGAAACAGTTTCATGCACCACTCGTTCTTGTGCTGCCGCATTTCCTGCATAGGCAGAGACAGCCTCGCTATATCCCCGTTGCGAGACTCTACATCCGATTCGCGCGTAATACACATAAAATAATTGAATCCCTTGGGAGACTTGAACAGTTTCTCAACCAAACCTACCGGAACATACTCGCCAGGGAAAACAACCCCATCGATCATTGTCGGATTATCTTCCTGATTATCATGGGTTCGAAGTATCTGTTTTATCAAATAGCTAGATGCTTCCGATGGCTTCACATCCCTAAACCATGAAGGCGAAGTCCAGTATCCTCCAGTTCGGAACATCAACGCAGCGCTAGACCATGGATAATCATAGGCATTGAAGTGGATACCTCCAACCGGAGGATTCTTCAAGGTGTAACAGATCGCAACCTTAAGGTAGTACTGGTTGCCGATTGCCTGGTAGCTGATCGGAAGATTGTCCAGCTTGTGCCGTTCATTGTATTTTGCAGAAATATACATAGACGTCCGTCGCATGAACTCATGGACGAAACGGTTGCATTCGCCGTAGTCGCCGTACAGGATAAAGTGCACATGGGTATCCATCAATACGAATGCAAGAATCAGAACATCGTATTTCTGCACTACCACATAAATGCGGTTCATTGCCGCACGGAAATCATCCTTATCATAAAAGATTGCGTCAACTGCATTGCCATCGGAATAGAAGTGTCCGCATCTCCTGACAACGATGTCACGGCCCTTCTCAAATGCTGCATTCAGTCCGAGATCCACCTTCGCTCTCTCGATCAGTTTGATTTTTTTTGCCCATGCAGGCCTCGCCTCTTTTGTTTCCACATCCATAATCATGCGTGTTGATCCACTCTAAGTTAGTACGGATAAGTGGCCGCAGACATGTTTCAGGGCGAGATTTTGTGGATTCTGTTGAAGATTTTGCGATTATTGAAATTTTCGTGGTAAAAGTTGCGAATATTGAAGCAAGCTTTTGCCAAAAACGATGAAAACCCCTAAATTTGAGTACGGATAATCACATAATAAACTATGACTGTTCTTGAAAAGGCCGGGCTGCCGAAAAGCCTGCTTTGGGGATTCGTGGGAGTCCTCGTATTCATGATGGGTGATGGCATCGAACAGACCTGGCTGAGTGCCTACATGGCCGGCGAGGGCATCGACCCGGCAACTCTTTTCTCCGTTTACGGCTTTACCGTGGCAATTTCTTCCTGGCTCTCCGGTGTCATCGGCGAGACTTTCGGAATAAAGAAAACCATGCTGGCAGGCTTTGCACTCTATATGCTGGGTGTACTTGGATTTGCCTTCTGGGGTGTGACCAGCATGAACCCGACCGTGCTGCTTCTGACCTATGCAGTAAAGGGACTCGGTTATCCGCTCTTCGCCTACACCTTCATGGTATGGATCACCTACCGAGTTGAGAAAGGCCGTCTGAGCAGCGCCCAGGGCTGGTTCTGGTTCGTATTTACCGGTGGCCTCAACGTGCTCGGAGCCTACTACGGCGTCTTTGCAAAGAACCATATAGGCGTGGTTGCGACCCTGGCTTCGGCAGGTTTGTTTGCCGCCATTGGTGCCGTGCTGGCTCTGATCGTCAACAAATCCGAGAGCAGCAACCGCTTCATCGATGCCGCAGACGATCTCGCCGAAGGCAAGCCATCCGACACGGCCAAAGGCGGCAGGATCGCCGAACTTTTCCGCGGCCTCAGCATCATGTGGCGCGAGCCGAAGGTGCTGCTGGGCGGCATCGTACGCGTGATCAACACCACCTCCCAGTTCGCATTCGTCGTATTCATGCCGCTTTACATGGCGCAGTACGGCGTCAGCGAGGGCGACTGGGCCGCCATCTGGGGCACCATTTTCGTGTTCAACATATTGTTCAATCTGATATTTGGTATCGTCGGCGACAAGATTGGCTGGTCCAAGACGGTCACCTGGTTCGGCGGCATTGGCTGCGCAGTGACCGTACTTCTCTTCTTCTATGCGCCGCAGATAGTCAACAATTTCTGGTTCATACTGCTTTGCGGCACTCTCTGGTGCATAATGCTGGCTGGATATGTGCCGCTGTCAGCCCTCGTTCCGTCTCTGGTGACACGCGACAAGGGCGCCGCTGTTTCCGTCCTCAACCTCGGTGCCGGACTCGCAGCCGTCGTCGGTCCGCTGATCGTAAAGATCTTCCAGGCCCCTCTCGGCTATCAGGGCATAGCATGGATACTGGCCGGCCTCTATGTGGTCAGCGCAGTACTCACAAGAATTATTTCCAAAGATTAGCTTACTGGAGCTTCTCTACGGCTGCTTTCACGCGGCGCATTGCCTCAACGATCTTCTCGTCTGCGGTTGCGTAGGAGAAACGGATACAGTCCGGAGCTCCGAAGGCGGCACCGCTGACGCTGCCCACAAGCGCTTCCTCGAGAAGGTACATTGCGAGGTCGTCGGCGTTGTTGATGACCTTCTCACCAGCCTTTTTGCCGAAGAGTGCAGAAACCTCAGGGAAGATATAGAAAGCACCGTCAGGTTTGCTGAGCTTGAAGCCAGGAATCTCGCTGGCCAGGCTCACGATAAGATCGCGCCTGCGCTCGAATGCCACACGCATCTCCTCGACGCAATCCTGGGGACCATCGTATGCGGCCTCTGCAGCCTTCTGTGCGATGGAGCAGCAGTTGCTGGTGTACTGACTGTGGAGCTTTGAAACTGCCTTAGCAATCTGAAGAGGAGCGGCGCAGTAACCGATTCTCCATCCGGTCATGGCGTAAGCCTTTGACACACCGTTGATTACGACAACGCGGTCCTTGAGTTCAGGGAAGCTGGCAAGGGAAACGGTATTGCCGACGTAGGTGATATGCTCGTAGATCTCATCTGAGATGACGATGATGTCAGGGTATTTGGCCAGGAGCTTTGCGATTGCAGCAAGTTCAGCCTCGCTGTAGACAGCTCCGGTAGGGTTGCTTGGAGTGCAGATGAGCACAGCCTTGGTCTTAGGGGTGATGGCGGCCTCAAGCTGCTCGGGGGTAACCTTGAAGTTCTGGTCCGGACCGGCGTAGACAAGCACCGGCTCGCCCTCGGCGATCTTGACCATCTCGACATAGCTGACCCATGCCGGGGTAGGAATGATGACCTGCTCGCCCTTGCTGACGATGGAGAGGATGACATCACAGAGTTCCTGCTTTGCACCGTTGCCGACTACAATCTGAGCCGGAGTGAAGTCCAGGCCGTTTTCTCTCTTGAGTTTGCGGCAGATGGCCTCCCTGAGTGAGAGGTAGCCGGGAACCGGAGTATAGAAAGAAAAATTATTGTCGATAGCCTTCTTGGCGGCCTCCTTGATGTGGTCAGGGGTGTTGAAATCAGGTTCGCCTACGCTGAGGCTGATTACGTCCAGACCGGTTGCCTTGAGGTCCGCTGCCTTCTGGGACATTGCAAGTGTTGCTGATGGCGAGAGCGCCATGACTCTTTCGGAAATCTTCTCCATTCTTCGTTTTATATTTATTGGTGCAAATATACAAAAGAAATGCACTGCAACATTCTATATTTATTATTATATTTGTGCTATCAGAACCAATCTAAACATCAAAATGGGAAAATTCGAAGTTAAAGTGAGGAAGAATGGCGAGTTCCAGTTCAACCTCAAGGCCACCAACGGCCAGGTTATCCTCACCAGCGAGGGCTACACCACCAAGGCAGCATGCATGAACGGCATCGAGTCAGTTAAGAAGAACGCTCCGGTTGAGGCTCGTTACGAGATCAAGGTTGCGAAGAACGGCAAGCCTTTCTTCAACCTCAAGGCTACCAACGGCCAGGTTATCGGCGCCAGCCAGATGTACGCTTCCGAGCGCACCATGAAGGCAGGTATCGCTTCCGTTATGAAGAATGCTCCTGAGGCTCCGGTTGTGGAGATCCCAGCTGAGTAATTCTCGCTGACCAGCAAAAACAGTCCCGTCGGTTTGTTCCGGCGGGATTTTTTTGCAGGTAGTTGAAGCAAGGGTGACAACTCGATCAAACCCAAAATCACCTGCAGGGACAATGTGCCGCAGACCAATCTAAGAGATAGGCCAGGCCAGCCGGCGGGTCATTTTTGCCTCACCTGCTGGCGCCACCCAGCACAGAACGCGATGAGAGCCCCTTCCCATCGGCAGGTAAATTTCGGGTTAGCAGCAGAAGCTAGATGAACAGTCTGGTGTGGCGGCGGTACTCGGCGTAACCTGGTTTGTTCTTGAGCTGGCGGGACTCCATCAGCGGGATGCTGATGCAGAGGAAAAGAAGGGTGTTGGCAACCGCGCCGGACACAAGCCACAAGTTCTCACGCAGGCCGGCGACGGAAACATAGATCATCCACACCGCCCACCACATGAGGACCTCGCCGAAGTAGTTAGGATGGCGACCGTGTTTCCACAGGCCCACATTGCAGACCTCACCCGGATGAGCACGGCGGAAGGCATGGGACTGGGTGTCGGCGATCAGCTGGATAGTTGGGGCGGCCAGGCAGACAAGGAAGGCCACCCAGGTCATCCAGTTTGCCGAATAGCCGGACTCGATGAGGGCGAAAACCGGCAGCATGGCCAGGAACACCACGATGGTAGGTACCATGTTCAGGCCGAAGAAATTGATCACCTGGAAGATAAACTGGTTCTGACTGCGGAACTTGGTGTAGCGCCAATCCTCGTGGGCGAGTCCCTTGAAGGTGATTGCCCAGTTGTAAGTCAGACGGATTGCCCAGACCCATACTCCGATGAGCAGAAGGGCGGTCGGAACATCCCAGCTGCCGTGCCAGATCACCCAGGCGGTCATCATCAGCGGAGGAGCCACGCTCCAGTACGGGTCATAGACCGAAACATTGCGCCAGAGAAGGCCGCAGGCCCAGGTAAAGACAGTTGCAATCACATCGGCCACAAACAGGGCAAGCCAGTCGCAACCCAGTGCCGGTACTGCAAGAGGAGAAGTCCTCAGCACAGGGGCAAGCCAAAGATAGCTCAGCACACCGAGCGCAAGCGCAAGCACATAAACGATTGCAACGATAACGAAACTGGCTGCACGGCTATAGCTCTTGTCGGCAGGCAGGCGGAAAGTTTTCTTCATAGTTGTCAATATCTATAGTATGTTATCAATCATCAGCGGTACCTCACATTGAAACCGCAGGAAAAATACGGATTGAAGTACTGGTTGTTGTCCAGGCGCTCCTGGAGCACCTTTTTCATTCTCTCCTTGGTGGCCTTGTTGAAATCCTTGGACTTCTCCACCTCCTCGATCAGGGCCGGAATCTGGTCCGGTCGCACCATGAACAGGGACGGCTTCATAATGAAACTGATCGGCATGTAGACGCCGTTTCCGGTGTCGCGGCACTCCCCGCGGAGAACCTCACCCTCGCGGCTGGTGCACTGGAGCTTCAGGATTCCCCACTCCTCCTCCACCACATGGATGTTGATGGTGATCTTCTCCTTGCCGGTCCAGCTGAGCACATCCACCAGCTTGTTGCCATACTCGTAGGTACCCACCAGCTTGAACTTGTGGCGGTTGGAAAACTTGTGGCCGATGTCGTTGAATTCGCCGTAGACAAGGTCGAACAGATCAATTCCGTGGAAGAACTTGATGATGTCCTTCTGCACAGCCGAAGGCAGCGGAGACGGGTTGGACTTCGTGATCTTCTGATTGAAATCCATAGGCTTGCCACCCTTTGAAACCGTCCTGCTCAGCTCCGCAGAAGCGGAAATATCGTCATTCTTCAGACAGTAGTTGACCAATGAGCCGTAACCCATCAGGCCTACAGCTATCTTCGCGAGTCCCACCTGGCCCTTCGGCAGGGTACTGGCCACCAGCGGAATCTCGTGGGTGGAAAACTCGTAGTTGATGTCGGCGCCGTAGGTGAGCTTCTTCTTGCGGTTCTCGTAGGTCTTCTCCCAGACCTTGGACAGTATGAATTCTGACGGAGACATGCCGTCCGGGGTCACATAGGCGGCAGTCAGCATGAGGGTCTGCACCTTCATGTTGACGGTACCGAGGTCTGTGATGTCGCCTGTAAGGACTATGGTCTTTTCGATGGTTTCATAACCGATACGCGAATACTCGACCTTCATCTTGTTCGGGTGGATGCGCGGCAGGGTCATATTGAAGCCGCCCCACTCATCGGTCATGGTACCGGTGCCGAGAGCCGGGAAGTAGACCATGACATAGTCTCCCGGAACGCGGGATTCCGGATCCAGGAACACCTTGCCTATGATTGATTTGTTCCCGGGAGCAGCAAATGCTGTTGCCACCGAAAATGACAACAGCACCGCCGATATAAGTTTTAATAAGAATCTCATGCCGTCTCAGGTTGCAACAAGCGTGCAAACCTGGGTGCAAAGATATAAATTTCTAGAAAACGCTGGTTTCTGTGCAGTTCACGATCACGCTCTCGCTGCCGAGTGCAAGTCTGAACTCACCGGCCTCGAGATGCCACTTGAGGTCGTGTCCTGCAAATGCGAGTTCTGCAGCCGCAAGCTTGAACTCAACGGTCTTGGTCTCACCGGCCTGAAGCTCGATCTTGGTGAAATCGCGCAGACGGCGGACACTAGGAGTGACAGAAGCATAGAGGTCGCTGCTGAACAGGAGGACTGCCTCTTTTCCTGCACGGTCGCCGATGTTGGTCACATCCACGCTGACAGTAAGTACGTCGCCCTTCTTGAAATCGGTAGCGGAAACCTGGATGTTGGAGTACTCGAAAGCAGTGTAGCTCAGACCCTCGCCGAAGCCCCACTGTGCATCCACCTGGGCGTCGTAGTTGTAGGCGCCGGCCATGGTCTCCCTGTTCTGGCAGTAGAGCAGGTCGTAAGGACTGTAGTTGTTAGGATGCTTAGGGTAGGTGAACGGAAGCTTGCCGCTGAAGTTCTCTTCTCCGCAAAGCAGGGCTGCAAGTGCGTCTGCGCCATAGTTGCTAGGAAGGAGGATGTCTACGACAGCCTTTGCAAGCGGCTCGATGTCGGCGATGAGGCGAGGACGGCCCTCGTTGAGGATGAGGACTACAGGCTTGCCGGTGGCAGCAAGCTCGCGCACCATCTGCTTCTGGTTTGCAGAAAGCTGCAGATCGGTGATGTTGCCCGGAGTCTCGCAATAGGTGTTCTCACCGATGCAGGCCACGATCACATCGCACTGGCGTGCGGCAGCAAGTGCCTGAGCCTTGGAAGTGACAGCGTCATCTCTCCAGTTCTTGCCCACGTATTCAACATATGGAACATACTTCACAGAGGTGAACTTCTGCTGGAGAGCCTCGTAGATTGTGTTGTACTGGGCGGTAAACTCCGGATTGTCGGCGAAGTCGCCCTGCCAGCTGTAGGACCAGCCGCCGTTGAGGGTACGCATGGAGTTGGCGTTAGGGCCGACGAGGAGGATGCGCGCGTCCTTCTTCAGAGGAAGCATGCCCTCGTTCTTGAGGAGCACCTCAGACTCGACGGCAGCGTTGTAGGCCACCTGGACGAACTCGTCGCAGCCGAATTTCTCGTAAGTACCCTTCTTGCCATAAGGATCGTCAAAGATACCGAGGCGGACCTTGGCACGGAGAATGCGGCGGCAGGCATCGTCGATACGGCTCATCTTGACCTTGCCCTCCTGTACGAGTTCCTTGAGCTCGGTGCAGACATCGGTGGTGTACGGATCCATGATCATGTCGATGCCGGCGTTGACAGCGAGCATGGCAGCCTCCTTGTTGGAAGCGGCCACATGGTCTCTTTCGTGCATATTCTTGACGTCAGCCCAGTCGGTCACGAAGAAACCGTCCCAGCCGAGGCCTTCCTTCACCCAGTCGGTAAGAAGGGTCTTGTTGCAGTGGAAAGGAATGCCGTCGTTCATGGCTGAATTGACCATGATGCTGAGTGCACCGGCCTCGCAGCAGGCCTTGAACGGACGGAAGTAGAGTTCCATCAGATCCCTCATCGAAACTGAAGATGCGGTACGGTCCTGGCCGGTCACAGGCACGCCGTAAGCCATGAAGTGCTTGAGGCTGACGCCGGTGTGGTACTCGTCGATGTGGTTCGGATCGGGTCCCTGCTGGCCGAGAGTCTCCTCGACAGCCATCTTGCGGTTCACGCACTCATCCTCTCCGAAGCTCTCCCAGCCGCGTGGCCACACAGGGTTGCGGCCGAGGTCCATAACCGGGCTGAACACCCATGGGACGTTGCAGGCGCGGGTTTCGTAGGCGATGATCTCACCCATCTTGAAGGCATATTCAGTGTTGAATGTCGCACCGAGGTTCACTTCCTGCGGGAAGAAGGTCGCACCCTTGGTGTAGGTGGCACCGTGGATCTGGTCGAGACCGTAGATGGTCGGAATTCCGTTCTCAGCGAGACACTCGTCCTGGATCAGCGAGATGAATTCCCTGTAGACTTCCGCCTCTGTGGCACCTTTAT
>JAKSJK010000039.1 GCA_024398095.1 Bacteroidales bacterium
AGGGCGTAACAAACCCCGGCCGCAAAATCCGCGTCCGCTACTCAGATCCGTCCATTCGGCTAAAGTTTGTGGATGATGTTGAGGCCGTCGCGAAGCGGCAGGATGACTGATTCCACGCGGGAATCTGCCAAAACCATCTTGTTGAAAGTGTCGATTCCGACGGTCTGTTTGTCCTGAGGCATGGGATCTTCTGCGACCTTGCCGTCCCAGAGGACATTGTCGCCCAGGATCCAGCCTCCCTTTCTGACCAGAGGGAAAACCAATTCGTAATACTCGGGATACTCCCGCTTGTTGGCATCGATAAAAACGAGGTCGTAAGGCTCCACGCACTCGTTTGAGAGCCGCTGCAGGGTTTCCTTGCAGTCGCCGATGTGTAGCTGTATCTTTTCGCTGAGTCCGGCCCGGTCGAAACCTTCCAGAATGAGGTCCTCCAGCTCGTCATTGAGCTCCAGTGTGTCCAGGTGACCGTCCTCGGGAAGGCCGCTTGCGAGGCATATGGCCGAATAGCCGGTAAAAGTGCCCAGCTCGAGAATGCGGCGGGCTCCGGTCATCTGTACCAGCATGCGGAGCAGACGCCCCTGCACAGCGCCAGAAAGCATCCTGGCGTGGTTGGTGCGGATGTTGGTCTGCTTCTGAAGCCAGTCCAGCACCTCGCCCTGAGGGTCCGAATGATCGATGATATATTTACTTAGACTCATGCTCCAGACGGAGTTTCTCGAAGGCGTCGGAACGCTTCAGTACGAAGTTCGAGCCGAGGTACTTGGTACGGACCTCCTCGTCGGCTGCAAGAGCCTCAGGGGTACCGCTCTGGAGAATATTGCCTTCGTAAAGGAGGTAGGCGCGGTCAATGATCGCGAGAGTCTCACCCACATTGTGGTCGGTGATGATCACGCCGATATTCTTGTACTTGAGCTTCGCGATGATGTGCTGGATGTCCTCCACCGCGATAGGGTCGACTCCGGCGAAAGGCTCATCGAGGAGGATGAACTTAGGGTCGATGGCGAGCGCACGGGCAATCTCGCAACGGCGCCTCTCGCCACCGGAAAGCTGTATGCCGAGACTCTTGCGGACCTTGTGGAGGTTGAATTCGTCAATCAGCGATTCGAGCCTTTCCTTGCGCTCGGCCTTGGTGTAGTGCGACATCTGCATCACTGACATGATGTTATCCTCCACGGACAGCTTCCTGAAAACGGAAGCCTCCTGGGCGAGATAGCCCACACCCTTCTGGGCGCGCTTG
Organism: Bacteroidales bacterium; assembly: GCA_024398095.1. Lineage (GTDB taxonomy): Bacteria > Bacteroidota > Bacteroidia > Bacteroidales > UBA932 > Cryptobacteroides. Next base: position 1,238 of record JAKSJK010000039.1, read on the forward strand.
TACATAGGCAGCTTGGTGATATCCTCGTCATCGAGGTACACCTTGCCCGCATTCGGCACGATGAGTCCGGTAATCATGTAGAAGCTGGTGGTCTTGCCGGCACCGTTAGGGCCGAGGAAGCCCACGATCTCTCCCTGCTCGACTTCCATCGAGACTCCCTTCACGACTGTTCTTACGCCATATTTCTTGACGAGATTTTCACATCTGAGTTTCATAGGTTTTCCTTATTTGAGTGATGCACCGAGCTTGTCCAGGAGCGAACCAACCTCAGGGTGGTCCTCCTTCATTTCCTTGAGTTTCTCCTCCGGGGTGTAGGCTACCGCAGGGGTGCTGTTGTCCGGATTCATATCCACCGACAGCTTGATCTTTCTCCACTGGAGGAGTTCCTGAAGCTTGCCTTCGAGGTTCGAGAGGGCATAGTCACGTATCCATTTGACCTGGGCGTCGTTGGCCACAAGGAAGGTCATCCTGGTGATGTCTCCCTCGGTTTCGAACTGCAGCTCGGAAGCGGCGATGGTGTTGGCAAGTCTAGGTTTGTCGGCATATATCTTCGCGCACTCCTGCCACTGTGAACGGATCTCGTCTTCGCCAGGGGCAGTGGTCCTTTCGGCCGAGGTTTCCTGGACATTTGTCTTGATGGCGTTGTCAAGTATGCCTTTTATGGACATGGCAGGGCCGGCTGCGGCGCGTCTTCTTGGCGCTGGTGCAGGAGCGGGCTTTGGCTCAGGTGCTGGAGCTGGTGCTGCGGCTGGCTCGGCTATGATTATTTCGTCGTCATCGGGGAGGGCTATAGGCTGCTGGGCAGGCGCAGGTGCCGGAGCCGCCGGAGCGGCAGGAGCTACAGGCTGGGCGGTCGCTCCCATGGCCGGTGCCTTCATCAGGAAACTGAGCTTCATCAGGGCGAACTCGATGTGCAGGCGCGGATTCACGCTGGCCCTGTATGCGCTCTCGCACTGGGTGGTGATGCCCAGGGCGTCGTAGAGGAACTTGAGGCTGCAGCGGTCTGCCTGTTCTTTGTAGCGCACCTTCAGGGAGTCCGGCAGTTCAAGCAGCGACTCCAGGCCTCCGGTCTTGCTCACGATCAGGTCTCTGAGGTGGCTGCTGAGCGCGGAGATGAAGTGGAGGGCGTTGAAACCCTTCGAGAGCACCTCGTCGAAACGCAGCAGTGCAGATGCATGATCTCCCTGGAGGAAATTCTCCACAAGTGCGAAACTATGCTCGTAGCTGAGGATGTTGAGGTTCTTCATCACATCCTCGTATTTTATGTCTGTGCCGCAGAATGCGACTGTCTGGTCGAAGATGGTGAGGGCGTCACGCATTGCGCCGTCGGCCTTCTGGGCCACCAGGTGGAGGGATTCGTCGTCCACTGTGATGTTTTCCTTGACTGCTATCTCACGCAGGTTCTTCACGATGTCCTGGACAGAAATCCTGTTGAAATCGTAGGTCTGGCAGCGGGAAAGGATGGTCGGCAGTATCTTGTGTTTCTCTGTGGTCGCGAGGATGAAGATTGCGTGTGCAGGCGGCTCCTCAAGGGTCTTGAGGAAGGCGTTGAACGCAGCCTGTGAAAGCATGTGGACCTCATCGACGATGAAGACACTGTACTTTCCCACCTGTGGAGCGACGCGTACCTGATCAATCAGCGCCTTGATATCCTCCACGCTGTTGTTGGATGCGGCATCGAGTTCATGGATGCAGTAGGAGCGGCCCTCGGCAAAGGAACGGCATGACTCGCATTCTCCGCATGGCTCCATGTCCGCACTCGGATTGGAGCAGTTTATCATCTTTGCGAATATACGCGCAGTGGTGGTCTTGCCGACGCCGCGCGGGCCGCAGAAAAGGTATGCGTGTGCGAGCTGCCCTCTCAGGATCGAGTTCTTCAGGGTCTTTGCGATGTTGTCCTGTCCGATGAGTGTTTCGAAGGTATCAGGACGATATTTTCGTGCAGAAACTATATACTGTGACATAATAGGCAAATGTAGGCATTTTATTTGTAACTTTGCTTGTCTCGAATAATGAAATGGACTATGAGAAAGTTTATCCTTGCAATTGCCGCGATTGCGGTTTCACTCGCATCTTCCGCCCAGGCGAAGGTCACCACCAAGAAAATGAAACTTGCTGATTTCCCTCAGAAGGTCACCAAGGTCGTGCTTACAGGCAACGGCCTGCATGATGCACGCCTCCAGAACGCTGTCAAGGCGAACTGGACCATTTCTCCAGTGGAATTCTGCACGCTTGACGAATTCAATGCATCCAAGTCCAATCCGGACTACTACTTCCTCCTTTCAGTAAAGGGACAGTTCAAGAAAGAGGTTGAGCCGGGTCTCGAATTCCTCTCCCTCGTGAAAGGCGGCATCGGTGCCTCAGGCGATGAAAATGACCTCTTCCAGGTAGTTGATGTGCCTTTCAGGGCTATCAATGATCATAATGGAAGGGAATATGTCGTACTCCCTGCCCTCCTGACCATCATCCAGGACTATGTGACCAAGTCGATCGATAGCGATCTCGACGGCTATGTCGGTCTGAGCAATTACAACATCAACCTCGGCAAGTCCAAGGGTATGAAGATCGTCCTCGCAGAAGAGGATCTCGCAGCCGATGTTATGCCTTCAGTCCGTGAGAAGTTCTTCAAACCGGACATGGAAGTGGTTTCTGCAGACGATGCCGATGACATCTTCCTCGAGAACACCCCGAACACCCTCGTCAGCTTCGTGATAGCTCCTGCCGATGCCGAGCCGAACTCATATTGCTACAAGCTCCTCATCGACGCCGGCACATATAATCTTTACTACTTCCGCAAGCACAAGATCTCGCGTAAGTCTGGCGCCGGCTTCCTCACTGAGGACGTGAAGCGCATCTCAGCAAGCAGGTAATGAAATACGGCTCGCTCCCATCCGGCCTCCGCTACGCCGTACGCAGGAGCCACTCGTCTGTCGCATACTGCTCCATAAGCATCAAATGCGGCACCCGCGACGAGGAAGGCTTCCATAACGGCATCGCCCATTTCGTGGAGCATACCCTCTTCAAAGGGACTTCCCGCAAGAGCGCCTCTGTGATCAGCTCGTACCTCGACCGTCTCGGGGGCGAGCTGAATGCATATACCACCAAGGAGGAGATTGTCCTCCACGCAACCGTCCTGAAGGAGGATCTGCCCAAGGCTGCGTCCCTGCTCTTCGAGATAGTGACGGACGCGACCTTCCCGGAGAAGGAGATCGAGACCGAGAAGGGAGTTGTGATCGACGAGATCAACTCCTACAAGGATTCGCCTGCTGACGACATCTACGACCGTTTCGAGCAGATGCTTTTCGAGGATCATCCGCTTTCAGGGCTCATCCTGGGCACCGCTTCGTCAGTGAAGAGGATAACCCATGACGAGCTCATCCGCTTCGTACGCGAGAAATTCGTCCCTTCTGCCATGGCCTTTACGGTGGTGGCCGACGAAGATGAATCCAGAATGGAGAGGGATGTGTTCCGCCTTGTGGGGCGTTTCTTCCCGGATGCGGTACCATCGCAGAAGGAAGAAGGAAACTTCTTGGCACCTCGTCCGGTCCATTTCGACAAGACCGTCAACAAGCGCAATCACCAGGTGAACTGCATCCTGGGCTCATATGCCCCGTCGCTCTACTGCCATGACGATCGTGTGGCTGCTGTGCTGCTGGCGAACATCCTCGGAGGCCCCGCCTCCAATTCCATCCTCAATGCAGTGCTTCGCGAAAAGAACGGCCTGGTCTACGGGGTAGAATGTTCCTACACCCAATACAAGGACAGCGGCATCATGGCGATCAGTTTCGGATGCGACAACGAGAATCTCGAGAAGTGCATGAAACTCATAAACCGCGAGATCGCCGCCTTGCAGGAACAGCCTCTGTCGGATCGCCGTCTGAAGGCTGCCAAAAAGCAGTTCCTGGGCCAGCTGGCCATCAGCGGGGACAACGGCGAGACCCAGTGTCTCTCCATGGGCAAGTCCCTGCTCTCGTACAACCGCCTCAGCGAGGATTCAGAGAACCGCAGCAGGATAGAGGCCGTTACAGCACAGCAGATAATGGAAACGGCCCGAAGCATATTTGCATCGGACCGTCTCAGTCGTCTTGTCTATCTCTAGACCGCTGTATTACTTCACGCGTGAATCGTACTGGCGGGTCTCAGTGTTGACGATGATGTGCTCGCCGTTCTGGATGAAGAGAGGAACCATGAGGATGGCGCCAGTCTCTACGGTAGCCTCCTTGAGAGCGGAGGTAGAAGCGGTATCACCCTTGACTGCAGGCTCGGTGTAGGTCACCTCAAGCTCAACCTTTGAAGGGAGTTCGCAGGTAAGGCAGCGCTCCTCGTCAGCGACGAACATCATTTCAACATGCTGGCCTTCCTTCATGAGGTCTGCGTTATCTACGAGATCCTCGCCGAGGCTGATCTGCTCGTAGGTCTCTTCATGCATGAAGTTGTAACCCTCGGAATCCTTGTAAAGGAACTGATAAGGTCTTCTCTCTACGTTGATGAGCTCGATCTTTGCACCTGCGGTGAAGGTGTTCTCGAGGATGCGGCCGTTCTCCAGGTTGCGGAGTTTGGTCTTTACGAATGCAGGGCCCTTGCCTGGCTTAACGTGCTGGAACCATACGATTGATACAGGCTTACCGTTAAAGTTCATGAACAGGCCGTTCTTGAAATCTGCTGTTGTTGCCATAAAATTTTATCTATTAATATTGATTTTCAACTTTTTGCGCCGCAAAAATATAAAAAAGTCGCTTAAAGGCAAAACTTTTCTATATGGGCGGCCACATCGTCCAGGAGCCATTTGGGAGTTGAAGTAGCTCCGCAGACGCCCACATGGTCGTCCGGACGGAACCATATCTCGTTGAGTTCCTGCACGGAATCGATGTGGTAGGTGCGTATGTTGTTGGATCTGCAGAGGTTGCAGAGCACCTTGCCGTTGGACGAAGCTTTCCCGGATACGAAGATGATAATGCTGTGGGATGATGCGAAGCGGGCGAGCTTGCTGTGACGCGTTGCCACCTGGGAGCATATTGTGTTGTGCACGGAAAGCATGCCGGCATTGTCGAAGCTTTCCTCGTCTGCGCCGGTGGTCCTGAGCATGGCGTTGCGCAGCCAGGTGCACAATTCCTTGTATTCTACCGGATCCTTTGTGGTCTGGGAAAATATCTCAATCCTCTTGTTGAGGTCGATGTGACCGTCCTTGATGGCGTCCCCGAGTGCCTGGATGCTCTCAACCACGATGGCGTTGCCGTCTATCTGTCCGGCGAGCCCGAGCACCTCGGCGTGGCCGACGCGTCCGAAGATCACGATCTGTCCTCCGTCGCCCCGGTCCTGGATGTCCTGCCACGTCTCGCGTATGCTCTTCTGAAGCTTGAGCACCACCGGGCAGGTGCAGTCGATGATTTCAAAGCCCTTTTCCCCGGCAATCCTGTAGGTGGCCGGCGGTTCTCCGTGGGCACGGATAAGCAGTTTTTCACCCTTTGCACCGACTATCTCTGAAAGGTCCTCCAGGTCCAGGGAAGCGAGTCCCTGCTTTCCAAGTCTTTCCAACTCAGCATCATTGTGCACTATGTCGCCCAGCGAGTAGAGCCTGCCGCCTTGGGCAAGGTTTTCCTCCGCTGTGGTGATGGCGCGTATCACGCCGGCACAGAAGCCTGAATTCGGATCTATATCAACCTGGAGCATGCTTTAGAATTTTTCTTCGATAAGTGCGAGGATCCAGTCCATCTGGTCGTCGAAGGTCATGTGCGAGTTGTCCAGGACTACTGCGTCAGGAGCCTGGGTGAGAGGGGAGACCTCGCGGTGGGAGTCGATGTAGTCGCGCTCCTGGAGGTTCTTGAGCACCTCCTGCACATCTGCCTCTTCTCCCTTGGCCTTCAGTTCGTTTGCACGTCTCTGAGCCCTGACGAGAGGGTCTGCGGTCATGAATATCTTGAGTTCTGCCTGAGGGAATACCGTGGTGCCTATGTCACGTCCGTCCATCACGACGCGTTTGCTGCTGCCGGCAGCGCGAAGATAGTTGTCGACATAGTTCCTCACGAATGCCAGTGCCGCAATCGGGCTGACTTTGCCGGAAACTTCCATTCCTCGGATTTCCTTTTCGATGCAGCGGCCTCCTGTGTAGAGCAGGCTGGCTCCGTCGTGGTTCTCAAAGTGCAGATCCAGTCCGGACAGAGCGTTTTCCAGTTTCTCTTCGTCGATGCGGCAGTCTGAGTCTATCATGCCGTTCTCGATTGCAAAGAGGGTGACACCTCTGTAGAGGGCACCGGAATCAAGATAGAGATAGCCCAACTTCGCGGCTACGAGTTTTGCAAACGAACTCTTGCCGGTGGAGGAATATCCGTCTATTGCTATTATTATGTCTGGTGTCTTCATTCTGATTGGAAACTAGGAGGGCAAAATTAGGAAATTTTAGCGATATTTGCAGTCTAATACAGACAGTTTATGAAATTCCTTATCATTGACGACGAAAGTACCATCAGGACCTCATTTGCAAGCTTCATGGAAATAGAAGGTCATGAGACCGATCAGGCCGAGGATGGCCGCATCGGTGTTGAAATGGCCGACAAGGAGCACTATGACCTCATTTTCTGTGATGTCAAGATGCCTAACATGACAGGACAGGATGTGCTGGACGCCCTGACAGAGAAGGGCATTGACTCGCCTGTGATAATGATTTCGGGTCACGGAGGCATCGATACTGCCGTAGAGTGCATCAAGAAGGGCGCCTTCGACTTCATTGAGAAGCCTTTTACCGGACCGAACATGAACCGTCTGTTCATAGCCATCCGCAATGCCACCGACAAGAACCGCCTGGTCAAGGAAACCCGTATCCTCAAGAAAAAGGTCTACGGACAGGAGATGATCGGAGAGTCCGAGGCCATAAAGCATGTGAAGGATATTATCGACCGCGTCGCTCCTACGGATGCCAGGGTGCTCATCATGGGCCCTAACGGCACCGGCAAGGAACTGGTGGCGCGCAGCCTTCACCAGAAGAGCCAGCGTTCTCCTATGCCTTATGTGGAAGTGAACTGTGCAGCCATCCCGTCTGAACTGATCGAGAGCGAACTTTTCGGCCATGAGAAGGGTTCCTTCACCTCTGCTGTGAAGCAGCACAAGGGCAAGTTCGAGCAGGCTGACGGCGGTACCCTCTTCCTGGATGAGATTGGCGATATGTCGCTCGCGGCACAGGCGAAGGTGCTTCGTGTACTCCAGGAAAAGAAACTCTCCAGGGTAGGTTCAGACAAGGATATAGAGGTGAATGTGCGTGTGATCGCCGCAACCAACAAGGATCTTCGCAAGGAGATCGAGCTTGGCAACTTCCGCGAAGACCTCTTCCACCGTCTCAGCGTCATCGTGATCAATGTGCCTGCGCTCGACGACCGCAAGGAAGACATTCCTCTTCTGGTGGACTACTTCATCGACCAGATCTGCGGCGAGACCGGCATGCAGCGCCGTCCTGTCGATCCGGAGGCCATGAAGCTTCTGGTGGAGAAGAAGTGGACCGGCAATATCCGTGAATTGCGCAATGTGGTGGAACGCCTCCTGATTCTCTCTGGAAGCACCATTTCTGCAAAGGACGTGAAGGATTACGTCCTGTTCTAGTCAAGCAGTTTTTCGAGCTTTTCGATATCCAGCTCGGTGAAATTTTTCACCACGAGCTGGGCGCCCGCGTCTATGAGTCTCTGCGGGTCGTTCCAATTGGCTATGCCGACTACCTTGCATCCGGCCCTCAGACCGGCTTCCACGCCTGCGCTGGCATCTTCGAAGACTATGCACTCTGACGGCTTGCAGCCAATGCGTGCGCAGCATTGCAGGTAGACATCGGGATCGGGCTTGCCTATCTTGACATCCTCCATGCAGAGCCAGTCAGACATATGTTTCCTGACGTCCAGAACATCCAGATGGAATTCGACATTCTGCCTGGGTGCCGATGAGCCGACACAGCACTTCAGTCCCCGGGCGACCGCCGCGTCCAGCAGTTCGACCAGACCCGTTACAGGTCCTATCACGTCCTTGAAAGTCTCTCTGTAGATCATTTCCTTCTCGTCTGAAAGTGCCACCCAGCCGTATTTTTCGCACTCTTCGGGGATGTAGTGCTTCAGAATGTCTTCGTTGCGCCGCGCAAACCACGCTTCAGAAAATGGTTCCTTGCAGCCGTGACGTTCAAAAAATATCCTGAAAGCCTCGATGTGGAGCTTGGAGTTGTCCACCATCGTGCCGTCCATATCGAATATGAGTCCTTTAAGCATTTTTCTGTGTTTTCGGGAGGCAAACCGTGAAGCAGGCTCCTCCCAGGTTGAATGATTTCTTATAGCTGATGCTTCCGTTGCACTTGTCCACGATGTTGCGGCTTATCGCCAGGCCTAGGCCCGTGCCGCTGTTCTTGGTCGTGAAGTTAGGCGTGAAGAGCTTGTCGATGTTGTCCTCTGGCACTCCAGGGCCGCTGTCCTCGACAGAGATCTCGTAGGCGTTTTCTCCGTTGCGCAGCTCCACCCTTATCTGGCCGCTGCCCTCGGCGTTCTCGATGGCCTGGGTGGCATTTGTAAGAAGGTTTACAAACACGCGTATGAGCTGAGGCTTAGGACCGCGGATGAACGCTTCCTTGAAGCCCAGGTAGGTGATTTCTATGTTCTCCCTGTTGCTGAAGAAGGATATCTGGTCTTCCAGCATTCCGTTCAGATCGATCTCCACAGGGTCTTCCGTGTAGAGTTTTGCAAAGGTCGAGAATTCGTTGGCTGTCTCGGTCAGTATGTTGATGTGCTCAAGCACTATCCTGGCGGATTCTTCGAATTTCTCCATCCACATCGGGTTGCCTCTCTGCTTCATCAGCAGCAGTTTCTGGATTTCCAGGTTCATCGGCGTGAGCGGATTCTTTATCTCGTGGGCAACCTGTCGTGCCATCGCGCTCCAGGCCTTGTCCCTTTCGTTCTGAGCCAGGACCTTGTTGCTTTCGTCGATCACCTCTACCATGCGGTTGTAGGCATCCACAAGGGTCGAAATCTCGTCTTCGCCTCTGTATTCTATCTTTTCCAGACCCTCTGTGCCGGCCGCATCCATCACCTTCGTAACCTTGGACAGAGGCTCGAAGATGCGGGCGATGATCTGGCTTGCCACCGTGCTGGTGATTATGATTATGGCCAGCAGCAGGATGATGAGCAGAATGGCGTGCGGGAGCGCCTCTCTCATGAGTTCGCTGTCGCGGTTGAACGGAGTGCTGACTATAGCGAGGGTACTGCCGTTTTTGTTCAGGATAGGTGCGTAGAGAGCGTAATACCTCTTGCCGTCTGTTTCTTCTTTATGAATGCAGATCCTCTGGTGGTTGTTGACCAAGTTGTTGTAGACCTCTCCGTCGATGCGGAAGTCCAGCAGGTTCAGTTCGTACATCTCGGCCACTGTGGACAGGTAGACATTGCCCTTCGGAGTGAAGAGGGAGAGGTCGGACTTGGTGGTTGAGGCCACATTCTGGAGCAGATTCATCCACTCGGTCTTGTCCACCTGGGAGAGGTGCTCCACGCCCTGGCATCGGGACTCCATGATGGTCTGGATGGCGCTGATCTTCTCCGACATCACATTCATCGAATCTATCCTGTTGCGGTCGAATACGAATTTGACGCTGACAAAGGCGAGTATCGCCAGTGCCATTGCTACGATTCCTGTGAGTGTCCAGCGTATCTGTCTCTTGAAATTCTTCTTGCTTTCCTTCTCTTTCGCCCTGCCGTATCTGAGCATCGGGGTGAGCATGAGGAACATTATTGCGAAGATGGACAGGAAGGAGGTGATGACAGCAAGCGAGCTGCGGTTGCGGCGGGAGATGATAACGGTCTCTTCGTCGGAAACTGTCCTAAGGAAGTGGATATAGCCGTTCTCGCGGAAGAATTTCTTCCCCGCCTCGACTTCTTTGAGATATGGCTCTGAAAGTATTGTCGGGTAGGCAACGCTGCCTTTGTAGGAAGCGAGCACTCCGTCATTGTATTTCGCGTGCGAGTAGTATTCCGGCATCACGACATCTCCAGGGTTGCCTCCTCTGTCGAAAATGCTGTAGTAGCCGTTATCCTCCTTGCTTGCGCGTGAAAGTATCTCGACGAGCATTCTCACCAGCAGGCCTCCGTTGGAACGGTACATATAGGTACCCGCATAGCTGGAGCGTCCGTTGTTGTCGTAGTTGCAGACAAAGCGGGAGCCCGGGCCCACCGGGGTGCCGCCTATGAGCTTGCTGTTGAAGAGGGCGTTGCACTCGGCATCGTCGTGGTTGCATACCGAGACGACCACATCGTACTCGCTTTCTATGTTGGCAAAGTAGTTCGTGGTGATCTGTCGGTTGATCAGCCCCGTAGCCTCCGGCAGGTCTGCGAACATCGGTATGACCTCGTCATGCGCGATCGCTTCCTCCACCATCAGAATCTGCATCTCCAAGGTGAGGTTCCTATCCACTGACAGCCTGTTCGCCCAAACGCTCACCCTGCTGCATTCCTTGTCGAAACCCATCTTTGCAGAAATGCCGAACAGTATCGATGAGAAAACCAGTGCTCCCAGGGACAGGCTGGCTATGTTCATGAAGCGCAGCTTGACCTTTACCAGTTTCTGGATGGCGGGGGAGAGCATGTACAGCAGCATCATCTGGCTGGAGAGCAGCAGGCCGTAGAAGACCAGTGCCAGCACGGAGCGAAGAATTCCTCTCCTGAACCACCTGAGTTCCAGCGAGATGCTGGAGTTGTTCATCAGGTCGTATACGGAGAATACCGTATAGACCAGGATCCCGATGAAAAACAGAGCCAGGAGGATATTATGTGCAATACGTCCGGCATCAGACCTGCATTCTTCGAGTCTGTGCCTCATCATGAAGAGGCTCGAGGTCAGGCAGAAGATCAGCAGGTTGAGTATTCCCAGTGCGCCGAAGGACCACCACAGGAACTTTCCTGCGTAGGTGGCGGGAGAGAATAGGCTGCTGTTTTCTGCCTGCAGCCCCCACAGGCTTGCCACGGCGTAGCAGCCCAGCAGCATCGCTACGCATATGATGAATTCCCTCCAACTTCTGGATGCGCGGAGAAGCAGTATGGCTGCGGCGCATATAGCCAGCAGGGCCATCCATTTGAGCCAGGAACCGGCTGTATCGTAATGGTGGCTGGAACTGTCGGATACGAGTGTGAAGAGCGCCTTGTCTCTGTATTTTACCGTTGCGCCCGGGTTGCCTGCGACAGGGTAGATAAGCAGGTCGTTCGGTATTCCCAGTCTGCCGTTTACGGTCTCTACCTCGCCTTCCTGGTATGCGGTGCAGATCTCAATGGCTGCGATGACCTCCGTAAGTTCCCCTTTGGCCATCCATTTTGCAAGATACCAGTGCGATCCCAGGCTGACGAAGCTGAGATCCTCCTGAATCTCGTTCAGCGGAGAGTTCATCGATGTCTCCGGTCTGTTTATCCACTGGAAACGGATCTTGTTGCGTATGTCGTCGTTGAGAACCGGGAACTGGTTGTTCCAGCACTGCAGGGTATCGCAGACATAGCGGTATATAACCATGTCGTCCGGCAGTTTGTCAAGCGTCGTCCATGCATCAGGGTCGGCCTGTAGCATCTGCTGTGCGAATGCATCCAGCTTCTTAACCCGCCGTTCAATCTTCCTCTCAACCCTGGCGGCGACTTTTTCCGCGTCGTAGGACATCTTCCGGACTATCATCGCAGACAGCAGCAGCCCGGCCCCGATGAGGGCGAGCAATAGCGGTGCCAGGTATTTCTTCAGCATCTCTCTCATCTTCTTTTCCTATTCGTGGTGGTAAGGTTCTCCTCTCATTATCGTGAAGGCTCTGTAGAGCTGCTCTACGAAGATCGCCCTCACCATCTGGTGGGAGAAGGTCATCTTCGAAAGTGAGATCTTTGCATTGCCCCTCGCGTAGACTTCAGGCGAGAAACCGTACGCTCCACCGATTACAAAAACCATGTCACTGGAACTTCCGGAGAGGCGTTTTTCCAGAACTTTTGCAAATTCCACGGAAGTGTATTCCTTTCCGTGCTCATCCATCAGAATGACGAAGTCCTCGTTGCGCACGTTCTTCAGTATCAACTCTCCTTCGCGTGACTTGATTTCATCCTTGCTGAGGGCCGAGACGTTCTTCAGTTCGGGGATTTCGTTCACCGCGAATTTCACATAGTGGCTCAGGCGGGACATGTAGATGTCCATCCCTTCGCGCACCCACGCCTTATCCGTCTTTCCTACAGTGAGAAGTGTTATCTTCATATAAATATATAAGTGTCGCTAAGTTACACAGAGTTTGCGGGATTACAAAAAGAATAACGGGCTCTCGATTCAAACACCGAAAACCCGTTCAACTATATATATTAACAACTAAACTAACCGATTTAACTAATTGCAATTGCTGTGCCAAAGTTGTTGACTAAAGAATTTTTTTCGAAAAAATTTCTTTTTTTTTATCGTAATTTCTCGATTTTCAGCTGCTGGATCTTGTAACTGTTGTCCTGGAAGTTGACGAAAATCGTAACTGCATAGGATGTCGTTCCTGCCGAGAGGACTCCCAGTGCGTACTTCATGTTTGATTTTGAAGCTGCATGCTGCAGTACGAAAGATGTCGGTTTCACATTGGTGAAGAAGTTCTTCATGATCTGGGTGGCCTGCTTGCGGCTGGAGTCACTTGTAACTCCGCACACAGAAATCTCCAGGCTGTTGTCGAACCATGCGGAGAGCTTTTCCGCGTCTCCCTTTTCAAGGTATTTCACTATCGGGGCGAATGCTTCGACTCCGTCCTGGGCGCGTACTGAGCCCGGCAGGAAAAGAAGCAAGGCCAGGGAAAGGATCTTGAATATCTTCATAGCAGTAGCCGTTTATCGTTTGTCTGGCTGAATATATGCAAATTCTGCACCAGAAAAAAAAGCCCGGAAATGTCTCCGGGCTCTTCTATGACTGATGTCTCTTAGAGTTCCCAGGCGAGGGCTGATGCGCCGAGGATGGCTGCGTCAGACTCCTTGAGCTGAGAGTAGACGATCTTTACCTTGTTTCTCCAGATAGGGAGGACATTCTCGTTGAGAGCCTTCTCGATAGGAGCGTTGAGGAACTCCTTGCTGCGTGCGAGGCCGCCGAAGAATACGATGGCCTCAGGTGCGCTGAACGCTACGAAGTCTGCGCATGCGCGGCCGAGGAGGGTTCCTGTGTAATCGAATACGCGGAGTGCGAGTGCATCGCCTTCCTTGGCTGCCTCGTAGACATCCTTGGAGGTGATCTTCTCACATTCGCGCAGAGCGGATGGTTCGCTGCTCATTTCAAGCCACTCGCGGGCAGTGCGTGCAACTCCGATTGCGGAGCAGTATGCCTCGAGACAGCCCTGCTTGCCGCAGCCGCAGGTACGGCCGTTGTGGCGAACCACGTTGGTGTGTCCGAGCTCGCCTGCGAAACCGTCGTGTCCGTAGACAACCTGGCCGTTGATGACGATGCCAGAGCCGACGCCTGTGCCGAGGGTAAGCATGATGAAGTTCTTCATGCCCCTTGCCGCACCGTAGGTCATCTCGCCCACGGCAGCTGCGTTAGCATCGTTGGTAAGGCTTACAGGGATGCCGTCCATAGCCTCAGAGAGCTTCTTTGCGAAGTCTACCGGCTTGTCTGCAGCCCATGCGAGGTTCGGTGCGAATGCAACCTGTCCGGTGTAGTAGTTGCCGTTAGGGGCACCCACTCCGATGCCGCGGATCTCGCCTTCCTTGCCAGCCTCGGCGATGACTGCCTTGACTGCGACTGCGAGGGCTGCGATGTATGCATCTGCGTCTGCGCCGTATATGTCTGAACGGATGACTGACTGTGCGAGTACGTCTCCACGGGCGTCAACGACGCCGATCTTGGTGGTCTGTCCACCTACGTCGATACCGACTACGTGCTGTGCTGCCATATATATTAGTCTACTTTGATGTCTGTGTTAACGTTCTTGCTGCCGGCTACTGCGTAGAATACGAGGTAGAGGAGGCAGGCTACGAGGAACCAGTAGCTCTGTACTGAACCGATAGCGTCAGCGAGGAGGCCCTGGAGGAACGGAATGATGCCGCCGCCGCAGACGAGGGTCATGAAGATGCCTGATGCAGGAGCGGTGTACTTGCCGAGGCCTTCAGCTGCGAGGTTGAAGATTGCGCCCCACATAACTGAGGTGCAGAGACCGCAGAGGGTGATGAATACGAGGGCGAGAGGCATCTCGTTGCCGAAGAGGTTGACCTTCACACCTGCAGACTCGATGAAGATGAAGCATACGAGGAATACGATTGCGAGGGCTGAAGTGACTGAGAGCATTGCCTTTGCCGAAACCTTGCCGCCGATTGCGCCGCCGCCGAGACGGCCGAGCATCATGCAGAACCAGTATGCGCCGATCATGGTGCCGGTGAGGGCAGGACCGAGCCAGCTTGCAGAGTAGTAGAGGTTTGCTGCGTTAGGGATGCCGACCTCGATACCTACATAGAAGAAGATCGCAACTGCGCCGAGTACGAAGTGACGGAATGAGAGAGGTCCGTGAGGATCCTTTGCCACATTGCCTGCCTTGCGGGCTGCCTTCTCCTCAGGAGTCTCCATGTGTGGCTCAGGAATCTTGGTGAGCGCGATGATGACTGCTGCGAGAGCGAAGATAGCCATTGCGATGATCATTGCAGGAGCCGCGTCTGCCACGGTTGCGCTAGAGACCTCGCCGCCTACGAGATAGCCGAGGAGGATAGGAGCGATGGTGCCGCCGACAGAGTTGCATGAGCCGCCGAGCTGGATGAGTCGGTTACCCTTGTTTCCGCCACCGCCGAGGGTGTTGAGCATAGGGTTAACGACGATGTTGAGCATACACATCGAGAAGCCGGCGATGAATGCGCCGATTACATACACGAGGAAGCTCTCAGCCGGACCTGCGATCCACTGAACAGCCACGCCGACGAGGCCTACGATGACTGCTGCGAGAGCGGTGAACTTGTAGCCCTTTCTCTTGAGAATGATACCTGCAGGGATACCCATGCAAGCGTAAGCGATGAAGTTTGCGAGGGTACCAAGCTGTGAAAGTGCCTTGGAAGCACCGAACTGATTGGTAACGATAACGCCCATTGAACCTGCGAAGTTGGTAACGAACGCGATCATGAAGAAGAGCGCGAACATCACGATGATAGCAGGAAGGGTAGTGTTTTTCTTTGCCATTTTTGTTTAGTTTATTGATTATTGAATTTTAGTCGAGTGTGTGGATTGCCAGGCCGCTGCGCAGCTTAGGCTCGAACCAGGTGGTCTTCGGAGGCATGATGTTGCCGGTGTCTGCGATGTTGATGAGCTGGTCCATTGAGACAGGGTAGAGGGCGAAAGCCACCTTCATCTCTCCGCTGTCCACGCGGCGGCTGAGTTCACCCAGTCCGCGGATGCCGCCCACGAAATCGATTCTCTTGTCTGTGCGCAGGTCCTTGATGCCGAGGATGCGGTCGAGGACGAGGTTGGAGAGGATGGTCACGTCGAGGACACCGATAGGGTCTGCGTCATTGTAGCGTCCGGCCTTGGTCTCGAGGCTGTACCACTTTCCGCCAAGATACATGGAGAAGTTGTGGAGGTGGGCCGGTGCGTATGGCTTTGCCGGTCTGCCGCAGCGTGGCTTGGTTTCCATCTTCACCTCGAAATCCTCCTCGAGGGCCTTGAGCAGTTCATCCTCGCTGAGACCGTTCAGATCCTTCACCACGCGGTTGTAGTCGATGATCTTGAGCTGGCTCTGAGGGAAGCAGACCGCCATGAAGAAGTTGTACTCCTCGTCACCGGTATGGTTCGGATTCTGGGACCTCTTCTCAGCGCCGACGCGTGCGGCGGCTGCCGTACGGTGGTGTCCGTCTGCCACATAGAAGGCAGGGATGTCGTTGGTGAATATCTCGCTGATGCGGGCGATGGTTGCGTCATCGTCGATCACCCAGAAGTGGTGGCCGAAGCCGTCTTCAGCCACGAAATCATATTCGGGAGTGCCTGCAGCGGTCTTTTCTATGATGGCTGCGAGTTCTGCGTTGTCCTGGAATGCGAAGAATACAGGCTCGATGTTGGCGTTCTGGATGCGGACATGGACCATGCGGTCGTCTTCCTTGTCCTTTCGGGTGAGCTCGTGCTTCTTGATGATGCCGTTGGCGTAGTCATCGGTGTGGGCGCAGAGGACGAATCCGTACTGGGTCCTGCCGTCCATGGTCTGGGCGTAGAGATAGTAGCATTCCTTTTCGTCTCTCTTGAGCCATCCCTTCTGCTGCCAGAGCTTGAAGTTCTCCACCGCCTTGTCGTAGACAGGCTGGCTGTGCTCGTCGGCTATCGGGTTGAAGTCGATCTCCGGTTTGGTGATGTGGAGCAGGGACTTCTCTCCGGCTTCCTTCTGTGCCTCCTCGGAATTGAGGACGTCGTATGGTCTTGCAGCTACTTCCTCCACGAGTTCCTTCGGAGGACGGATTGCTGCGAATGGTTTAACTCTTACCATTATTATTTATTTTTTTCTGCCGTCGAAATTTTTGTGAAAAATGTTCTAAGGCCACGGATTTTCCGTGGAAAATCCTATTTATTCAGCTGGAACTTGGTGCAACCTGTTGCGAAGAAATCGCAGATCTGCCTTGCAGCGGCGAGGCCGGCGTTTACATTGGCCTCAGCGGTCTGGGCACCCATCTTCTTAGGGGTGGCGAATACGCGGAGACCGAACTTCTCCTGCAGGACTGCGAGGTTGTCCGGAGCGACGTCGGTGACGTACTTGAGGTCAGGACGCTCCTCGAGAGCCTTCTCAAGGCCGGCCTCGTCGATCACTTCCTTGCGGGCGGTGTTCACGAGGGTAGCTCCCTTAGGCATCTTGGTTACGAGCTCGTAGCCGATGCTGCCGATGGTCTGAAGGGTTGCAGGAATGTGGATGGACACGTAGTCGCAGCTTGAGTAGAGTTCTTCGAGAGTCTCTGCAGGCTCAGCGCCGCCGGCTACGATCTGCTCCTTGGTGAGGAACGGGTCGATGGCCTTTACATTCATGCCAAGGGCCTTTGCCTTCGCTCCCACGAGGCGTCCCACATTGCCGAAGGCCTGGATGCCGACGGTCTTGCCCTGGATTTCGGTGCCGGTGGCAGGGGTGAACTGGGTGCGTGCCATGAAGATCATCATGGCAACAGCGAGCTCAGCCACGGCGTTGGAGTTCTGGCCCGGGGTGTTCATTGCGACCACCTTGTGCGCGGTACATGCGGCGAGGTCGAGGTTATCGAAACCTGCGCCTGCGCGTACGACGATCTTGAGGTTCTTTGCGGCCTCTACGACTTCTGCGGTCACCTTGTCGGAGCGGACGATCATGGCGTCAGCCTCTGCGGCTGCAGCGACGAGGTCGCTCTGCTCTGCGTATTTCTCGAGGAGCACGAGCTCGTGGCCGGCTTCCTCAACTATGCTTCTGATGCCTGCTACAGCTGCTGCTGCGAAAGGCTTCTGGGTTGCAAGCAGTACTTTCATCTTTGTCTTATTTGTGAAGCTGTTCGAATTCCTGCATGCATGCTACGAGTGCGTCTACGTCCTCCTGCTCGCATGCGTTGTAGATGCTGGCACGGAAACCGCCCACTGAACGGTGTCCCTTGATGCCGATCATGCCCTTGCCCTTTGCGAAGGCCATGAATTCGTCCTGCAGATCCTCGTGGCCCGGAGCCATCACGAAGCAGACGTTCATGATTGAGCGGTCTTCTTTTGCTGCTGTGCCCACGAAGAGGCTGTTGCGGTCGATCTCGTTATAGAGGGTCTCGGCTTTCTTGCAGTTGATCTTGTACATTGCCTCCACACCACCTACGCTCTTGAGCCACTTGAGGGTCTCGTTCATGATGTAGATAGAGAATACAGGAGGGGTGTTGAACATGGACTCACCGTCGATGTGGGTCTGGTAGTTCAGCATGGTAGGGATGTAGTGGCTTACCTTGCCGAGGGCGCTCTTCTTTACGATTGCGAATGCTACGCCAGCAGGGCCTGCGTTCTTCTGCGCACCACCGTAGATTACTGTGTACTTGCTTACGTCCACAGGGCGGCTGAGAATGTCGGATGACATGTCGGCGATGAGTGGAACAGGGCAGTCGATGTCTTCGTGGATCTCGGTACCGTAGATGGTGTTGTTGGTGGTGATGTGGAAGTAGTCCGCATCTGCAGGGATCTCGTATCCCTTAGGTATGTAGTTGTAGACGGTCTCTGCCGAAGATGCTACACATACAGCCTCTGCGCCTTTGGTTGCGCCGAAGCCCTTTGCTTCCTTGAGGGCTTTCTTTGCCCATACGCCTGTTTCCAGGTAGGCAGCTTTCTTCTCGAGGAAGTTCATCGGGATATAGAGGAACTGGAGACTAGCGCCGCCTCCCAGGAAGAGGACTTCGTAGTCGTCAGGTATGTTGAGGAGCTCTTTCCAGAGTGCGCGGCACTCATCCATTACTGCTTCCCATTCCTTGGTTCTGTGGGAAATCGATATGAGGGAAACGCCTGTTCCCTTGAAATCTTTCAGAGCCTCGATGGCATTGTCGATCGCAACCTGGGGAAGGATGCATGGACCGGCATTGAAAACGTGTACTTTTTTCATCGTTTTTTTTGTGTGTTGTTAATGTCCTTTACAACTTTTTCTAGTTTGGAACTCCAAATATAGTAAAAAAATGTAAACACGGCGGCGGTGCTGACAGTTTCGGCCGCCTACGGGAGCGCAGGCGGGCTATATTCTCCCGCCGCAACGAAAATTGCTCTGTTCGGGAGCGCAGCAGGGCTATTCTCTCCCGTTGCAACGATTTCGCTGCCGTTCGGGAGTGCAGGCATACTATTTTCTCCCGCCGCAAAAAACAGGTGCGACCCCGTTTCCGGAATCGCACCTACACACACACTAA
>JAKSJK010000004.1 GCA_024398095.1 Bacteroidales bacterium
GCTTCCTGAACTGGTATATGGTCAGTTTCGACAACGGCGACTGGCGCAACTGGTACAGCTGGAAAGGCGGCTCCCAAAGAAATTATGTGCTGAACAAATATGCCCTCGGTTATGTGCTCATAAGCGGCATCCGCTACAAGTACAACGCCGTCAACATCACTTCCGACAAGATGCGGACATTTTCCGAGTGCCCGTGGGAATGGAAATACAGCTGTACAACCAGACGGCATACAGGCCTGAGAACCTACAAGGCGTTCGAGGAGTCGGCGCACACCTTCTACAATGTCTGGAAACAGAACGCCGAGGCACGCGGACCTTATATGCCTACATCCAGACTGGCCGAAAGACTGGACCCGGTCAACTTCTGCGGTGAAGACCTGGATCTGCCGGAGCCATATACCCGATACGAGGATCTGGTAGTGGTCGAAGACGAAACCTACGCCATCCAGAGCGGCATGACCGTGGTACCGGCCCTCGTCAGAATCAGTCGGAACGGCGAGGTCACAAGACTTCGTCCTTTCAACTATTACGCGGGAGGACTGGAGCTTTCCGAAGATGGCAGGAAACTGCTCTGGAGCGAGACCGTACAGGATCCGCGCTGGGAGCTTGCAAGCAAATCGCTGATCATGAGCTACGACCTGAAAACGGGCATAGTCAGGCACGTGACCAGGGACGGACAGCTCTATCACCCATTCCCCTATAAAGGCGGAATGATCGCCAGCGACTATGACTTTGCCGGCGGGCAGAGCATCTGTTTCGTAGACGCAAAGGGACAAAAGACCACGCTTGCAAAGGCCGGGGACGGCCTGCAGATCATAGAAACTGTGGCCATCGGAGACGACATCTACGCCAGCGGACTCAGCTGGGACGGCATCGGTATATATAAAAAAGAAGGAAACGGACTATCCTGCGTCCTGATTCCGCAGCCTGTCACGATGCGCAGCCTCTTTATCCACGACGGCAGAATCTGTTTCACCAGCGACCGCAACGGAGTGGAGGAACTCTATAGTTTCGATCCTGTGACATCGCAGGTCTGCCAGATGACTTCGACACGCTATGGAGGCCGTGACTACCGCTTCAGCGAAGACGGCAGCGAACTGCTCTTCAGCGCCTCGACCATCAATGGCCACATTGTGAGCAAAACCCCCGTCGGGGAACTTCCCGTAAAGGTCGTCGACTACGCGGACATCTACCGCAACCCTATTGCAGACACCCTCTCGATCCAGGAAAAACGCTTCAATGTGAAGCTCCCTGACGAGGTGGAATTCACACAGGAGAAGAAGTACAGCAAGGCTGCCCACCTATTCAAGCTGCACTCCTGGGCGCCTATCTATTTCAACTACGACAAAATCCAGGATTTCAGCTTCGACAACCTCCCTTCTGCGGTCTCTCTGGGCGCAACGGGCCTGTTCCAGAACAGTCTGGGCACCTCAGTCTTCACAGCGGGCTACGGTGCGGCGAAATCCGACGGAAGATGGAATCACAGCGGCCACCTGAAGTGGACCTACAGCGGACTCTACCCGGTGTTCGAGTTCACCCTCGACTTCAACGACAGACTGTCCAGGATGACCTCCTTCAAGGCTGTAACCACCGACGGAGTCAAGGGCACCATATCTGCCGGCAGCGCAGCCAGGGCGGGAAAACCGCTTGTCAGCTTCTCCACTCTTGGATACATACCGCTCAAATTCAACAGCAAGGGATGGTACCGCGGACTGGTTCCGCAGCTGCGCTACTCTGTCTCCAACGACATGTACGACACAGCCCCGAACTGGTATCTGAAATACCCGGTCACCGATTCCGAGGGCAACAAGAAGGAGATTCTGGAATTCGTGCAGAAGGGACGCGGATGGCAGTTCCCGATGCAGAGCATCACCGTCTCGGCAAGGGGATACACCATGCAGAGCACTGCAACTGCGGCCGTGTATCCGCGCTGGGGAATCGGTGCGGAAGCCGGCTTCCACACACGTCTGGCTCCCGGCGGGCTCGTGACCACAAAGGGTGAGAGACCTCTTTTCAGCCCGATGGCATATGCCTATGTATACGGCTATCTTCCGGGCCTGGTACGCCAGCAGGGACTGCGACTGACTGCAAAATTCGCCTACGACCTGCGCGACGACAGCATGTTCACAAGCTACATGCTGAACACCCTGCCGCGCGGAGTGGCCGGCAACAGCGACCTGGCCATGCATCTTTGCGGTAGCAGCAGGGAAAGCCTCCTCCTCACTGCCGACTATGCCATCCCTGTCTGGTCCGGCGACTGGAACTGGGGAGCCTTCGCCTATGTGAAGCGCTACATCTTCACCCCGAATTTCGACTACATGCTCTACAGCCGGTCCGGAAAAGACAGTTTCGGCAAGCTCTACTCCGTCGGACTGGATTTCAACATTGAGTTCTCTACCCTATTCTGGATCAACACCCCTATTCAGATCGGTCTTCGCATAAACTACAGCAACGGCGATGACTTTACCAAGCTTATCGGTGGTGACACCGCCCGCAGACACTGGAATTTCGAGCCTCTTTTCAGCATCAGTTTCTAATTTTGGGAAATTTTTGCTAAAAATCCGATTTTTTCGTTAATTTTGTTCCAATCAGGCTCTTTGAATATAATTCAACTAATTATTCAATTTATATGAAGCGAATTCTAAAAACATTTGCAACTGCAATGGCGGTACTCGCCGTTGCGGCCTGCACCGACGAGGAACTCACCCAGAGGGTTGAGAAACTCGAGTCCAGGATGGATGCCGTCGAGGCTCAGCTCAAGACCGACGCCGGCAACATCAAGACCCTCTTGGAGGCTGTGAACAACGGAGTCACCATCCAGTCTGTTACCCCTATCACGGATGGTTTCAGGGTTGTGTTCTCCAATGGCAAATCCTTCGACATCACCAACGGAGCCAAGGGTGACAAGGGTGACAAAGGCGACACCGGCGACAAGGGAGATAAAGGAAACACCGGCGACAAGGGCGACAAGGGTGACAAGGGCGATAAAGGCGACACCGGAGCCAGCCCTGTCGTTACCATCGAACAGGGTACCGACGGCAACTGGTACTGGGTCATCAACGGAGTCAACACCGGCGTGAAAGCCAATGGCGACAAGGGTGACAAGGGTGACAAAGGCGACAAAGGTGACACTGGCGACACCGGCGATAAGGGTGACAAAGGCGACACCGGCGACAAGGGCGACAAGGGCGATCAGGGTAATCCTGGAGCTACACCTGAATTCAAGATCGAAAACGGCCATGTCTACTACTCTTTTAATGGAACAACCTGGGTGGATGCAGGCGAGCTTTCAAGCAGCAATACCTGCCCTATCGTTGACGTAACCGTGGACGAGGAGAATGGCGTTGTGACCATCACTCTCGCTGGCGGCGCAGAGTTCGTGCTCCCTCTCGAGAAGCAGACTTTCGCGCTCATCGTTCCAGAGCTCAACTTCGTGGTAAGCAATGGCAGCGTAAGCATCCCATATGTTCTCAGAGGCGCTTCTTCCGAAGCTATTGTCCTCGCATATTTCGTGGGCAATGTCCCTGCTGCCAGCATCGAGGTTACAGATGAGGCTGTGGAAATCACCGCTACCTCAAGCCTTGAGTCGGCAACTCTCGTGATCGAGGCCATCGACAACGCCCTCGACTCCAACAACTGTGCAAAGAAGGTCATCCGTTTCGAGGATGGCGTGTTCATGATGGAAGACAGCCAGAAGGCATTCAGCGTTCCGGCAGAGGGTGGCACAATCACATTTGCATTCAAGTCCAATCTGGAAATCATAGTCTCTACTGCTGACTATGAGTGGATTAAGCCTGTTTCCTCAAAGGCAGTCAAAGAGTACACCGAGACCTACGAAGTCCTTGCCAATGACTCAGAATCCGCACGCGAAGGCACACTGGACATCACGGACTTCAAATACAATGCTCTCGCAACAGTCACCGTAAGCCAGGCCGGCAAACCCGCACCTAAGTTCGCTGTAGAGGATGCAATCTCTTACTATGAGGGAAGCTTCAAGTTCGGCATGTTCAACGGCGCTTCAATGCAGGGCCCTATGACCGAAGATGGCGCAATGAAGATCGCTGCTTCAGACGACGCAAGCAAGGGCAATGTAATGTTCACGCTCTTCAACGGCAAAGAGTGCAAGATCTACGCATCCTTTGACCTCGTTTCCGGCGAGATCACCATGGCCAGCGGCGCAACTATCTCTACCGTCTCTTACAGCAACCGCACCCTTGACAGGGATGTTGTCTTTACCATCGACGAGGCAACCAAGTCTGTTCTTGCCTGCGCTCCGAAGACTGTCGTCTGCGGCGCAGCTCCTGGCGTTCCGATCTACTACGCAATCGACGAAATGTCCTACACCAAGGCTTCTGAGCCGCTTGCTGTCAGCGTCAGCGATTTTGTCGGCACCTACTCCGGCGGCATATCCGAGGCATTGATGATGAATGGCGCGGCAATGGGAACAAAGGACTACACAGCCGCACCTATGGATTTCGTCTTCGAGGCAGCAGACAACGGTAGCAACAATGTCGTGATGAAGGCATACTATGGCAACGCCTGCAACGTTCCTGGCGTATTCGATCCTGCGACCATGACAGCAACCTTCTCTGAGGGCTCTGTAACCGTAGTACAGGGTACCGGCAACATCGTTACACCACTCGTACTCGTGCTTGCGGCAGACTTCCAGAGCCTTACTCAGCAGGGAACCTTTGGCGTACAGCCTTCCGGCATGCCATTCACCTGGGTTGGAACCCTTACCACGCTTACAAAGACTTCTGGCGGCAATGGCGGCGGCAGCGAGGGATTCACCCTCTCACTCGTTACCCTCAACCAGTGGGGCACCACCTACAGCGTGAACGGAGTAGCCAAGGAAGAGACCTCCGGAAGTCCGACCTCATTCTCAAAGCAGGCTGATGGAGCGATAGCAGCAACCGGTTGCAACCTCTACATGAGCAACTTCATGTGTTCTGGCTACAACACCGGCTACGCAAACTTTGACGAGCAGAACGGTACTCTTACCATTCCTCTCGTAAAGAACAGTGGCGTTCTCTACTTCCCTGCTATCGACTGGGTGGCAAGGAATCTTACCGCTGACATTGTTCTCCAGATGTCTGACGATCACAACACCATGGTTTCCAACAGCCCAATCACTCTCAGCGACGGAACCGTGCTTGAAAACTTCACACTCACAAAGAAATAATATTTGTGCATAATATTCAGAAAAGCCGACTCTTTTGAGCCGGCTTTTCTCGTTTTAACGGCCTTTTGCGTTCAGTCGATTATTATCTCGATAATAAAGCACACAAAATTTCATTATATTTGCGCGTTGACGTAAATTATGCATATATGAAACGAATCTCTCTGACCGCAAGCTTGATGCTTCTCTGTTCAATGCTCGTGCTCTCATGCGTGGAAAAACCGGAAACAGAAGATCCCGGCAATCAGACCGAAACGCCGGATAACCCTGACAATCCAGACAAACCGGGAGACCCCATCTATCCGGAAGTCCGCAGTTTCGATGTAAAGGCTGGCGACACCTTTGAAATCAGCTTTGAAACTTCACTTGAGTGGAGTATTTCCACCGATGTAAGCTGGATTGTGATTTCACCGGAATCCGGACAGCCGGGAAAAGCCGCAGTCAGCTGCACAATCACAGGCGACAAACCGGACTTCAAAACCGAGAGCAAAGGTAATGTCACCGTGAAGGTTGCAGGCAAGGATTTCGTGTTCCCTGTCACCAGGGCGGTAATGGAGCGCAGTTTCCACATCCTCAGCACAGGTCAGGAAGTTTCTTCCCTGAATTTCGATGCAAACGAGAACGTGTCATCGATAGAACTGACGGTTGAGGCTAACTTCTACTGGGATCTCGACATCACCAAGAACTGGCCGGCATGGATAACCAGGCTCGGCATCACCGATGGAAAGAAGGGTGAGGA
Organism: Bacteroidales bacterium; assembly: GCA_024398095.1. Classification (GTDB taxonomy): domain Bacteria; phylum Bacteroidota; class Bacteroidia; order Bacteroidales; family UBA932; genus Cryptobacteroides. The sequence continues at coordinate 5,919 of JAKSJK010000004.1, forward strand.
TGGTGTTTACAGAAACACCTTCACACTCAGCCTCAACGATGCTGAACTCGACGGAAACGACAAGACCGGCGTCCTTACCTTCACGGACATAGATGACGAGAGCTTCACCTCCGAGCTCCCTGTCAGCTACACAGCGGTTGTGATTCCTGAGGCACCATTCACCATCACCTGCGAATTCGGAACAGACATCCACGTCAACAAGATGGGCTTCTTCAAGAATGCCGACGGTTCCCTCTCCACAAAGATGATGATGACGGAGTTCCAGGTCGTCACCGAAAATTCAAACGAACTCATCGTTATTACCCCTACCGCCGCGAGGTTTGGCGAAGGAGCCGGATTCATCCAGACCGAATCACCGAACAAATTCGTAACCGTTGCCAAATCCGACACCCCGGTTTCCGGCGGCCAGAGCTACATAATGATCGTGACACCCGGTGTCCTCGAAAGCTCCAAGAGCATTTGCGACATGTCATATGTCTTCGTGCTTCCGAAGAGCGTTTACGAGCCATACGAGAAATTCTTCCAGACCAATGATCCGGATTATCAGATGGCGTTCATGTGGATGAAGATAGACAACTACCTGTTTGAGCCGATGTACATATCCAAGGTGAATCCGGACGGAATCGAGGAGCAGGTCCAGCAGACTGACAGCCATGGCAACCTGGTATGGCAGCCTAAGGAATTTATCAAGAAGTACATGCTCAGAGTTTTCGTAGACGCAGACTGATATAGATGAAGAAACTGACCAGAATATTGACCTCGGCGATACTTGTGTTCTGCATGGCACTATCGCTGCAGGCGCAGACAAAGGCCGTGCTCACGGGTACAGTCACCGACAGCGAGGGTGAACCCCTGCCGGGTGCCGCCGTACTCCTCGTGGGAACGACCACCGGTGTCCAGGCGGATGTCAACGGACGCTATGAACTGAAGCTCCCCGCAAAAATGCCGGCCAACCCGATGATCGAGTTCAGCTACCTCGGCATGCAGAGCCGAAAGATCGGCTATAAGGGCCAGAGCAAGCTCAATGTCAAGCTCCAGTCCGATGCCAATATCGAAGAAACCATTGTCACCGGCTACCAGACTCTCAAGCGCCGCGATGTGGCCGGATCCCTGACCGCGCTCAAGGCGGAGGACATACTCATGCCTTCCTACACCTCCATCGACCAGATGCTGCAGGGCAGGGTGGCAGGACTCGTGGTGACCCAGAGCAGCTCCCGCGTGGGCAGTACTCCAGACCTGAAGATCCGAGGAACTTCCACCATCATGGGCAACACCGCCCCTCTCTGGGTGGTGGACGGCGTGATTCAGCCGGACCCACTCCAGCTCGACCAGTCCGCCCTCATGACAGACGACCTGGCCAACATCCTGGGCAACCAGATTTCCTGGCTCAACCCGTCCGACATTGACACGATCACCATCCTCAGGGATGCCTCCGCAACCGCAATCTACGGTTCCAAGGCCTCCAACGGAGTAATCGTGATCACCACAAAGCAGGGCAGGCAGGGAAAGACCACGGTGAAATACACCGGCAGTATGACCGTCAGGGCACGGCCATACTACGGCATGTTCAACCTGATGAACTCCCAGGAGAGGATGCAGTTCAGCGAAGAGGTCTTCCAGGCCGGTAGTTCCTACAGAGGCACGGTTGCTCCTTACAAGCAGATGTACACCTTCGAGGGTATCCACAGGATGTACCAGGACAAGGAACTCAGCAGAGAGGAGTACCGCGATGCATACCGCTTCCTTGAGACCGGCAATACCGACTGGTTCAAGCTACTGACCCGCAACTCCGTCAGCCAGAACCACAACATCAGCCTCTCCGGAGGCAACGAGAGGCTCGTCTACAACGCATCCATCTCCTACGGCAACAACAAAGGTATGGAGAGAGGCAATGACGCCAACAACATGAGCGCCAGGATACGCGTGGGCACGAATCTCACCCATAACACCCACCTCGATGTGTCCATCATCGGCGCCATCAACAACACCCACGGATACGGTCCCGGTGTAAGCCCTCTTGCCTACGCCACAGCCACCAGCCGCGCCATCCCGGCCTACGACCAGGCCGGCGAACCCGTCTTCTACCGCTATCCTTCCAATTACACCTATGGCGTTCTGGGGCTCGACCTGGGCTACAACATCCTCAACGAGATGGAGAACACCTACTCCAAGTCCAAGGTCGCCAAGGTCAACGCAACCATGGACTTCTCATGGGATATAATTCCGGAACTTACCTACCAGTTCACGGGCGGCATTTCCGACGGCAACACCTATGGCGAGACCTATGCCGGCGAAAAGAGCTACTACATAGCCAACACCTACAGGGGCTACGACTTCGGATCCAAGCTGTCCGTCGACCCTGAGTACCGCGCTGCCCTCCTGCCATACGGCGGAGAGCTCCAGACACTCAGCAAAAACGAGTTCAACTACAACTTCCAGAATAAACTCCAGTACCACCAGACCATCAGACAATACCATCGCCTCAACGCCATGCTGGGCATGGAGGTGCGCTCTACCAAGTACAAGTCAAACCAGAACACCGCATGGGGTTTCATGCCTGAAAGAGGCAACAAGCTGGCCCAGGCCACCGTACCGAGCGACTTCCAGTCGATGAACACCAGTTCACTGCCTCCGTTCGGACTCTTCCAGAACATCTACCGCAACGCCTGGTCATACCATGCCAGCGACGACAACTTCATGTCTGTCTTTGCGACCTTCTCATACAGCTACGCGAACAGATATGTCCTCAACGCCAGCATCCGAAACGACATGTCCAACCGCTTCGGACAGGATGTGAACAAGCGCTTCGACCCTATGTACTCGTTTGCGGGCTCATGGGATGTAACCCAGGAACCCTGGCTCAAGGGCAAGGCCTGGTGGCTTGACCAGCTTCGCTTCAGGGCCTCCTACGGTATCCAGGGCAACGCCATCCAGAGCATCAGCCCGGATCTGATCGTGGCCCACCAAGGCATCATTTCGAAATACAACCAGCCCGGTGTGTCCATCCGCAGCCTGCCGAATCCTAACCTCTCATGGGAGAGCACCCGGTCATGGAACGTAGGTATCGACCTCCAACTCCTCAAGTGGGTCACCTTCACGGCAGAGGGCTACTCCAGGTCTTCAGACGCCATCGTCTACCAGCAGATCGGACGCGAGTACGGCCTCTCCACCATGGCTCTCAACGGCGGCCGTGTGACCAACAGCGGCCTCGAGTTCACCCTCAACATCACTCCTATCCAGAAAAAGGACATTGTCTGGACCATCGGTATGAATATGTCCAACAACTGGAACTCGGCGCAGGACGTGGACTCCAAGCTCGACCAGGTGTCCGACTACCTCTTCGGCTCGTCCGGCAGGGTGCTCAAGATCGGCTATCCTGTGTCCGGCTTCTGGTCATATTCATTCGCAGGCCTGGATCCGAAAACGGGCTATCCGACCTTCAACAACATGGATAAGAACACCACTGACCCGACTGAGTTCCTGGTTTACAGCGGCCAGAGGGATGCCTCCTTCACCAGCGGCTTCAATACCAGGCTCAGGCTCTGGGACTTCACCCTCGGAGCGGACTTCACCGCCCTGCTCGGTGCTGCAAAGCGTCTTGTGAATCCATTCACCACCGAAGACCGACTGCCTCAGCCGTATGTGAACCTGAACAGGCAGCTCCTCAAGAGGTGGAAGAAGCCGGGCGACGAGGCCACGACCACAATCCCGGCCTTCTACAGCGGCGGAGCCTCATCCTACCAGAGACTGCCGAACGGCATGCAGGAAAGCATCTACACCATGTGGGGAATGTCTGATCTGCGCGTCGTGAACTCATCCTTCTTCAGGTGTACCCAGATTTCCCTGACCTGGAACGCACCTAAGAAAGTCACCCAGGCAATGAGGATTTCAGACCTGATGGTCAGTGCCAATCTCGGAAATGTCTTCGTAATCGCCAGCAAGGCCTTCGACGGCTTTGATCCGGAGCTCGGAGACAGCGTGATGCCGAGAGTCTTCTCACTCGGTCTGAATGTCGGATTCTAAAACAGGAAATGACGATGAAAAAGACAATATATATAATCGTATCCGGCCTTGCAGCCCTGCTCTGCAGCTCTTCCTGCGGCAAGTTCCTCGAACCGAAGTCCGAGAATGAATTCGTGCCGCGCACCGTCGAAAGCCTCGACGAAGTGCTCCTCTACGAAACCTACCGCGGCAGCAAGTCCTTCAGCACCATACCGTTCTTCACCCTGATCTCCGACGATGCGTCTGTGGCACCGTTCAAGAGCTCCGAGAAGGACCTCCTTTCTTCAGTCCACCTCTCCTCGATAAAGGCCATCTACACCTGGCAGCCGGACATGTACTACACCCTCGACGCAGACCACGTGTCTTCCAACACCTACGACATGTATTCCGGCGGATACGCCCGCATCCTGGGCTGCAACGCAGTACTCGACTACCTCCATAGCGTGGACGGGAAACCGGAGAAGAAAACCCGGCTCGAAGCAGAAGCCAGGGCGCTGAGGGCATACTGGTACTTCTACCTTGTGAATATCTACGGCATCCCTTACGGCACAAACCCGGACGGTCTCGGAGTCCCTCTCCACCTCACCGCCACCGTTTCCGGATCCACCATAGAGCGCAACACCGTGAGAGAAGTCTACGAACAGGTACTCGCAGACCTGCTGGCAGCAGAGACGCTTTTCGAAAGCCTGCCTAGGGAAAGCCAGTGGAACAGGGACACAAGGGTCAGCCTGCCGTTCGTACAGCTGCTGCTCTCCCGCGTCTACCTCTACATGGAGGACTGGGAGAACGCCCTCCTCTATGCCGACAAGGTTATCAGCGACGGGCGCTTCAGGCTGCTCAACAGGGGCGACTTCCCTGTCGGATCCAACATAGACATGCACAACTATTCCTGCCCGGAGGTCATCTGGCCTTACGGATATATAGCCGAGTTCACAGAGTACGAAAACCCGTACATGATGGTCTACTCCCTCGGTGGCAGGGTTGCCTTTGTGACCGCATCATCCGACCTCTTCTACCTCTACAGCGCAGACGACATCCGCAGGAGCCAGTATCTGGTGCAGGACGAAAGGTCCGAAAACAAGCGCGCCTACGGCAAGATAGCCCTCAAGAAGAACAGTGCGGACCCGGAGTCCAACAACACCTTCGCAAGAAGTTTCCGTCTCAGCGAGGCCTACCTGAACAAGGCTGAGGCTCAGGCAGAACTCTTCCGCAGCACCGGTGACGACAAGTACAAGACCGCCGCCGTGGAAACCATCGGCATACTCCGCCAGAACCGCATCGAAAATCCGGGAAACGAGCAGAACAGCATCCAGATCGACACCCGCTCTGCAGACCGCCTTGTGAACTCCATCCGCAACGAAAGGCGCCGCGAACTCTGCTTCGAGGACCACAGATGGTTCGACCTCAGGCGCTACGGAATGCCACGAATCACCCACATCTGGTACGACGGCGACGACAAGGCCAAGTATTCGGCCTATGCCCTCGATGTGGAGGACTGCCAGTACACTCTCCCAATCCCGCCTGCCGTGATGCTGCTCAACAGCGCACTCGTCCAGAACCCACTCGCACCTAAAAGGAACAGTCTCTTATGATGAAAAGAATAGGTAAATATATACTCGGCGCCGTGGCTCTCCTGCTTGCCGCATCCTGCTACAAAGAGGCCCCGATCGTGCCTTCCGACCTCGCCGACAAACTCTATTTCGACTTCCCGCAGGGAAATGCCGCCCACGACCGCGACATCCAGCAGCTCCAGGAACAGTACGGAGTCTATATAATCTACAAGGACATCCCGGTGTCCATGCTCAACCGCGCCTGGGTGAATGTCTATATCGGCTCCTACATCGATGCAGACCCGGTTCCCGAGACCCTCGTGCCTTGGTATGTAGACTTCGTGAAAAGAGGCATATTCAAGTACTTCGATGCAGACAAGTTCGCACCATACTTCCCGAGATATTTCTTCCTGGTGTCCAACATGCACATGGTACTCGACGGCGTGGCAAAGGGACATATGGCCACCAAGGTGGACGGCGTGGACTTCTGGGCCCTCAGCTTCCAGACCACGGAGACCGGCTCCCTCTACCTGCCTGACGAGCATCTCGCCAGGATCTGCTTCGCCTACAGACTGGTCGAAAACCTGCTGCAGGCCGGCCAGATCGAGATTCCTTCGAAATTCTACGACGGCATAGACTACAACGAGATTGTCTATGACGACATCAACAACCCGAACAAGCTGAGTTCGAAATACCACTATCAGACCAGGGGCTTTGTGAAATATGTCCAGCCGGGTTTCGAGTATGACAGCCCTCTTACCAACATCAAGCTCGCGGCTGCCAAGAACGAGGATTTCCTTATGTATGTCAGGAAGATTCTCTACTCCCCTACCGCCGAGTTCGTGGCCGAGAATGGCAGCTACCCTCTCGTGATGCAGCGCTACAATATTGTACTCGAGCTCTTCAACGGGCTTGGAATAAACCTTGCAGATATCTCCGACGGCAAATAGAATCCAGATGAAGAAACTCCTATCCATATTGCTGGCTGTACTGTGCGTGGCAATGCCCGCAGACGCCGGCAGCAAAAAGAAAAAGAAGGAACAGACTCCGCCACCACCGGCTCCGACCCAGTATCAGAGCGTAACCGCGGGCTGCGAACAGGCGAAGGGACTTTTCAACCTCTTCCTCAAGGACGGGCGTCTGCTCGTAGAGGTGCCTATGTCCGTAATGGACAAGGACCTGCTGGTCGCATCCGTGATTTCCGGCGTGACCGACAATGCCTTTGCCAACCCGGGAGAAATGCCTCGCAAGCCTATGCAGGCCTTCTTCAGGATGGAAAACGGCAAGCTCGCCCTCTGCCGCCACCGCTTTGACCTTGAGTCCGGCGACGGCAACATCGCCCGCAGCATCAGCCTCAACACAATGAGGACCATCTTGCAGGTCTTCGATGTGAAAGCCTGGTCTGACGACCGTTCCTCTGTCGTGGTGGATATGACCGAGTTCTTCGCAGGCAACAACGGAGAGCTCAGTCCGTTTGGCCAAAGCAACCCATCCGGTCTCGTGGTAAGGGAGATGTTCAAACGCGACCTGTCATATGTGAGCGCAATCAAGTCCTTCGAGGACAATGCCAGTGTCAGGTCCGTTCTTTCATATTCAGTCTCTGCGACCACCGCAGCCAAGAAACCGACCCGTTTCGCAGACACCCCGTTCACCGTGGAGGTGACCAGGACCATCATGCTTCTGCCCGAGCAGCAGCTGCCTCTGCGCACCTATGACCCGAGAGTGGGCGTGTTCCACTTCGCCAAGACCAGCTTCGCCAACGACAACGCCTGGGCACGCAATGTAAGCTACGCCCAGAGATGGAGGCTGGAACCGGGTAAACCTCTCGTTTTCTACATTGATCCGAACTTCCCGGAATCTTGGAAACCTTATGTGAAGAAGGGAGTGGAAGCCTGGCAGAAAGCCTTCGATGCAATCGGGCTGGAGAACGCTATCGTAGCCCGCGACTTCCCGGAGGACGACCCGGACTTCGACCCTGACAATCTCAAATACAACTGCGTACGCTACTCTGCGTCCACTTCGGTGAACGCGATGGGGCCAATGTGGTTCGACCCTCGCAGCGGCGAGATTCTCGCGGCAAATGTGTCTATTAACCACAATGTGATCCGCATGATCCAGCAGTGGCGCTTTGTCCAGACAGCGGCGGCAGACCCGAGAGTCCGCTCCCAGGTGCTGCCGGAAGAGGTCCTCGGTGAAAGCCTGGCATATGTGGTCTCCCATGAGATCGGCCACAGCCTGGGACTTATGCACAATATGGCGGCATCTTCGGGCATTCCGGTCGAGTCTCTCAGGGATCCCGGATTCACAGCGGAAACCGGTACCACCTATTCTATCATGGACTACGCCCGCTATAACTATGTGGCTCAGCCGGGCGACTTCGAAAAAGGCGTGAAACTCTGCCCTCCTTCCGTAGGCCTATACGACATCTACGCCATCGGATGGCTTTATTCGGACAAGTCTGAAGATGAGCTCAAGGAACTGATAGACAGCCGCTCCGGCGACCTGCGCTACCGTTACGGAGCCCAGCAGCTCCAGGGTGTGGTGGACCCTAGCGCCATCGACGAGGATCTCGGTGACGACCCTGTCGCAGCGGCCGCATACGGCATTTCGAACCTTAAATATATTGCCGAACATATCGGCGGGTGGTGCGGCCCATGGGACAGCGACTGCAGCTTCCGCAGGGGCGTTACCCAGGAAATGCTCACCCAGTATCAGAGATATATCAGTGCCTGCCTCTACAACGTGGGCGGCAGGTATCTGAATGCACATCTGGGCGCGGACAGGTGGGTTGCTTCCGAACCGGTGCCGTATGAGCGTCAGAAGGCCTCAGTAGCCTTCATACTCGCCCAGGCTCCCGACCAGGAGTGGCTGGACCTCCCTCAGATGAAGGAGGGCAGAGCCAGACAGGACGATCTCGGTCCGGCACTCTCGGTGTCTGTCGTAAAGGCCCTCATGCAGCGGTTCTCACAGCTTCCCGTATCCGGTGAAGGCGCCTATACAAAGTCTGAATTCCTTTCAGACCTCTTTGAGAGCGCTTTCGCAAAAACACGCAAAGGTACGAAACTCGACCAGGTCGAGATGGACATCCAGCTGCAGCTGGTGAACTTCCTCATCGGCGGGGCGGGACTCGATGCCACCCGCGCCATCACTGACGACAACGGCTCAGTCCACTGCTGCTACACGGCCCTCATGAACTGCCGCACCCTCGTTAGCGCCAAGGCAAAAACCGGAGACGAGAACACCAGGAACCATTATTCCCTCCTCCTCTACAAGATAGACAAGAGCACCCGCAAGTAAAAATGTCCCACCTGCTCACATACCTCCTGGCGCTCACCATCGCATTTGACCCTTCCGGCAAAGCCACGGTAGAGATACCGGACTCGCTGATGGGCCGCAAGCTCTGCATGGCCAGCCGCATCGTGGAGATCTCCGATCCGGGCGAGGCTGTCGTGGGCCAGTTCTCGGAGAACTGCGTCTGCGTGTCCTTCCGCAGGAATGGGGAATACGTGGAAATGGAGCAGCTGGTGCCGTTCATGTTCGGCAAGCCGGAAGCCGGGGTCTCGAGGCGCTTCCGCCCACTGGCAAATTCGGGATCGTCCGTCAAGTTGGATCTGACGGACTTCTTCCTGAGCGAATATCCTGGCCTCAACAGCTATCCTGTGACGGCCTATAACTCGTCTGGCGGTACAGTGATGCGTACCCACAACCCGGTTCGCGATAAATGCCGCATCGAGTCCAGCTTCACCCAAGATGGTCTCTGTGGCGTTGTCTGCGACATGAGCTACAAGATGGACGGCCACCTCTACGGCATGTTCAAGATCGAAGGTGAATTCGTACTGCGCGCCCGCATCGCCCGCTTCTTCTTCCTGGCTGACGGACAGGGATATGAGCCGGTTCCTGCTAACGACAGCATCGGCGCCAAGAAGATAGAACTTGTGGGCGAAGCGCTACCAGACAGACCGATATCCCCAAAAGAGATATTCTGTCACAGAGATCTCTCCAACGGCATCTGCTACCACATCGACACTCTGATGCCGCCGGCTTGGGTCAAGGGCATACGCGAGGCTGCAGAAATCTGGAACGACGGCTTCGAAAAGATCGGACTCGGACGGCCTCTGGACTGCTGTATGTCGGGCAAAGACGACGGTATGCTCTCAAATTCCATAGTATATGTACCGAGCGGCATGGACAATTTTGAGTGCACGATGCTGACAGACCCTCTGGACGGAAGGATATATGCCTCGTCTATCATACTTCACAGCTCCTACATCAGCCGTCTCTGCGACCAGTACATGGTCCAGGCAGCGGTGGCCGACAGAAGGGCCCGGGCAGCGCATCTGCCAGACGAGGTGGTCTCCGAAGTGGTGCGCACTGCTGCTCTGCAGGCCATTGGACGCTCACTCGGGCTCACAGACAATCTCAGAGCCTCTTTCTCCTGCAGCGTCGACAACCTGCTCGACAAGGACTTTACCAACCGGCACGGCGTGAATCAGACTGTGATGGAGGCCCCGGTTTTCAACTACCTGGCCTCTGAAAAAGAATACGGCGAAGGCGTGGCGATCTGCCAGAGCGTTCTTTCCCCATATGACCTGGCGGCTTTGTCGATGCTTTACGGCGGCAGCCCGGTCGAGAACGAAGGTATCGGCTACTCCCTGGGCCGCGACGGGCAGAACCGCTTCATCCCTATGGCAGTCAAGGGCGATCTCTCAAATGACCCGGCCAAGGCCGTCATGCTGCTTGCCCGGCGCCAGGCGGAACTGATCGCACATCTGGACGAGTGGTTCCCAGATCAGGAGATGGCAAAGAAGATAGGCAACGAGTCCCGCGGTTCCTACGCCCGCATGCTGGTGCGTCTGACCGACTTCCTGACAGCGGATTGGGAAGAAGGTCCGAGTCACGACGAGGTGGTCAAGACCGTCATCGCCAGCCTCCGCGACCTAGACTGGATGCAAGACGAAGATGCGGCTGCGATGTACAGACGAAATGTTTTCCGTCAGCTTTGCCAGGTTGCATTCAAGGCCGGGATTCTGGGCAAGGCCTACGATTGCCTCAGACCGGACGAACACGAATGGAAGGACTTTGTGGTCACGAGGCTCGCCTCTATGGCTGCGAACGACGCCGAAGCCTACGCCACGCTGGTACGCATACGCAAGACCAGCAAGGACGCATATATAAACAATAGAATAGATCTGCTGTTATGAGAAACAGATACTTCATACTGCTGCTGTCGCTGATGTGGGCCGTATCCGCCTGCAAACCGGTCGTTCCGGTGGATGAGGACGAGGTGAGCTTCGATCTTAGTGAAGTCTCCATCTCCGCAGACGCCGGCAAAGCTACCGCCAGACTTACTGCCAGCGGTCCCTGGAAGGTCACACAGAGCCCGGAATGGCTGGGATATGTGAAGCCGGAAAGCGGTGCTGCCGGTGTACACGAACTAACCTTCGGCGGACGGTTCTACGATGGTTCGACTGCCCGCAACGGAGAGGTAAAAGTGGTCTGTGGCGTGGCGGAGGCCATAATTGCGGTAAAGCAGAATCCGCATATGGCTTTCTCCGTTTCTCCGGAAAAGATAGAGGACTTCCCGGCAGAGGGAGGCGTTGCGAAACTCTCCGTCAGCTGCAGCTTCAAGCCACAGTGTGATTGCCCGGACTGGATTACCGCCAAGGTCGGTACCCCTGTGGGAGGCACTTATGAGATTAGCCTCAACATCACTGCGAACTCCGGCGAGGAAAGGACTGCGACGCTTAGAATCCACGATGGGGACAGTTTTGAAAGCTTCGTCACGGTAAGCCAGCAGGTCAACGGATTCGTAGGCGAAAAACGCGCGCTTACGGATCTCTACCGGAACACTGCCGGCGCTTCCTGGACCAAGTCCGACAACTGGTGCTCCGACAAGCCTGTCTCATCCTGGCATGGCGTGAGCGTGGATGCCCAGGGTCATGTAAGCAGCCTCGATCTGAGCAACAACAATCTAAAAGGCAGCCTTCCTGCTTCGATGCCGGACCTGCGATACCTGAAGGAACTCTATCTTTATGGCAACTGCCTGAGCGGAAGCCTCCCTGCCGGAATGAGGCTGATGCCCGGATGGGCTGGGTTCGCCCCAGCAAAGCACATCTACCCGCAGCAGAACGGCTATGCCCTTAGCAGCGGCGACTCTGAAGTAGCACAGTACAGGCGCGCCACCCAAGGCCCTGGCATTGATATAGTAATTCTGGGCGATGCCTTCGACAAGAACGGACTGGAACTGGGAAAAGGCTTTGACGCCCTCGTTGAGAAGGCGATCGCCGCCATTTTCGCAGTAGAACCGATGAAAAGCTGTGGCGACTATTTCAATGTATATGCTATCAGCGCCGAATCGGCGGCCTCCGAGATCAGCACCAAGGCCGAAAACACTGCTTTCGGTACCTACTTTACCTCTTCGGACTTTACTGTCGTAACCATGAACACCAATTGGGAGAAGGTCTTCCAGTGGGTGGGCAAGGCTCCGGTCAAAGACATAAGAAACAGCATGGTGGTGCTCCTGGCCAACACCCAGAGGTTCGGAGGCACAACCCTCAGCTGGGATGACGGCAGACGCCTGTCCATAGTCCCGGACTTTCAGGGTGCCGCATCCAGCACCGAGGCCCAGTACGGATTCGCAGGGCTCGTCCAGCATGAGGCTGTGGGCCACGCCTTCGGTCTCTTCGACGAGGAGTACCACACCAACGGACTCACCGCACCGACAAGTTTCGCAGCAGACCTCGCAGTGAAGCAGTCTAAAGGTTTTTCTCTGAACATTTCCGCATCGTCAGATCTCAGCAAAGCGCCGTGGAGCGCGCTTGCCGCCAGCGGGGCATATCCGTCCGTCGGAGTCTTCGAGGGCGCCGGAAACTACAGTTATGGGGCCTACAGGAGCGAAAAGGACTGCTGCATGGTCGACAACCGTCCGTATTTCAGCGCCTGGTGCCGCTATCTCCTCTGGAAAAGGATCAGAACCCTCGCCTCGGAAGACAGCTCAACCGAGGCCTTCGTCAGATTTGAAAATAAATAATATATGTATATGAAGCGTTTATTCAGTCTTGCCGCAACGATCGGCACCCTCTTCCTCCTTGTAGCCTGCGGAGGCGGAGAAATCAATCCAGACAATGGAGGCGGAGAAACTCCAGACCCTAAGCCGGATCCGGACAAGCCATATGTAGACGGCTCAACCACCATCGGCGGACATGAGGCACTGGACCTTGGCACAGGCATACTCTGGGCCACCACCAACCTCGGCGCCACCCAGCCTCAGGATTATGGCAAGTACTTCTCTTGGGGAGAGGTAGAGCCTAAGAGCGAGTACCGGTGGGGCAATTACAAGTGGTCGGACGGTTTCGAGCCTAAGACCGCACAGGAATACGAAGAACTCAAGATGACCAAGTACTGCCTCTACAAGATCTACGGAACCAAGGACGACAGAAAAGTGCTCGAGAAAGAAGATGATGCCGCCTACCTGACTTGGGGTCCGAACTGGCGCATGCCAACCCGCCAGGAGGTACAGGACCTGCTGGACAAGTGCGAGTGGGAATGGAATCGCGTGGAGGGCCTCTACGGCTATAAGATCAGCTCCAAGAAGACAGGCAAGTCCATTTTCCTCCCGGCAGCCGGAATGATCGCCTCAAACGGATCCAACAACAGCGGCATGATGTGCAACTACTGGACTTCCAGCCTCCACGATCAGAACGAACAGTACTATGCCTATTCATTCGTCTATCTCGACAATGGAAAGGAGGGTACGGAATACATCTCCCAGACCTACAGGTACCTGGGCATGACCATCCGTGCCGTCAGCGACAAAAAGGAAGACTAAGGATTGAGGCGCTTGGTCGCCCCCTTGAAAGAATAATAGTGACTCTCGCCGTCCAGGTCCTCGAGACAGACGACGAGAGTATATTCTGTCCCGTCGCTGAGGTCATTGAAGTACATAAGATCCCTCTTGAGAGGGTTCTGATCGGCCATCTCCTCAAGCTGCTGGATTGTGAGATCGATGCGGTTGGACGCGAAAACCTCCTCTGCCGCAGCCTTGAGCCCCTTTTCCACCATAAGCGGAACCCAGATATCGCTCACAGCCATGGCGCAGCGTCCTTTGGCGGCGATGCCGTTGCTGATGGCGATTACCTTGAGGGTGTTGTAGCGGTTGAGCTCCACTCCGAGACTGTCGCCAGGGGTGTAGAGCTGGATGTCCAGGGCCATCTCCCCGAGAGAAAATCTCTCACTGACCAGCTCCCCGAGGCTTCCGTCGCTGGAATATGGCCTTGCGGCCACCACAAAGTCCTTGCAGCCGTGAAGTCTCTCTATCCTGCGCTTCTCGGCGGTATAGCCCGCTCCATCCTCCAGTTCTGCAGACACGGCCTTGCTGTCGAAGGCGTCCAGAGGCACGACCTTCATGCGGTAGGCAGAGGCGCCCTCCGAGAGCTTTACGGCCACGCTGACACCCGTAGAGGTAACGGCTGAAAGTTCCATCTCCATCTGCGGCAGAGGTCCCTTCCCATCCTTCTTGCAGGAGAGGGTGCAAAGTGCTGCCATGAGGCAGAATGCTGCTGTCAGTTTCCTTCTCATTTCCTCACGAGTGTTATAGGTCCATACATGGAGACATGCTCATCTACACGGTATTCATCCGGGAAGTGGTTGAAGGCCATGTAGTGCGGGTCGATTCTCTCATCCTCCATCGAGTTGTAGTACACATGGTGGAGTCCGAGTCTGAAGCCGTAGCAATCCTCGACCTTATAGTCCGGATTACCGTATTCGTCGTACCATCTGCCGCCCTGCTCGCGTCCCTTGTAGATCGCAAAATCGGACTCGGCGCAATGGGTCATGACCATCTTGGACAGGCCACCCTCTTCCCACTTGAAAAGTACGCGATGGCTCTTGTCGAAGGAGGCTCCTTCCTTATAATAATTGGTCCAGTCGGTCACGGTCGGGTTCGTCCAGATCATGGAAGGATCCGGGCTGCCATCTGCGAGCATTGCGGTACCGATGATGCCCAGCCAAGTATCGTACGGCTGTGTTCTGGAGACATATGCCCTCTGCGGGCTGAGATAGAGCTGTCCGTCGGTCTCGTCGAAATCGAATCGGAGCACATAGGACACCAGGTCGAAAACTATCTGACCGGTCTCCTCGTCCCAGACTGCGTCTACGGCATATTCATACATCTTGTCGTCGCCCTCCCAGCTGGAGCGGAAACAGAAGTCGAACGGTCCGACATAATCCGCAGGCAGCAGTTTCTGTGAAACATCGATGCTGCGACTGTAACCACTTTCGGTGGTTATCACGAGAGTTGCCGATGCCGGGTCGAGCTTCGGATCCTCGTCGGCACAGATATGCAGTACATCACCCTCAACGGAAACCTTTACCCACTCCCCTGTGCTGGTAATGGTATATGGCTCCGCGCTGTAGAATTCACAGCTGAATTCACCACCGCGCTTAGGGAAAACTACCGGAGCATTGCAGTCCAGCACAAAACGGCCTTTCTGATGTATCTTCATGACCACTTCCTTGGAACTGGTAGCGAAGGTCACCTCGCAGTCTCTGGCATCCATCTCCGGGTTGGCAGAAACGGTTACCATTACCATATTGGAGCTGACTCCGGCCCTTATCCAGCTGCTGCCGTCAGTCTTCACGCTGACGGACACATTGGTCGTTATGTCGTACTGCAGACGCACGTCGCCGCAACCGATGGTCACGTTTTCCGGAATGTTCATCAGGGATGCATACTGGCCGTCCTGGTTGAGTGCCAGGTGGGTGCTCTCTCCCATGCAGGAAAGGGTGATTACGGCAGTCCTCTCCGAGATGCTGCGGTTCGGCAGGCAGAGCACTTCAAGGGTATCGCCCTTG
Organism: Bacteroidales bacterium; assembly: GCA_024398095.1. Lineage (GTDB taxonomy): Bacteria > Bacteroidota > Bacteroidia > Bacteroidales > UBA932 > Cryptobacteroides. The sequence continues at coordinate 21,323 of JAKSJK010000004.1, forward strand.
ATCTCAGCCTCGCACCAGTCGGCATTCACATCGACTTCAACTGCGCCCTTTGCCTTGAAAACTGCAGTGCAAACGCCTCCGTTTGGACCCGCATGAAGCTCGCTCCTGACTATCTCTATGGCCTTGACAGCCACTTCCTCCTTCTTGCATCCAAGGAATGCGAGGAGTGCGGCCAGCAGCAATATGAGGCTATGTCTTATCTGTATATGCATATGTCGCAGAGGATGTCGAGGTTATTGATTCGGGTATTGGTAGACGGCGTCTCGCTCGTGAATTCGTAGAGAATGAGACCGTCTGCGGAATAGTCGCCCACAGCTGTGCTGCAGTCGGAGAAATAGAACACATCGCGGTTGTTCTCCCTTGTGAAGACGCCGCGGGTGCAGGTCTGCTCGTCCCAGAGGACGGTACTCTGCTTTGTATCGAAGAGTATGCCCCAGACGAAGTATCCCTCGTACTTGCCCAGATAATGAGGATGCAGCTCGAGCCTGCCGTTGACATATTTGAGCTTCACATTGTCGAGTTCCCTGTTGGAGAAGAGATTCTTTATATAGAGAGTCTCCCCGTCCTTCGAGGTGCTGATTGTGATAACCTTGGCAAAGTACTTTCCGAAGTAGTTGTTGTAGCTTAGAATCCACGGCCCGGCCATATCCTCATACTTCGGAGCTGTAAGCCCGTTGCTTGCGAAGATAAGCGTACCGTCGGTAGAGACGAACTCGCCGTCCTTGAGCCTGAAATCCTGTCCGTAGTAGCCACCGATCTCGAGTTTGCTCTGGAGACGGAAACCGTCGGGAGTATAGACCGCAGATCTCTTGTAGTCGTAGGTGTTTGCATCCGGATAGGCACCCAGTTTCACGCAGAGCACTTTTCCGCCGAGCTGGCCAATGCATGAACCGAGTCTTTCATAGCCGTCGGAATAGATGTAGAAATCGCCTTCCCACTGTTTCTGCATCTGCTTCACCGCCTCCAGCCAGGACTGAGGGGTGTAGCCTGCCGGAAGAGGGAACATCTGCATCTTGCTGTAGCCGGTCTTGCCCTTGAGACGGATGTTGTCATCTTCGTCTACGCCCTCGATGCGGAACTCATAGTCTCCACCGGCACCGTCCACATCGCTGAAGGACGGCTCGTGGAAGTACTGGAGCAGCCCGGAGTAAGTGTTGAAGCTCAGCACTGCGCCGTCTTCCTTGAGAATGTCGTAGAGACACTCGTCCACGCGGTCTGTCTCGGCATTCTCGCAGGAAATGAAGGCCTTGCCGCTTTCGAAACGTATCACGAAATTATAGCCTCCACGGCCTTCCTGACCGAAATACTGGAGGACGAAGCCCTCCGGATGGCGATCTATCGCCTCCCTGGCCTTGTCCATCAGGGCGCTGATTCTTGCGGACGCCGTCTGCTCGAAGACATCCTCGTTCTTGAACAGGCAGGAGGCGGCACTGCAGAGCACGAGCACCGCAGCGGCAAACATTTCTATGTATCTCTTGATCCTGTTCATATCTTATAAGGCGTTATCAAGTCCGAGCATTCCGAGTTCGGAGCTTCTTCTCTCGATTATGGTACGGAGCTTATCCAGGTCTATGTGCCAGGTGGCAAGCATGTAGTTCTTGCAGATGGCTATCTTCTTTTCTATTATTGGACGTCCCTTCTCTCCCGCTGCAGTCAGCAGTTTCTCCCACTCTTCCTGGGTGGAAGTCACATAGGTAGAGATCACCTCCACGAAGTCCTCGTTTGGCTCCTTGCTGGAGTATGCCGTCACAAAACCCTGCTCCAGATACTCCAGATTGTAGATCCAGGAATCCTGTACATAGAACTTTCCGGAAAGATCCTTGTACTCCACCGGATAATTCTTGGTCTGGTGCAGGATATGGGCAAACTCGTGATGGATAGTGTGGAAGTAATAGTTGTTGAGCAGCTGCACATTGCTTATATCCACATCGTTGACCATGTAGAGCGTGATCTTCAGACCTCCTTCGGCTGTACCCAGCATGATGGTGCCGTTGGAATTGTAGGCGGCACTGCCCACCAGGTGGAACATCTTCGGGAAGTACTGGCAGATGAAATCCTTGCCACCGGTCACCTCGTCATATGCCTCCAGGCAAAGGTGCTTGACTATTCTGGCCATCTGCGTGGACTTCGTGTAGTCCGCCGGAGAAAGCGTGTAGGAAATATCGGCCTCGATATCCTGCATCTTGTAGAGGAAGCGGATATTGTACGGGATCACATAGTTGGTGTAGAGCCACTCGTCGAAGCTGTTCTTCACGCTGGTGTCCTCTGTGATCACAGACTTGTCCGGATCCAGGGCATCGCTGTTGCAGGCTGCAGCAAGCAGGCTTGCCAGCATCACTATGACTATATGAAAGTTTCGAGTCTTCATCTTAGTTACGCGGATTTGGCTGGAGACCGGCAGCAACCACATCCTGAGGGATCTGGATGGCCCTTCTCGGGTCGTTGTAATCGAGTTCTGCCTCTACCTTCACGAACTGGCCGTTCTTGTCCACGAGCCTTCTGTAGAGCTTGATGCCGTAGCGGCCTGTGTCGAACCACCTCATGCCGTCATGCACGAAGTTGATCCTGCGGCACTGCAGCACACACTGTATCGCATTGAACATCTCCCCACTCTCTACCTTGAAGCCCTGAGGGTGGAGCTGTCTGTTGCCCTGGGTGTTATAGATAGGATCGTAGTCACCGCAGCTGCTGTAGTACCATTCCACAGAAGGTGCGTTGATGGCGTTCGCATAGGTCCTGAACTTGCCGCTCTGCCAGAGGAAGAGGTCCTTCAAGCCGGTGTCTATCCTGCCCTTGAGTATCCTTGCCTCTGCCCTGTTCAGCAGCACCTCTTCGCCCGTTATGAGCGGGAAGACGCTTCTCGGATAGCCGATTCCGGCCACTGCGTCGGAGTACTGGAACATGTACGGATACTTAGGCACGCAGACGAAGGAATAGGTGGAGGTGTTGAACTTATAGAGTGTCAGCTTGTAGGAGAAATCCTTGTCGTAGACCAGTCCCCACGGTCCCTGATGCTCGCAGACTTCCTTGTCGGTGAGGGAGGTCAGGGAGAAGCGCTTGCTGGTGGCGTAAGGACCGAAGATGACTCCCGTGAGGCTGTAGCCGGTGGCCAGCAGCAGGTTCGCCTTGAGGTTGGCGTCCACATAGTCGAGGGAGTAGACATCGAGGTCGAGGGTCTTGTCCGCAGTCGCCGCCCAATTGTGGAAGAAGACTGTCGGATCAGCTCCCAGCACCATGTCGGCATACTCTATCACCTTGTCCCAATCCTGGTAGAAGAGATAGAACCTGGTGGCAAAACCGAGGGCAGACTCGCGTGTGAAATGGTACTTCGGCACATTGTAGTTGTCGCCCATGAGCGGGAGTGCGGCCTGGATGTCGGCGTCGATGAGGGCGTAGGTCTCGGCCAACGTACCTCTGTCATACTTCGGATTAAGTTCAGTCTCCGGCTTGAGTATATAAGGTATACCCAGTTCCCTGTCTGCTGTCTGAGGGTTATATGGCATACAGAATATGGTCGCCAGAGTGAAGTGGCAGAAGGCCCTGACCATGAGAGCTTCGCCACGGTACTGGTCCATATCCTCGCCGGCTTCCAGTTCGTCCATGGACACGAGCGCCTGGTTTGCAGCGGCGATGGCAGCGTAGTTGGCTTCCCACACATTCTTCGGGTTGTCGTACATCTCGCTCTCGGTGTCGTCCTGCCAGAGGCCGTACTGGTTGGTGTATCTCTGTCCGTAGATATTATCCTCGCCCAGGTAGTCATCACAGTTGTCGGACATCATCTCGGTAAACACATTCGGATGGAAGTCCGGATAGGCTGTGACGAGCAGCTGGGCCACATTTTCCTTGTGCTCCAGCTCCGCCCTGCTGTCCGGAAGTTCATCCAGGAAGTTGCAGGAAACCGCGGCCGCAATCACGGCGAATATCATAAGGTACTTCTTCATATCTAGAATCCTGCTTTTATCGTGAATGTAAACTGTTTAGGCATCGGGGACGCCACACCGCCGGTATTTGCGAACTCCGGATCCTGGCCATTGAGCTTAGGGTCGGCATAGAGCAGGCAGATGTTGGTCGCCTGGAACTTCAGGGCGAGAGTCTTCATCGCGAGCTTGGCCGCCCACGCCGCAGGGAAATCGTAGGTCAGGGAGATTTCCTTGAGTCTGAGGAAATCGCCCTTGGCTACCCTTGCGGTGGAATAGTTATATGCACTGTAGGCATACTGGAGGGAACTGCCGTACTTCTGGCTGGTCCTCTTGGACGCAATCACTGGGATGTCGGTAAATTTCTCGTCTCCAGGAACCGCCCACCTGTTCTTGAACTCTCTGGTCATGGCGGTCAGGTCGCTGTAAGATGCGGAGAATACCGGATCGAGTCTCAGCACATTGCCTGCAGAGTAGGTTATGAACACATTGAGACGGAAGCCGTTCCAGCGGAACTCATTCCTGATGGAACCAAAGTCGGTAGGGTCCACGCTCCCCTCGTATTTGAGGTAGTCCAGTTCGCCGTTGCCGCTGTCGTAGTTCTGGAAATATATCTCGGTGACGGTAGTGCTGCCGGAAGCTGTCTTGAACTGAGGCAGACCGTCTTCGTTCAGGCCCACGTAAGGGATGCTGAAAAGGGAGCGTACCGGATAACCCTCCTTCGCGAAGCCGCCGCCGGTAATCATATCGATCACCCTCTTGTTGCTGGTAAGCTTGGTGACGGTGTTGGTGGTGTGGGTGTAGATGAAGTCGGTGGTCCATCCGAAGCCGCCCTTCGTCGAAGGCTGGATGTTCACAGTGGTGAGAGTGAGTTCGGCACCGGATGACTTCATAGAAGCCACGTTGCCGTACTTGCGGACCTCGCCGCCCACGCCCTGGGTGCTGATAATGCCTATGAGGTCGTAGTTGTCTCTCCAGAAAAAGTCAGAGGCAATGTTGATACGGTTGTCCAGAAAGCCCATGTCCAGGCCTATGTTGAGCTCTTTCTTCTTCTCGTAGGTGAGGTCCTGGTTCGCGAGGTTCACGATGTAGAGACCGGACTCCTGCTGGCCTACATTCGGCTTCCACGGGGTGCCGGAAGATATTACCACATTGGAGTTGGTCACATTAGCCGGACCGCTGTCGGCGGTAAGCGAATATGACGCTCTTACGGTCATATTGGACACGACGGGGCGGATGGACTTGAACCACTTCTCTTCGTGTGCGTTCCATGCGCCGGAAACATTCCATGTCGGCAGCCACCTTGCGCTCCTGGCCTTTCCGAGTTTGTTGGTGCCCTCGTAACGGGTGGTGCCGGAAACAGTGTAGCGGCCCTTCCAAGAATAGGTCACATTCGCAAAGGCTGCCAGATATTTCTGGACTGTATCACCTATGTCATAGTACTGGGAACCTTCCTCGCTGCCCTTCTTGAACACCTGGTAGGCGTAAAGAGGAGTCTGGCCCATCGAGTACTGCATACCCCAGCCGCGGAACCAGCTGGTGTGGCGCCTTGTGCTGCTGATCTCGACACCGCCGTTGAAACTTACGATGTGCGGTCCGAAGTCGCGGTTGAAGCGTATGGTCGAACGGGCGTTGAATGAGCCCATCGAGTGGTCCGTTCTCTTGTAGATACCTCCGTAAGGGAGAATCGTAATCGGAAGGGCATACGGATTATCCGGGTCGGTGTAAAGATAGGAGTTGGCGTCGCGGATGGTGGACGTGCCCATGGCCCTGTAGGCAGAAGCCTGGTTCGAATCCTCCTTTATGTTGTGCTCCTGGCGGGATGCCTGATAGCGGTAGGCTGCAAGGTTGCTCCACTCGAGACCCTTTATTATCTTCCACTTGATCTCTCCCTGGAACTTCAGATCGGTCACACGGATGTCGATGTTGTTGTTGTCGAGCTCGTGGAGGATGTTGAAGTCTGCGTAGTTGCGGCGGTAGTACTCTTTCGGATCCACCGCCCTTGAAGTATTCAGGGAATATGAGTATGGGTTGATATCGAATTCCCTCTTGACGGTTCCGGACACCACATCGATATCCTGTCCGAGGGTTCCCGGAGCCTCCTGCTTTCTGTAGGATGCGTTTCCTATCACACCGATCTCCAACTGGGGGATGATCTTATAGGAGGCATTGAGGCTGGCTGTGTAGCGTTGCACAGCGCTAGCAACAGTCCATCCGCCATCGCCCAGGGCAGACATGGAGGCATAGATGGAAGCCTTGTCGGAACCCGTTGAGAAACTCAGGGAGTGATTGTGCTGGATGTGGTTTGTAAAGAGCACGTCGAACCAGTCTGTATTGCGCATCTCCGCCTCACGCAGATAACCCGTCATAGCTTCAGAGGTGTTCTCCAGCATGAACTGACTGGTAGCCGGATTGTAGGTGTTTATCAGCTGGTACATCTTGCCATATACACCTGAGGTGGAAGCATTGGCAAGGTTGGCGTAATTGAGCCAGCCCTTCTGCTGCATTTCCTGGTATATGTCCATCTGGTCCTGGGAGTTCATGATGTTGAACTCGTTGTAGGACGGCTTCATTCGGAAGGTGAACTCACCCGTATAGTTGAGGGACTGGTGTCCGCTGCGACCTTTCTTGGTGGTCACTACGATCACGCCAGCCATGGCCCTTGCGCCATAGATAGAGGTTGCCGAACCGTCCTTCAGGATCTGGACCGACTCTATATCGTCGGAAGATATGCCCGAAATAGCACTGGAGATAAGCGTGTTGGCATCTCCGGAAGAAAGTTCGTCGGCACTGATCTCGACCACATCCTCGAGTGGAACTCCGTCCACCACCCACAGAGGCTTGCTGGAGCCAAAGATAGAGGTTGCGCCGCGGACCCTGATCTTCGGAGCCACGCCGAAGGTACCGGAAACATTCTGCACACTCACGCCGGAAACCTTTCCCTCCAGGCTTCGTCCAGCCTCCGCCACACCGGCTATATTCATCTTTTCCCCATCTATCTTTGCGGTAGATCCGGTGAAGAGACGCTTGTCCGTAGAGGTTATACCTGTCACGACGACTTCCTCAAGGAGATTCGTATCTTCGGTAAGCTGCACATCCAGGCGGTAGCTGCCGTCCGCATTCTTGGGAAGTCCCTGCACGCTCTTGCGCTCAGAATTCATTCCCATGTAGTTGAACATGAGGAAGGCAACGCCCTTAGGAAGGTCTATCGTGTAATTTCCGTCTAGATCTGTGATTACGGCTTCTTTTGAGCCGACAGCCATGACACCCACTCCGATGAGCGGCTCGCCGTCAGAAGCGGCACTGACATTTCCCCTGACCCTCATCTGTGCAGAGGCAGCAGATGGCATCAGCCACACAAGCAGCACAAAACAGATTATGGCAAGGCTTTTTCTCACTCTGGAAACAGACTTTTATAGTATAACAGGCACAAATATACTATAAATAGCCATACTTTGAAATATCCCCCTACCTTCTAGAGAAGGTAATTTTGAAAGAAAGTCCTACCGCCCGACCGAAATAGCTGTTGTAGGTCGTTCCGATAGAGTAGATTCCGGCCGATACATTCTTGGCTTTTGACGTGTTTATCAGGTCGTCGGCAAAGACGGAAATATTGTAACAGTTATCTTTTCCGAACATCCAGGACAACGAGGCTTGGAGATTGGGGATGGAGTAACGGACATTTGCATCTGTCGTAAGCATTCCGCTCCACTTAGAAAATACACTTGCCTTGAAATGAGTCCCGATAAACTGATCCAGCGAACCGGAAAAATCCCAGTCGAAATGGTCATATAGCTTTTCTTTATCCTTCATGAGACGGCCGATTCCCAGTGTTGACCCCAGAGTTATAGTCGTGCTTTTACCGTTCCAGACTGCAAAGATATCCGTGGAGATTCTATTGTCCAGATTTCTGCACAACTGATCCGCCAGATAGGCTGGAGTCCTGGACATCGACCATCCTAGGTTTGCATCTAAGTTAATCTTAGATCTATTGAAATACGTGGCCGTCTTGATTACGGATGATATATCCATACTTCCATTCACATTGACCGGAACTGCCAATGCCGCCCAGGCTGGAGCCGTATAGCCGCCATACTCAGAAAGGACCGTATCCGAAGTGAAGAATATGGTCCGGGAGGCAATCCTGTTGGAATGAAACTGGGCCCGGGTATTAAAGGACAGATTCAGACTCTGCTCTGGGAAGACCTTCCCAAGACCAATAGTCAGTCTCCTGCTTATCGGCAGCTTAAGGGCGGGATTTCCCGATGAGAGGAAGAGAGGGTTACTGTCGTCGACTATATTTCTCAGCTGCTTCTCGCTAGGAACACTTTCGATTTCAGAATACGCTAAGGAAACAAAGCCACCGTTCTTTTTATAGCTTCCCATCATGTTCAGAGACGGGTAAAGGTAGTTCTTACTCCAGGAGTCCACAGGTCCTAACCTCTCGTCCCTCAAGCACAACAGGTCTACCAACCCCGCTGTTGCGACAAAACTTAACCCATCATTTTCACGACCGTAGGCATAGGAAACCGTCGCAGAGTTCTTTAGAAGGTTCTTCACATAGGCCCGTGTGTTGAACGGATCCATCGCATCCAGTATCCTGTCACTATAGATATCCTCTACGGAGAAATATGTGTAATCGCTGGTGAGAGAGAACTTCAAGTAAGACCTTCCCTTCAACGGCTCCGAATAGTTAATGAAAACCCTTGGTGTGATAGTCCTGTTCAATAGATTTGCCGCTAACCACGATGGAGTCAGAGTCCCGGAAAGGGTGTCAGTCCTGGTTCCACGGCCACGCTCATATCCTCCTACCATCCCAGCCGTGAAATCCAAAGCTCGTCCCTTCTTGGCGAAGGAATGCCTCCACCGGAATGTCAGTGAGCCATTGAATGAATTGGACGTATCGCCGCGAAACCGGTCGTAACTGCTGGCATTACCATCCAAAAGGGAGAGAGCAAAATTTCTGGATGCATTCACCTTATGATTGGTAGAAATGGAACCGGACAGAGAATAACGATCCTTCTTCCTGTTCATATACAGCATCCCGGAGTAAGTAACAGAACGGGATATGTTTTCTATCCTAGAAGAAGAGCTGTCAGATCTCTCATGCCAGCTATCAGACGGGAGATACCTGTTTAAGGCCCCTGACTCCGAGGTTTCGTCCTTAGAAGAAAGATACAATGAATGTGTGTATCCATACTTTCTCGCAACATCTCGCCCTACCATCACAGTTGCATATAAATCATCCAAAGGAGAAATCGTATTTATCTTGGAACCGAAGGAATTATGCCCTGCTCTGGCTTCGGCTTTTATCCTTGGTTTCTCGCTGATACTGAAACTTCCGATTGACATGTCCGCTCCCGCGAACCAGTTAAGCCCTCCAGAAGTCTTTGGGGTTGTATAGAGACCGCCTATTCCTCCAAAATCCAGCTGGCCCACATGCTTGAGAGGCTCCCAGGTCTTTACATCCATAACCTTCTCCTTGGCGGTGTTCGCGGTCGTATCCGTGTCCTCTACCGGGTTCTGGTCATAAACCTGCACACTTTTCACTTCCCTGGAAAGCACCATATCCATCGCACTTCCCATCTCCTTTCCGAACAGATTCGTACCATTTATAAGGATGCGGTCAACCTTCTGCCCCTGATATTTTACACCGCCTTGCGAGACCTCTACGCCTGGTAACTTTGCCAGCAATTCCCGGAGTTGATCCCCCTCCCTCTGGCGGAAAGCTGCGGCGTTGAAAATTGTCGTATCACCATGTACCACCATGGCCACGGCATCACCTTTTACGATTATAGTGTTTATCAGAAGAGGGTCCTCCTGCAGACCGACAGAGATTCTGGTATAATTTATAGGGTCCACCAGCACCCGGGCCGTTAGTTTACCATAGCCCAGATGTGAAACTATCAGATCAAGACTATCTTTTTTGAATCCGGCCTTAATCCATGCGAAGCCATCATTTGTGGATACCATCTTTACTGTATCCTTTCCATTCGTGAGAAAGATGGCAGCACCTACGAGAGGTTCCCGACTTGCAGAATCACGCACATCCACCTCAACAGTTCCCATCAACGTAGCGGTATTTGGGATAAATGAATGAACCCTGACCTGCGCTTGCAATAAAAGGTTAAAGCCAAGAAATAAAAAAAATATGAATATCTTTCTTTGCAACAGTATATTACTGAATAACAGACTGCAACCATTCGGCATCGACCTTCGAAAAACCTTCTTCCGGCTTTACCGAAGGGTTGCGCTGAAGGATTGCCGCGCAGTCTTCATAGACATTGTATCCTATGTTGCAGCCGACCATACGGCCGTTGTCGGGGAAGGTGAGGACCATATATTTTTCCCCGTCTTTCTCGTCGAGACGGTAGAAGTGCATGGGGAGGTTGAGAACTTCCTGGGCATGGTCCTCGCCTGCCTTGGAAGCCATTTCGGCCTTGGTCACATACTTGCACATCTCCACAACCACATCGTCCAGACCAGCCTCGAAAATCATCAGTTTCTCCATCAGGGAGCTGATGTCTCCAACTCGGCGCAGGCGATACTCGCCCATAGCCTTGGTATGATTGGTGATGGCCTGCATCTCGCTTTGCTGGACCTCGCCGGTTGGAAGAAGCCATACCATGACCCGGGCATCCGAATCATGGTAAAGCGTCTCATATTTTGCCAGATTCATCTGGTGGCATTCAGGACATTCCCAGACAAAGAGGGAACCGTCCCTGACCTTGGCCTTCAACTCGGGATCCTGAGCCACATTGATGCTCCTGTACACCCTGAAAGCCTGCTCACTGCCACACTTTGAACAGCGGCCTCGTGTTTCTTTTACGATAGACATCCCTTACTGGAGCTTACGTGCGCCGTCAGAAATAACTACGTCGTAAACCTTAGGAGCATGACCGAATTTCTCAGTGAAAGATGCCACTGCGGTGTCCACAAAGTCCTTGTAAAGCTCATCTTTTACGAGGTTGATGGTGCAGCCGCCGAAGCCGCCACCCATTACTCGTGAACCGGTCACATCCATCTTGCGTGCGAGCTTGTTGAGGTAGTCGAGCTCTGGACATGAAACCTCGTAAAGCTTGCTGAGGCCGAAGTGGGTCTGGTACATCATCTCACCCACAGTCTCGTAGTCATCCCTCTCGAGAGCGTCGCAGACGTCGAGCACGCGCTGAACCTCACCGATAACATACTCGGCACGGAGGAAGTCCTCCTGAGGGATTTCTGCACGTACCTCGTCGAGCCAGAGACGCTTTGCATCGCTGAGGAACTCTACCTCAGGATGGTTCTTGCGGATGGCTGCAGCAGCGTTTTCGCAAGACTGACGGCGCTTGTTATAAGCTGAAGAAGCGAGCTCGTGCTTGACGCATGAGTCGATGAGAACGAGCTTGTAGCCCTTTGGATTGAATGGGAAATACTTGTACTCGAGGGTCTTGCAGTTGAGGCGGATGAGCGCGCCCTCCTTGCCGAAGCAGGAAGCGAACTGGTCCATGATGCCGCACTTCACGCCGCAGTAGTTATGCTCGGTGCTCTGACCTATCTTTGCGAGTTCAAACCTGTCGATACCATTTGCATTGAGTTCGTTGAGAGCAAAAGCAAAGGTGCTCTCAAGAGCTGCAGAAGAAGAAAGACCTGCTCCGAGAGGAACATCACCGGCAAAAACTGTGTTGAAACCGGCTACCTTGCCACCCCTCTTGATGGTCTCGCGGCAAACTCCGAAGATATAGCATGCCCAGCTCTGTGCCGGCTTATCCTCCTCATTGAGACCGAACTCCACATATTCATCCAGATCAAGGGAGAATGCACACACCTTGTCGGTACCGTTGAGGGCGATTTCAGCTATAATACCCTTGTCAATTGCTCCTGGGAATACATAACCACCATTGTAGTCTGTGTGCTCACCGATGAGGTTGATACGGCCTGCAGATGCGTAGAACTCACCTTCACATCCGAAGAGAGTCTGAAATTTTTCAGCGATTCTAGTTTTCATAATTGATTATTGGTTTTGTTATTTGTTATACATTGAAAAGGAAGTGCATGATATCTCCGTCCTGCACTACATATTCCTTACCCTCTATACCGAGCTTTCCCGCCGCACGGCAGGCAGACTCTGACTTGAGAGCCACGAAATCATCGTACTTGATGACCTCTGCACGGATGAAACCACGCTCGAAGTCTGTATGGATGGTACCGGCAGCCTTAGGCGCCTTGTCACCCTTGCGGATGGTCCATGCACGGCACTCGTCTGCACCTGCTGTGAAGAAGGTCTGCAGGCCCAGCAGGCTGTAGGCGCTCTGGATCAGGCGCACAACGCCAGGTTCTTCGAGACCCATCTCCTCGAGGAACATCTGCTTCTCGTCGTAATCCTCGAATTCAGCGATGTCGGACTCGGTCTTGGCTGCCAGGATCAGCACCTCTGCATTCTCATCCTTAACGGCTTCGCGGACTGCATCCACATAGGCATTTCCAGTTGCTGCTGCGGTCTCGTCCACATTGCAGACATAGAGCACAGGCTTGTTGGTGAGCAGGTAGAGCTCCTTGGAGAGCTGCTCTTCCTCCGCGTTCTCCATCTTCACGCTGCGGCAGGATTTTCCCTGGATGAGAGCCTCCTTGTAGCGCTCCAGAATCTCGCAGAGCTTCTTTGCAGACTTGTCGTTTCCCACCTTTGCCTGCTTCTCAACCTTGGCAAGACGGCTTTCAACTGTCTCAAGATCCTTGAGCTGGAGTTCCATATCGATAACCTCCTTGTCTCTCACAGGATCCACACTGCCGTCCACATGGACGATATTGCCGTCGTCAAAACAGCGGAGAACATGGAGTATGGCATCGCACTCGCGTATGTTAGCGAGGAACTGGTTGCCCAGGCCCTCACCCCTGCTGGCACCCTTAACTAGGCCGGCGATGTCGACTATCTCCACGGTTGCAGGCACCACACTGCGCGGCTGACAGATATCCACCAGCACGTCTAGACGTTTGTCTGGAACCATAGTCGATCCAACATTAGGTTCGATTGTGCAGAAAGGGAAGTTGGCGCTCTGTGCCTTTGAAGAGCTTATACAGTTGAAAAGGGTGGACTTTCCTACATTCGGAAGTCCGACTATTCCGCATTTAAGTGACATAATCTTCTAATTATCCTACAAATATACTGAAATATTGTTTACTTTCGTGACATGAAAAGATTTGTGCTGACGGTTATAGTGGGGTTTATTGCCGCATTTGCGGCTGCGCAGGTTCCATCCGGAGATGAAAATATCTCAGTGATGTTCTGGAACCTTGAAAATTTCTTCGATTGGAAAGATGGGGGACACTCCTCCTCTGACGCGGAATTTTCCACAAATGGAGAACGCCGATGGTCTTCACGTCGCTTCTACGCCAAGTGCAATGCCATCGCTAAAACACTGCTCTGGACAGCTGATACACACGGACAGCTCCCGGATGCTTTTGGGGTTGCAGAAGTCGAGAATGCAGACGTTCTCAGACGGCTTCTGAACCATACTATTTTATATAAATACGACTATTCGGTGCTGCATGCCGACTCCCCCGACCCGCGCGGTATCGACGTTGCCCTGCTATACAGAAAGAGCCGTCTGCAGCTGCTATCCTGGAAGACCATACACATAGATGACTTCAAGACAAGGGACATTCTGCTGGCAACCTTCATTACAACAGCAGGCGATACACTTAATATGGTCGTGAACCACCACCCGTCGAAATACGGCGGATCCATTTCCGAGGACAGGAGACACACTGTAATGAAAAGGATGATTGGGGTGTGCGATTCGCTTGAAAGTCTCTCAAATGGGCAAAAAACGCTATGTATGGGGGATTTCAACGACACTCCTGATGCTGAAACCTTCCTTCTGGCAGAAAAGCGCCTGGTAAACCTGGCTGTCCCGTTCCACCAAAGAGGAGAAGGAACCATACGCTTTGATGGAAAGTGGGAGATCATAGACATGTTTCTGGTCTCACCATCTATGTCCGACGGACGGATGGAAATCCTCTACCCTCCGTTCCTGATGGTTCGCGACAACTCCCATTCCGGCATGAAGCCATTGAGAACCTACCTGGGTCCCCGCTACATGGGAGGAGTCAGTGACCACCTTCCGATATACTACGAAAAAAGCCTGACTCGATGAGCCAGGCTTTTTATTTTTAATTGGGATAATCCTAGAAGAAACGTGCGCGGTTATCCTTGACATCAGCATCCTGCATCATGACAGGAAGGATGGTCTGGAGTGAGTACTGCATGATTCTGTCGCTGTTTGCAGCTGCGTCATCCTCTGTGTAGAATGAGTTGGTCTCGCGGCTGTTTACGCGGAATACATACACACCGTTCGCACCCTTTACAGGGCCGCAGAGCTCGCCTTCCTTGGCAGCTGCAACAGCACCGATGAAAGCAGGATCGACGCTCTGTGAGCTGAGTGAAGAGAATGCGATGTTCTCACGGTTGCTTACAGTGGTACCGAGTCTCTCGGCAACTTCCTCGAGAGAGAGTGTGCCTTCCATCTTCTCTGCTACCTCTGCAGCCTTCTTCTCAACTGCCTTCTCCATGTAGAGGACGTTGCGGATTGGCTCTGCAACCTCAGATACAGGAGCGTAACCCTCCTTGTGAACATTGGTGAGGGCTGCTACGAAGAAGTAGGTCTGATTTACAGTGATGATGTCGGAAACATGGCCCTTCTTTGCCTTGAATGCCCAGTTGCTGAGTTCGCGTGCGTTGTCAACCGCACCGAATCTCTCAGTGTTCCTGAGGATATTGTTCTGGGTGTGAACATAGAGACCGAGCTCCTCGGCAGCAGACTTGAAGTCAGCAAGCTTGCCGTTTGAGCGGCTCTGCATGGTGTTGGCCTGTGAATAGAAGTTTCCGAAAGTCTCCTTGCTAGGAATTGCTGTCTTCTTGAGGACGGCAACCTGCTTCATGAGGGCCTTCTCACCTACCTCTACAACCTTTGCTGCAACCATGCCGTAGCCAGGAAGCTCTACAACCTGGGTCTTGTTGAGAGGAGCGCTGAAGAGAGGCTCTGCCCACTTGATGGCCTGGGTTACAGGGGTTGCCTCTGCTGCATCAACTGCGGCCTCAACCTCTGCGGTAAGTTCCTCTGACTCCATCGGAGCAACCTTCACCTTGATCTCTGAAGGACGGGTAGCAGTTGCCATAACGCGTGCTGCGAGGAAGCTGTTGCCGCTCTTGAATACAGGTGAAACCTCTGCAGGCTTGTCTGCGAAAGCGTAGTCGTTTACTTCCCTTGAAACGGTGTTGAGCTCACCTGCCTTGTACCAGAATGCATCGTAAGAAACCTCTGAAGAATTTCTGAGGAGGAAGTTTGCAACATTGCCAAGCTCCTGAGCCTGGAAATCAGTATAAAGATTGTTGAAGTCCTTCTCAGCTGCCTCTACGTCTGCATCTGAAGGAACAACTTCGATGAGTACATACTCGATGTCCCTTGACTCAACCTGCTTGAAGAACTTCTTGTGCTCCTTGTAGTACTTCTTGATTTCGCTGCTGCTTACGTTGATGGTGGTGTCCTGGATGAAACCTGCAGGAACCATTACCATGTCAACATTTGCGGTAACGTTGTTCTCCTCGATTGCCTTGTTGAGGAAGAGAGGAGCGTTCACCGCGCTGTTTACGAAGAGAGCGTTGTACTTTGCATAGTACTGGTTGGTTCTTACGAGGTCGTAGATGTAGGACCAGCCCTTCTCGTTCTGCTCGATGAAGTTTGAGAGAACTGCAGGATCGGTACCGAAGTTCTGGGCGATTACAGGAGAGATGTGGTCACCGGCGGTGATATCCTTCATCTCAGCCGCACCAACCCTGATGCCGGCCTTCTCTGCATTCTTCACAAAGAGAAGTTTGTTAATGAATGTCTGCCAAGCCTCTTCACGAATCTGCTTCTCCTGGTCGGCGCTGTGGGTGCCGCCGTAGAGATCCTTGAGATTCTCAACCTGAACGTTGAACTCCTCGATGGTTACAGACTCGCCGTCGATCACAGCTACCTGGTGAGCCTTTGCATTGTCACCGCTGAACCACTTTGAGAGTGTGTTGTTGTCGAGGATGAAGAGGAGCAATGAAATCGCAATGATAATTGAAATACCAATGCCGAATCGTGTTCTGATGGTTTCAAGTGCTGCCATATTGTTGTTGATTTTTTTATTGTTTTCTTTACAGTTAAGGCCGCGAAGTTAACAAAAATTCTTCAGTTATACTACTTTTTAGGGAGCGGACCTACAAAATTGGCCGTATCAAGTATAACTTTCGTGGAATCTTCCACCACATAGCCGAAACTGTCGAACGGTTTGAGTATGACGGAATTGTTAGCCCTCTGGTCAGATTGCATGCCGTATCCCTGCATGTATCCCTTTGGAGAATACATCTTTACGAAGCAGTGGGTCCATATCTTTTCTTCGGTACGGTTCCAGTAGATGGTATCCGTTTCCATGGTCTCGTGCTTTATCACATTCTTGATGACCACGTTGCCGAAAGCCTCCCATTTCTCGCTGCCGTCGTTGAACTTGCTGTGACGTGCGGTCTGGGCGGTAATGACCGATTCCAGGTTACCCTGCTCGTCGTATGAATAGACAGCAAAGCCGTTCTTGAACATATCGTAGGATATTGTGTCAAGTTCGAATTTCTGCATCAGAGTGGCCTCTATCCTGGATTTCAGAATGCCGTTCTCTGTCTGTACAACGAACATGCTGTCAACCTCCTGGACCGGAATTTCAGCAGGATCCAAAACCTCGCCATCCCCACCGTTGCGCCTGCAGGATATAACGGCCAAGAGACTGGCTGCGAAAACAACCAGTCCCTTGAGTATTACAGATATCCTGTGAGGATTTTTCAAAATTACTTCTGAGTTCTTACAGTTGTGGTAGCGCTGAGGCCGCCTGCGGTAGCCCTATAGGTCTGACCGTTCTGTACACCGTACATGAATGCCTCACCAGTCTCAGGGAAGTACCTTGAGCAGGTAGAGATCTGACGGTTAGCCTCCTCTGCGAGGGACTCGTCGGCGTTCTTTGCCTTGGTGAAGTAATCAGCTGCAACCCAGTAAGGAGCACGCTTTGCGATGTAATCACCACCTGAAGTAACTGCCATCCATGCGTTTCCGCAGATCATGTAGCACTTGCCGGCAAGAGAAGCATCGAGTTCTGCAGCCTTGAGAGCTGAATCGACAGCCTTTACATACTTGCCGTTCTTGATGCTGTAAGCTGAAAGCTCGTAGTAGTACTTCGCATCGGTCTCTACATCAGACTCGTCGAACTTGATGGCGTCCTCGAGATACTGTGAAGCGAGAGCGTAGTCGTTGCGGGAAGCATAGAGCTTGTAGAGCATGTATGAGGTCTTGTATGAAGGATCGAACTTAGCCTTCTTCTCGATTGCTGCGAGGAAGAGGTCGTTGTCGAGACAATCCTCGGTGTTGCCCATCATGGTAACGATCTTGGTTACGAGTTCCTGGTTGTCAGGATCGGCTTCGAAACGAGGGGTGAAGAGAGCGATGAGGTTATCGCAGCTTGCAACCTTGCTGCCGATGAACACTTCCTCTACTGCACTCTTGGACTTCTCAACATTAGCAATATCAGACTCCTTCTCAGATGACTTTGCAATCTCATCAAGAGTGCTCATTGCGATCTCGTAATCCTCGATAACAGTCTCTGCATCAAGCATTCCACTCTTGTAGAGGGCAACTGCAGAGTTGAGGTTGAAGAGGAAAAGCTGAGGCTTTGAAGCAGTACCGTTCGCTGCAATGATTTCCTTAAGACCCTTGTAGAGAGCCTCAGGTTCATCCTGCATGTAGTTGATCATATCGGTACCCTTGTTGTTGAGCGCGGTAACAGCATACTTAGGGAAGTTATCTGCCCTGCGGGTGTGAACCATCATTAGGGTGTCGATAAGACCTTCCTTAACCATGGAATTATTACGGTTCTTCTGGATTTCCTTTCTGAGAAGGACAGCTCCATCAAGAAGCATGTTCTGGTTTGCAGAACCCGGACAGATGCTGAAAGCCTTTCTCCAGTTAGGGAGAGCCTGCTCGTTGTTACCCTGCTTGTAGTACTCCTTGTAGTAAGAGAGATACTTTACGCATTCTGCACTGTCGGCACCGAACTTACCCTGTGCGGATACCTTAACTCCACTTGCCATTGCAAGGACTGAGAGCGTAATGAGAACTAACTTTTTCATATTCTAAAATTTTATTTGTTTTCTACTTGTACTGGTTCTTGACAAACCAGATGTCGTGGAGGTTCATGCTTACGTAAACCGTAGCGTAGTGCTCTCCAACCATCGATCTGTCCTTCATGTTACCCTTTCTTCCAAAATCCAGACCAAATGTGAAACCGTTGTACCATTTGAACACCGGAAGTGTCATTCCAAGGGTGATTCCGACGGCTCCTACAGTCCTTTTTCCAGGATCGAGAGTGTAGTATTCCTGATCATAATAAACACCGCCGCGATAGGTTACCCTTTTCATGTAGTAGCGGATGTCGCTTCTGTTCGGAGTGTAGTCAAAACCTGCCCTGAAGGACTGTGAAACATTGCTTTTGAAGGTAGAACCCTCTCCGATCACACTTGTTCCTCCGAAAGAATCAAAGCCTGATTTTCTCCAGTCTGACCTGAGGTAATCGAACTCTACGGACCAATCCTCACCTGCCTTGAGGGAAACACCGATGCCGAGTTCATCGCCAAATCTCAATTCTTTTCCGGTGAGGACGGTATTATCGGCTTTGAGGGTGTCCGAAAGCTCTGACGCCACCGCATAACTGTAGGAATTCACACGGCCATGCATATTGCTCTTGAGCTTGTATGTGGCACCGAAGGTCATATAGAGATTGTTCCTGAGTTTCTGTTCATACTGCAGTCCGAACTTTCCGGTGTAGCCGTAGAGCTGCATGGTGTAGCCGCTGTTTACAGAACGGTAGGATGCATCTGAAAATACTGTATTGCTGACCTTGTCGATAGTTCCGAAGTAGTAGATGAATTCAGCACCCACAGAGAGTCTTTTCCAGAAAGTGGCGGCAGCGCCGGCAAAAAGCTGGTAAGTTCCGCCCTGGCCATAAGACTGATAGGTGATGTTGTTTACCTTTCCTATTATGCTTTCGTCAGTCTCTATCCTTGAAAAGTCGTATCCGACATCGCTGTAAGGAGAAATTCCGACCATCATTGCGGAAGACTTCCAGATAGGGACAGTGATCACGAAATCGGAAATATTGAATGTGTTGTTCGCGGATTTGAGTTTGTTTCCGCCTATGGTCTGGTTGAACACCTGGTTGTTCTCGGTCACGCCGAAGTCGCACATGAACGAGAGAGAATCCCTTGCTGTCACGGCAGCAGGATTCATTGTGTTTATATATCTGCGGTTTCGGGTTGCAACACCTATTCCGCCCATACCCTTAGTGAATGCCGTACCGTCTTTGTATATATTGCCGACTCCGTAGACAGAATACGGCGAAAAAGCGTTGTGGGCACCATCCTGGGCGGAGGCACCTGACCACGCGAAAAAGAGAAGTACAGTTGATAAGAGTACCCTACAAGTTACTTTCATAATATTTTTCAGCTATTAAAGCCAACCCCATAAGCACGAGGTTACAAATTACAAAGATGGAGTTTTTAAGTTTGTTTACAAAATAAATCGCATCTCCACCTGTAAAAACCACTATGTTTTCAGGTCTGGCGTCCAGGTGTCCCTTTATTTCAAACAGCATGCCTGAAATTATTCCGGCTTCTATGGAACTGTTTAGGGAAACACCTTTTTCAGGACAATCAGATGGAGTTTCCAGCAGAGGAAGTGACTTTGAGTACCTGTTCACAGACTTGAAGCGGGTGCGGCATCCCGGTGAAATCAGTCCGCTTTCATAATTTCCGTCGGCAGAAACGAAATCTATCGAAAGGGTAGTGCCGAAGTCAAAAATGGATACTGGCTTTCCCTTGAAGAGGAAACGTGATGCGATTATCGATGCAGTCCTGTCCGGAGTGAGCCACTCCGGTATCCCGTACTCCAGATTCATATCCTTGTGCCTGGTATCCATAAGTATAAGTCTGCGGCATCTTTTTGAAAGAAGTGAGTCCCATTTCTGAGGTATTTCCCCGGCGGAAGAAATCACCATTACATCCGCAGTTTCACCATCCAGGATTCCAAGTATGAATTCAAGTTTCTTTTCTCCCTGATACCTGAAAGTCTTTCCGAGTGTTATACCCTCCGACCAGGTGGCCTTGAGAGCCGTATTTCCTATTTCAATTATAAGATTATGCATCTCATTTAAGTTTATTGAGCATTTGAAGAGCCTTTGACAGGCTGTCAACATTCCTGCTTATGAGTTTAAGTCTTCCCTTGCTTTCCTTGAATTCGAAAGATCTTCCTTCATCCACGGTGAAGGCATTCTGGAACACGCGGCTGTAGGTGCTGGATTTATAGTATGAATCCAACTGGTTTGCAATGAAGAAGAGTATCATTATTCCATTCTTCACTATCACTTTGTCAAAGCCCAGACGGGAAGCAAGGTTGCGTATCTTAACAACTTCAAAGAGTCTTTCAACCTCGTCCGGCATCTTTCCGAACCTGTCTTCAAGAACATTGTGGATCCTGTCGGCCTGCTTGTCGTCACTTACCGAATCCAGATCCTTGTATATGCGGATCTTTTCTTCGGTCATATCAATGTAGTCATCAGGAATAAGGGCAGGGAGGTCAGTCTCTACAGTACATTCTGTTACAAAACTGTCCCCGTCTCTCTTCGTGGTAATTCCTGTTTCAAGCCCGAGTTCGTCCATTGCCTCGGCAAGTATCTTCTGGTAGGTTTCGAAGCCCATATCGGTGATGAAGCCGCTCTGTTCAGCACCAAGAAGGTTACCCGCACCACGGATGTCAAGGTCCTGCATGGCTATATTGAAACCGCTTCCAAGATCCGAGAAAGATTCTATAGCTTTGAGTCTGCGCCTTGCTTCATCGGTGACACCTGCCAGAGGAGGAACTATCAGATAGCAGAAAGCCCTTTTATTTGAACGGCCAACACGGCCCCTGAGCTGATGAAGATCACTCAGACCTATGTTCTGAGCCTGGTTTATTATTATGGTGTTGGCATTCGGAATATCCAGTCCGTTCTCTATGATGGTGGTGCAGAGAAGCATGTCATAATCTCCGCGCATGAACTCGAGTATCTTGTTCTCAAGTTCCTTTGCTTCCATCTGACCGTGAGCCACACATATCTTCATGTCAGGTACCAGACCATGGAGGATATTGTAGATACTTTCAAGCTCCTCTACCTTGTTGTGCAGGAAGAATAGCTGGCCTCCGCGGTTCAGCTCATAGCTTATGATGCTCCTTATCTCATTCTTGTCAAAAAGAATTATTTCCGTCTGAACCGGGATCCTGTTCGGAGGGGGAGTGTTGATGATTGAAAGATCCCTTGCGCCGAGCAGGGAGAATTGGAGTGTTCTAGGAATAGGGGTTGCAGTCAGTGTGAGGGTGTCTATGGATGCCTTCATCTGACGGAGTTTTTCCTTGGCTCCTACACCGAATTTCTGTTCCTCATCTATTATAAGGAGCCCAAGATCCTTGAATTCAAAACCGCTTCCAAGCAGTTTGTGAGTACCTATTATGATATCTATGCGACCTTCCTTGAGTCTTTTCTGAATGTCACTTACCTGTTTTGCTGTCTTAAGACGGCTTACATACTCTATATTGCAAGGGAAGTCTTTCAGACGGGACTGGAAAGTATTGTAGTGCTGCAGGGAGAGTATTGTGGTAGGGACCAGCACGGCTACCTGCTTGCTGTCTGCAACTGCCTTGAAGGCAGCCCTTATTGCAACCTCGGTCTTACCGAAACCAACGTCTCCGCACACCAGACGGTCCATAGGACAGGAATCTTCCATATCCCTCTTGATGGCAATATTCGCCTTTTCCTGATCCGGAGTATCCTCATACATGAAAGAAGACTCAAGCTCAGTCTGCAGATAGGTGTCGGGAGAAAAGGCAAAACCCTTTGAAGATTTTCTCTCAGCGTAAAGTTTGATAAGGTCTTTTGCAATGTCCTTTACCTTTGACTTTGCAGTGGCCTTCATATTCTGCCAAGACTTCGAGCCGAGCTTGCTTATCCTAGGAGGCTCTGAATCCCTGGATTTGAACCTTGATATCTTATGGAGGGAATGTACAGACAGGAAAACAATGTCATTATCCTTGAAGGTTAGTTTAACCACCTCATGCATCCTGCCGTAATCATCCTTCATTCTTACAAGTCCGCCGAATATGCATACACCGTAATCTATATGCACCACATAGTCTCCGATTGAGAAAGAAGTCAGGTCATTGATGGTAAGCTGCTCACTCTTTTCTACGGTTCTCCTGATGCTTACACGATGGAAGCGGTCAAATATTTCATGATCGGAATAACAGCATATCTTATCTTCGTTATCGATGAATCCGTTGTGGATATTCTTTCCTTCAACCATCGTTGGAACCATTCCTTCCTCTTCCAGAAGAATGCTTTTCAGGCGTTCCAGCTGGCTTCTTTTTTCACCATATATATATACGGTATAGCCAGATTCCATTTTCTTCTTTATATCGATTGCGAGCAGTTCAAAGTTCTTATTGAATAAAGGCTGAGGAGAAATATTGAATCGTACAGGATTCACTTCATGAAGTCCGAGAGGCACTTCCATAAATACCTTGCGGAATCTCTTTGTAAGATTGAAGAAATCCCTGTCTTTGTATGAATCGGAAGAATCCAGCCATAGGAGAGTATTGTCCGGAAGAAGTTCCAGAATGGATACAACATCTTCATTTCCATCTCCTGCGACGAGATCCGCGAATATTTCCACCGACTCAAGTCTCTGTATGGAAAGTTGTGTATTACAGTCGAATATATTTATTTTCTCTACCTCATCTCCGAAGAAGGAAAGTCTGTATGGCTGGTTGTTTGAGTAAGAGAATATATCTATCACACCGCCTCTGACTGCATACTGGCCAGGTTCAGCGACAAAATCTACATTTTCAAAACCTGCTTTGAAAAGTTTCTCAGAAATTTTATCATGATCAATTTCTTCTCCTTCTTTTATACTCAGCACAGGTTCCATCGACCCTTTTTCTGAAGGAATAAGTTCCTCAAGAGCCTCCGGGAAGGTGACTATAAAAAGAGGTCCGTCTGATTCCTTGAAGGAAGAAATCCTACCTAGGGCTGATGTACGCTGGACGGATAGGGAGGATTTATAATTGCTTCTTACCGCATTCTTTCCAGAGTCCGGCAGGAAAAAAACCTTATCCCCCTCTATGAGGTTATAGAGGTCGGAAGCACAGTATTCTGCAGAGTCCCTGTCCGGAAGAAGCACTACATTCATCCCGCCCGGTTCCGTTCCCGCCAAAACAAACCATCTTGCTGAACGGTGCAGACCCTGGCAGAATGTCTCTCTTTCTCCGGAAATGCTGTCACGAAGTTTCGCGACACTTTCTTTACTTATCAACATTCGTCTTGAAAATCCGGTGGAAAAGCTGTTTATATCCCTGTTGAAAAATGATGAAAAATAAATTTTGCGAAAAGCAGAAAAAGCATATACCGGAACAATATCCTCAAATGCAATACTTTTCAAATTTTTCTTCAAACAAAGATCCCAACCGGTTTCAAACAGTATCCCATATATGTTAAAGTGTTGATTATCAGTGGGGATTATATAGTTATCAACATATCAACAGCTTTATAATCATCATCAATACTTTTTAAAAAATTAAATATCTTTGTATTGATAATTATGTTTTTATGCAGGAAAGCTTCGACCCCCACGATGTCAACGGAGGCAAAGATAATGAATTGGACGGAATAATCAGGCCTCAGGACCTGACTCAATTCACCGGACAGGACACCATCGTCAAAAACCTCAAGATTTTCATCCAGGCCGCAAAGATGCGCGGCGAATCTCTGGACCATGTTCTCTTCCACGGCCCTCCGGGTCTTGGAAAGACCACCCTTGCAAACATCATTGCAAACGAACTTGGAGTAAGTATGAAGATAACTTCCGGACCTGTGCTTGACAAGCCCGGAGATCTTGCCGGACTTCTTACTTCCCTTGAAGAGGGTGATGTTCTTTTCATAGATGAGATCCACAGACTTTCTCCAGTTGTTGAGGAGTATCTTTACTCAGCAATGGAAGATTACGTGATAGATATAATGATAGACAAGGGTCCGGGAGCCAGGTCTGTTCGAATAGCCCTTAACCATTTCACCCTTGTTGGAGCTACTACGAGAAGCGGCCTGCTCACTTCGCCTCTGAGAGCCCGTTTCGGTATTAAATGTGCCCTCGAATACTATGACACAGATACTCTTGTACGCATAGTTGAAAGAAGTGCCGGAATACTCCAGATAGGAATTGAGAGGGATGCAGCCTACGAGATTGCGCGCCGAAGCCGCGGCACACCTCGAATAGCCAATTCCCTTCTTCGAAGGGTAAGGGACTTTGCACAGGTAATTGGAAACGGTCACATAGACCTTCAGATTGCCCGTTATTCCCTTGATGCCCTCAATATTGACAAACTTGGTCTCGACGCCATCGACAACAAGATTCTGAAGACCATAATAACCAAATTCAAGGGTGGTCCTGTGGGTGCGAATACCATAGCCACAGCCGTCGGTGAAGACCAGGGTACACTCGAGGAGGTATATGAACCTTTCCTTATAAAGGAAGGCTTTATTGTAAGGACTCCTAGGGGTAGGGAAGTTACTCCATTAGCCTACAAACACCTGGGTTTTGATTATTTGGGTGGAGACAGTAGTGAAAACACTTTATTTTAATTATATTTGTCGCGAAATTTCATAAACTCAAAAAAATGGCCAAAGAATTAATTTCCAAGATTCCTGAGGGACCTCTTGCAGAAAAATGGACAGAACACAAGGCGCATATGCGTGTTGTGAATCCAGGTAACAAGAGGAAACTCGACATCATCGTTGTAGGTACAGGTCTCGGCGGAGCATCTGCAGCTGCTTCCCTGGGTGAACTCGGCTACAACGTTAAGATCTTCTGCATCAGCGACTCTCCTCGCCGCGCACACTCTATTGCGGCACAGGGTGGTATCAATGCAGCAAAGAACTACCAGAACGACAACGATTCTGTGTACCGTCTCTTCTATGAGACAATCAAGGGTGGTGACTACCGTGCACGCGAGGCTAATGTATATCGTCTTGCACAGGTCAGCAACAACATCATTGACCAGTGCGTAGCTCAGGGCGTGCCTTTCGCACGTGAGTATGGCGGACTCCTCGCAAACCGCTCTTTCGGTGGGGCTACCGTAAGCCGCACCTTCTACGCCCGCGGACAAACCGGTCAGCAGCTCCTTCTCGGTGCATATGCTGCCCTCAACCGCCAGATCGCTGAAGGAACTGTAAAGTCATATCCTCGTCACGAGATGCTCGATGTTGTCCTCATCAACGGTGAGGCGAAGGGTATCATCGCAAGGAATCTTGTCACCGGTGAGATCGAAAGATTCGGCGCACACGCAGTCGTAATCGCTACCGGTGGTTATGGCAACACATACTTCCTCTCAACCAACGCCATGAACTCAAACGGTTCGGCAGCTTGGCAGTGCTACAAAAAGGGTGCATGCTTTGCAAACCCTTGCTACGCACAGATCCATCCTACCTGTATCCCTGTTCACGGTGACCAGCAGTGCAAGCTTACCCTCATGTCCGAGTCACTCCGTAACGACGGACGTATCTGGGTTCCTAAGAAACTTGAGGATGTTGCAAAGCTCCGCAAGAAGGAAATCCTTCCTTCAGACATCGCTGAGGAGGATCGCGACTACTATCTCGAGCGCCGCTACCCTGCATTCGGCAACCTCGTCCCTCGTGACGTGGCTTCCCGTGCAGCCAAGGAGCGTTGCGACGCCGGCTTCGGTGTAAACGAGACAGGTCTCGCAGTATTCCTTGATTTCAAGACTGCAATCGACCGCATCGGTGAGGATAAGGTACGTGAGCGTTACGGCAACCTCTTCCAGATGTATGAAAAGATCACTGGTACCAACCCTTACAAGCAGCCTATGATGATCTATCCTGCAATCCACTACACAATGGGTGGTATCTGGGTAGACTACAACCTCATGACTACTGTTCCGGGTCTGTATGCCATCGGTGAGGCAAACTTCTCTGACCATGGTGCAAACCGTCTCGGTGCATCAGCCCTCATGCAGGGTCTTGCAGACGGTTACTTCGTACTTCCTGCAACCATCGGTGACTACCTCGCAAGCCACTTCAAGGATCCTAAGACCGATACCAACGCACCTGAGTTCGTTGAGGCTGAGAAGGCTGTTGTAGAGAAGATCAACAAACTTCTCTCAATCAAGGGTAAGAGGTCTGTCGATTCTATCCATAAGGAGCTCGGCCACATCATGTGGGAGTATGTAGGTATGGCAAGAAGCGCAGAAGGCCTCAAGGAAGGTATTGAAAAGATCAAAGCTCTCCGTGCAGAGTTCTGGCAGAATGTTTATGTTGCAGGTGACAACTTCGAGTTCAACCAGGAACTTGAGAAGGCACTCCGCCTTGCTGACTTCCTCGAGATCGGTGAGCTCATGGCCCGTGACGCCCTCAACAGAAACGAGTCTTGCGGCGGTCACTTCCGTGTAGAGTCCCAGACTGAGGACGGTGAGACCAAGCGTGACGACGAGAACTACATGTATGTAGCTGCCTGGGAGTACCAGGGAGAAGATGTTGAGCCTCTCCTCCACAAGGAGCCTCTCATCTATGAGAACATCAAGATTGCAACCAGAAACTATAAAGACTAGGACAACATGGATTTTAAACTTAAGATATGGCGTCAGAAAAACGCCAAGGCAAAGGGTCATTTCGAGACCTATGAGGTCCACGACATCGAAGAGGATGCTTCATTCCTCGAGATGCTCGACATCCTCAACGAGCAGCTCATCAGAGAGGGTATCGATCCTGTCGCTGTAGATAAAGGCTGCCAGAACAGCGGTCCTGTATCATTCGACCATGATTGCCGTGAGGGCATCTGCGGTGCATGTTCACTCTATATCGACGGCCGTGCACACGGTCCAGATGATGAGGTTACCACCTGCCAGCTCTTCATGCGCAAGTTCAAGGATGGCGCTACCATCACTGTAGAGCCTTGGAGAAGCAAGGGATTCCCTGTAATCAAGGACCTCGTTGTAAACCGCGGTGCTTACGACAAGATCCTCCAGGCCGGCGGTTACATCTCTGTACGTACCGGCGGAGTTCCTGATGCAAACTCAATTCCAGTTCCAAAGCCTGCTGCTGACGAGTCTATGGACGCAGCTGCCTGCATCGGTTGCGGCGCTTGCGCAGCTACCTGCAAGAATGGTTCAGCAATGCTCTTCGTTGCTGCACGTGTAAGCTCCCTCGCACTCCTTCCTCAGGGTAGGGTTGAGGCTGCACGCCGTGCAAAGGCAATGGTTGCAAAGATGGACGAGCTCGGTTTCGGTGCCTGCACCAACACCCGCGCATGTGAGATGGAGTGCCCTAAGCACATCACCGTAAACCACATCGCAAGGCTCAACCGCGAGTTCCTCAGCGCAAAGTTCAAGGATTAATCCTACTTTGAATATCAAATGAGAGACCCCTCTATTGCAGAGAGGTCTCTTTTTTTATATGTTTGCATTCAAATACAACTTAAATATGAAAAAAGCCGTCATTATATTATCCCTGATTGTTCCTTTTCTGGCAGCATGCACCAAGCCGGGTCTCAACAGTTTAACTTTTTTAGATGGTTATATTGGTCTCTATCCGGGTCAGATCTATCAGGCTTCCCTTGTAGCGGATCCTGTTGAATTGTCTGATCCAACCTTATATAAATGGACAAGTTCCAATACTGAAGTTGCCGATGTGGATGATATGGGTTACATCATTGCAAAGTCTGTAGGTGATGCAAGAGTGACCGCTGCTATGGGAAAACATAGAATATCACTTGATGTCTATGTGAATGAACTTGATGTTACTTATTTCTCTGCTCCTGCAGTATTTAAAATAGCCCCTTCTACTACTAAATCTTTCGATATTGAGGACGTTGTACCTGCAATTGCCACAGCTGAAAATCTAATCGTCGAGATAGATAATCCTGAATTCATTAATGTTAAAGTAACAGGCAATACTGTGAAAGTAACTACAAAGGCCGCAATGAAGAAAGGAGATGTGACAAGTATTACTCTTGTAAATAAGTCCGGTTCATTTCATAAGGAAATTGTCGTACAATGTGCAATAGTTGCTGTAACCGGAATTTCACTTGATAATACTTCATTAAGTCTTTATGTAGGGGAAAAAGCCTCTCTCAATGCAACCGTTCTCCCTGCTGATGCAACCTATAGTTCAATTACATGGACATCCAGCAATGAAAGCGTTGCTAAATATAATGAAGACTATTCTATGGTTGAGGCTATTTCTGAAGGAAATGCGGTAATAACAGCCTCTTGCGGAACAATTAAGGCGACTTGCAACGTAACTGTCAAAGGAACTTCTCTTATTGGAAAATCAGTGATGTTCACAGGTGAGGAGAATTCCATAACTATGGCTCTGGATGGTATGGAAGCCACTTCGTGGAAGACAAGTGATGCTAGTATTGCCAAAGTGGCTGGTGGAAAAGTAATAGGTCTGAAACCGGGCTGGGTTACTGTTATTGCCACCTATGGTGATAATAAACAGGCCAGCAAGGAGATACGCGTAGTCAATAAGGATTTCCGTCCTGCTTTGTGGTTCGCAAGGGGTAAAATATCAAAGTTGGATCCTGCTGGAAACCCTATTTATAAGTTTTCGGAAAGGATGACCAGCGTCAGTGTGCTTCCTTCTTATGGTTCAACAAGGGCTTATGTAGGTACTGATGACGGCTATAGTTTATCTTATGCAGAAATTGATGAACTATATGGTAAGACCAGCCTTTGTTTTAAAGAAACCAGAACTGGTGAACCTATGATGGATTCTCCAATGATTCATGACTATTGTATATACAGTTCATATGTGAAGTCTGCTTATCCTGGAATGGGTAGTATTTCAACCATAACTGCTCCAAATGGAAATACATGTACCCTGAATTGGAATAAATCAATAGGTTCAATTACTATAAGTTTTAAAAATTCACTTTGGTCAACCGATAAGACAATTCCTGTTGGTTCCTCATTTACTATCACAGAAGAAGGAAATTATTATTTCATGGCAGGCCCTGCAAATAGTTATAAAGGAATGGGAGATGCAAACTATGGCCCTATTCAGAAGATGACTTCTAATTATGGTTACACCCTCCAGAGCAGTTCTGCGAATCTGAAACTCAATAGTTCTTTTGACGAAGGTTTCAAGTTTGATTCTTCTGTTCCGAAGGGTACTTACACCATTACTATCAAGGAATATCCTTCCGTTACCTTCTCTATTATATGGAAATAGCCCCGAAAAGACTATTTTCGAGGCTATTCAGAGACTTATAGATATTACCAGAGGAAGTTATTGAACGGATACCTTCCTGCGTGAATTTCGGCCACTATTTTATAAATATCGTTTCGCAGCTTATCGATGCCGATTTTCTCTTTTGCAGATATGAAGGTACAAGGGGTATTCTCGCTTGCGATCCAGCTGTTCTTGAACTCATCAAGGGAGTAGTTTCTGGTTGTTTTAGGTGTAAGAGAGAATTCGTCGTACTCTTCGTATTTATAGGCGTCAACTTTGTTGAATACGACGAGTACCGGTTTGTCACCAGAGTCTATATCCTTAAGAGTCTTGCTTACCACTTCCATCTGCTCTTCAAAATCCGGATGGGAGATATCTACTACATGCAGGAGGACATCTGCCTCCCTGACCTCATCCAAGGTGCTTTTAAAGGCTTCTACGAGCTCTGTAGGCAGTTTTCTAATGAATCCCACAGTGTCGCTCAGAAGGAAAGGACAGTTTTCGATAACAACCTTTCTGACGGTAGTGTCGAGAGTTGCGAACAGTTTGTTTTCAGCGAAAACATCTGACTTTGCAAGCAGGTTCATCAGAGTAGATTTTCCGACATTTGTATAGCCTACCAGAGAGAGTCTGACCATTTGTCCTCTATTACTTCTCTGGACTGCCATCTGCTTGTCAACCTTTGCAAGTTGTTCCTTTAATTTATTAATTCTTTCCTTAACGATACGGCGGTCTATCTCTATCTGCTTCTCACCCATACCTCCGCGGGCTCCCATACCTCCTCTCTGCCTTTCAAGATGCGTCCACATGCCAGCCAGACGAGGAAGCATATAATTATATCGGGCGAGTTCAACCTGCATCTTTGCATATGAAGTTCGCGCACGCTGAGAAAAAATTTCCAGAATAAGGCTGGTGCGGTCTATTACGGCAGAAGTCTTGACAATCTTCTCAATGTTTCTCTGCTGGATTCCTGTAAGTTCATCGTCGAAGATGACATAATCTATATCGTTTTCCTTGCAGTATTCCGCAATTTCTTCGAGCTTTCCACTTCTGATGTAGGTTGCTCCGTCCGGTTTATCCACCTTCTGGACAAATTTCTTATCGCCGATAGCTCCCGCTGTCTCAGCGAGGAACTGCAGCTCATCAAGGTATTCGTAGACCTTCCTTTCGTCGTCAGTCTGCTTAATTACGCCTACGAATACTGCTTTGTAGTTTCTTATTTCCATTGTCTATATGAAAACGGAGGCCGACAGTAATTGCCAGCCTCCGCGTTGTATTGTGAATAAATTATCTCAACTGGAAGATAACAGGGAAGGTGTAGGTAACTCGAACTGAGCGGTCACGCTGCTTACCAGGAGTCCACTTAGGTGAGCTTGATACAACCTTCACAGCCTCTTTGTCAAGAGATGGGTCGACACCACGGAGAACCTTTACGTTGGTTACACGACCGTCGGTCTCAACGGTGAACTGGAGGGTTACACGGCCCTGTACACCATTTTCCTTTGCAATCTCAGGATATACGAGACGCTCATTGACCCACTTTGAGAAGTCATTTGCGTCACCGCCATTGAAAGAAGGCTTTGTCTCAACGAGCTGGAACGGAATCGCTTCCTCCTCGACAACCTCTTCCTCAACTTCCTCGACATAATCCTGGATGTCCACACCGATGTTTGAGTCATCCTCGAGGTTCATGATCATATCATCATCGAGCTTGATATCATCGTCAATGATATCGATCTGGTCAGAAAGCACCGGAATCTTAGGAGTCTCAGGTGGTGGTGGAGGGGTTTCCTGGGTAATAGGAATGATCTCCTCCTCTTCGATGAGAGCAGTTTCCTCTTCGAGGTTGCTTACACTGGCGTCCCTTGAGCCCCACTGGAAAGCAGCGAGAACTACAGCGAGGGATACGCAGAGACCAACCTCAATGAAAAGAAGCCTCTTGTTTTCGAGGTTTGCTTTCTTTGATTTTTTCTCTTCCATATCGTTAAATTAGTCTAATTTGCGGTTTTAACTCGGTAAAGTTAGATATTATTCTTTTTATTTCAAAATTTTACTCTTTGTTGTAAATTTGCGTTGACTTTAAAAATGCAAGATGATTTCCTATTTCTTTGAAGATACAGACTTCATATTCAAGTCTAAGGTTCTCACCAGAAAGTGGCTTAAACTGGTGGCAGAGAGCGAGATACGTCGTATCGGAGACATTAATGTCATATTCTGTTCCGACAATTATATCTTAGATATAAATCAGAGATATCTTCAGCACGACTATTTTACAGACATCATCACTTTTGACTATTGTGAAGGTGAGTTTCTCAGTGGTGATCTGTTTATCAGTGTAGATTCTGTCCGTGAGAATTCTATCGAGTACGGAACTGAATTTCCCGATGAACTCAACAGGGTAATAGTTCATGGTGTTCTTCACCTGATCGGTTATGATGATCATTGTGACGAGGATATCGCCATGATGAGAAAAAAGGAAAACTATTATCTCTCGCTCAGAGAGGTTCTCTAGTTGCTTATGTTCAAGACATACGATGTAATAGTTGTCGGGGGAGGACACGCTGGGTGCGAGGCTGCAATGGCTGCAGCTTCCATGGGTTCGTCGACTCTTCTTGTGACTATGGATATGAATAAGTTCGGACAGATGTCCTGCAATCCTGCCGTCGGCGGAATTGCAAAGGGACAGATCATCCGTGAGGTCGATGCGCTCGGTGGTTACACAGGAATTGTAACTGATGCCTCTACTCTGCAGTTCAGGATGCTCAATAAGTCAAAAGGACCTGCAATGTGGAGTCCGAGAGCTCAATGCGACAAAAACCAGTTCTCGAAAAATTGGAGAAAAATTCTCGAAAGTGCCTGTAAATTAGATATTTACCAAGATACAGTAACCAAATTTCTTTTCGATGGAGAAAAAATTTCGGGTATCTGCACGACTACTGGCGCAATTTTCAATTCTCAAGCAGTTGTCCTGACTACCGGAACCTTCCTTTCCGGAAAGCTTTTCATCGGTCGCACCAGTTTTGAGGGTGGGCGCATAGGCGAGCTTTCTTCTTATGGACTGACCGAACAGTTGGTTTCGATGGGTATCAGAACTGCCCGTATGAAGACAGGCACACCTCCCCGAATTGACATATCTTCAATCGATACTTCTTCCCTGATAAGACAGGATGGCGATTGTGTTCCCGATAAGTTTTCCTATCTGCCTTATCTTTCGACTGCTCAGAATGGAACTCCTCAGATGCCGTGTTTCATCGTTCATACCAATACCGAGGTTCATGATATTCTGCGCTCAGGCTTCAAGGATTCACCTCTTTTCCAGGGTTTGATCAAAGGTATTGGTCCTCGTTATTGTCCTAGCATTGAAGACAAGTTACGGACATTTGCAGACAAGGATGCCCATCAGCTGTTTCTTGAACCAGAGGGCAGGAACACCAACGAATATTATCTCCAGGGATTTTCTTCATCTCTTCCTCTTCAGATCCAGCTTGATGCTCTCCATGCAATCAAGGGTCTTGAGAATGCTAAGATCTACAGACCGGCATACGCTGTCGAGTATGATTACTTCGATCCGACACAATTGAAGGATACACTCGAACTTAAGTCCATTGAGAATCTCTTCTTTGCCGGACAGATCAATGGTACTACCGGTTACGAAGAAGCAGCGGCCCAGGGATTGATGGCAGGTATCAATGCCCACCTCAAGGTTCATGAAAAGGATCCTTTTGTTTTGAAAAGAGATGAGGCTTACATCGGTGTTTTGATTGATGACCTTATCACAAAGGGTGTCGATGAACCATATCGAATGTTTACCAGCAGGGCGGAGTACCGTATACTTCTGCGTCAGGATAATGCCGACTTGCGTCTGACTCCTCGCTCACATGAGATTGGTCTGGCGGATGATTTCCGCTACGATTTCACAATGAAAAAATATGACTCTGTTGATAAGTTCACCGGGTTCTTCAAAGATGCCTCTATCAAACCTGAGTACATAAATACCTATCTTGAATCAGTAGGTTCAGCACCTATTGAGAATAAGAAACGAATTGACGATATCATTGTACGTCCTCAGGTGAGTCTCAATGAGATGATTAAAATTGTTCCACGTGGAACTTTTGAAAAGTTTGGTGTAGATATGTCCGATGTTCTGACACCTTCCTCTGAACTCAAAATTGAGGATTATATAAAGATGCTCTCGGATGGTAACGCACCAGAGGAACTGAAATCTGCTTTCAACCATGCTATGTCTGTACTGAAATTCAATACGGATTATGCAGTCTCTTCTCTTGACGCTTCAAAACTTGCCAGCACCATTACTTCAAACTATTCTCGTGAAGTCTTGGATGCTTGCGAGATTATGATAAAGTATGAAGGATACATCCAGAGGGAAAGACAGCTCGCGGATAAGATGCTGAGGCTTGAGAACCTCTCGATTCCAAATGGATTCGATTTTGATAAGGTTGAATCCCTTTCCATAGAGTGCCGCCAGAAGTTGAAGAAATATGCTCCGAAAACCATTGCCCAGGCCTCTAGAATCTCGGGTGTGTCACCCGCTGACATCTCTGTTCTCCTCGTATATTTCGGCAGATAGAAGTTGAAATACCAGCAATTACTTGAGAATAGAATTTACAATTGTAAACAGATATAGCGGCTGCAGTAGCCGGTCAATTGAAAATAAAAATAGCGTCGGCATAAGTCGACGCTATTTGTTTTGTATATGTTCCACGTGGAACTATCAGAGTTTCTTGAGAGCGAGTTTGATGATGGTTTCAACAGAGGCTGCTGGCTGATCTTTTAGTATTGCTGTCACAACTTTATTGACTGCTGCCTTTGTAAATCCAAGCATTACGAGAGCAGCTGTAGCCTCGTCTGCGACTGCGTTGTTCGGTGCTGCAAACAGTGCATTTGAAGCAGCAGCACCTTCACCCTTGACAACCTTATCCTTGAGTTCCAGGATAAGTCTCTGTGCAGTTTTCAGTCCGATGCCTTTTATGCCTTTTATCTTGTTGAGATCTTCTCCGAGGATAGCGTCACGGATTTCATTGCAGGTGAGAGATGACAACATCATTCTGGCAGTACCGGGACCTATGCCGGAAACTCCGATTATTAGTCTGAATAGTTCTCTCTCGTCTTTGCTGGCAAAGCCGTAGAACAATTCCTCATCTTCGCGGAGGACATGGTGAAGATAGCATTTACCATCGCTGACTTTTTCGAACTGTTCGTAAGTCTGCAGGGAAATCTGCGCGTGGAAGCCGATTCCGTTGCAATCAACAACAATGTCTGTCGGGGTGAGTTCCACAATTTTTCCGTTAACGTAATCAAGCATCTGACTCAAATTTTTCTTAATGCAAAATTAAGATAAAAATTGCTAAATTTGCGTGCCTGATTTTACAATGAAGACAGAGGACATCAGAAAATATTTTCCGGTACTGGATCGGAAGGTCTACGGAAAGCCGTTGGTATATTTTGACAATGCCGCGACCTCTCAGAGGCCGCAGCCTGTCATCGATGAACTCAACTTCAGGATGAGTGAGTCCAATGCCAATATCCATCGTGCCGTTCATATACTTTCCCAGGAGTGTACAGATGCGTACGAGCAGGCGAGGGATGCGGTCAGGGATCTAATCAATGCACCTACCAGAGAAGAGGTGATATTCACTTCAGGCGCGACTGCATCTATCAATCTTGTAGCTTATTCTTTCGGAGAGGCTTTCGTTAACGAAGGTGACGAGATTATAGTCACCGAGGCTGAACATCATTCCAACATTGTTCCATGGTGGATGCTCTGCCAGAGAAAGAAGGCTGCACTCAAAGTACTCCCGGTAGATGACATGGGTCACCTCAGACTTGAGGAATTAGACAAACTTATAACCGATAGGACAAAGCTCCTCTGTGTTACTCACATCTCGAATGTGCTAGGTATTGTGAATCCTGTTGGAAAGATAGTAGAGATCGCACACTCGAAGAATGTACCTGTTCTTGTTGACGGAGCCCAGGGAATTGTCCACTGTCAAGTAGATGTCCAGAAATTGGATTGCGACTTCTACGCCTTCTCCGGTCACAAGATGTACGCGGCCACCGGAACAGGTGTTCTCTTCGGAAAGCGAAAGTGGCTTGAGGCGATGCCTCCTTTCCTCGGTGGAGGTGAAATGATCGAAACAGTCTCGTTTGAAGACGTGAAATTTGCGAAAATCCCGATGCGCTATGAAGCCGGTACTCAGAATTTCGCATCCTCAGCGACTTTAAAGCAGGCCTGTGAGTTTGTTAATATATTGAAAGATAGTGAGTTAACTCAAAATTTTAAGCAAATTTGCCTGTATATGGAAAATGAGCTGAAAAATGTAGAAGGACTCAAAATATACGGTGAAGGCACTGAAGACGAGCCTAAGGCGCCTGTGTACTCTTTCAATGTGGAGGGAGTGCATCACGAGGACCTCGCAATTCTCCTTGACAAGATGGGAGTTGCCGTGAGGTCGGGACAGATGTGTGCCGAACCGGTGATGACACGCTTCGGTGTGACCGGAATGGTGAGAGCCGCCCTGCTGCCTTACAACACCAAAGAAGAAGTGGACATTTTTATCGCAGCCCTCAGGAAGGCTGTGGCGATGTTGAGATAGTATGACGCTGAAAGAAACAGAAAACGAGATAATCGAGGAATTTTCAATGTTCGACGAATGGCTCGACAAGTACGAGTATATAATCGAACTGGGAAAATCGCTGGAGACTCTTCCCGATTCGTCCAAGACGGAGGACAAGCTCATCAAGGGCTGTCAGTCCCGCGTCTGGCTCGATTGGAAGAAAGAGGAGGGAAGAATTTTCTTCTCTGCCGACAGCGATGCGATAATAACAAAGGGAATAATTTCGCTGCTGATCAAGATTTATTCAGGAAGGACTGCTGAAGAAATTGCTGCGTCCGATTTTTCCGTTGTGGAGAAGATTGGATTGCGTGAGAATCTCAGCCCGACCAGGGCCAACGGACTTGTGTCCATGATTGAGACCATCCGCAGGATCGCGGCAGAAAACTTATAGAAGATGCTTGAGAGAGATGTAATAATGGCCCTGAGGCAGGTCTATGACCCGGAGATTCCGGTTAATGTCTATGACCTGGGACTTATTTATGAACTCAGGATCGACGAGGACCACAATGTCTTCATCCAGATGACCCTGACGGCGCCTAACTGCCCGATGGCGGACTATGTGATGGAGCAGGTGAAGACAGCCGTGGAGGATGTTCCCGGCGTGGTCAGCGTCAATGTGGAACTGGTTTTCGAACCGGTTTGGGACAAGAGCAGGATGTCCGAGGAAGCTCTTGTGGAACTTGGACTGGACGAGGATTAGATGAAGGTAGACCTCTTCCTTGGACTCGGCTCGAATATGGGCGACAGGAAGGCTCTCTTGGATTCGTCCATAGAGAGACTTTCCGAAAGGCTGGAAACTCCTGTAAAGGCGGTTTCTGACTATATTC
The DNA here is from genome assembly GCA_024398095.1 of Bacteroidales bacterium. Classification (GTDB taxonomy): domain Bacteria; phylum Bacteroidota; class Bacteroidia; order Bacteroidales; family UBA932; genus Cryptobacteroides. Next base: position 58,070 of record JAKSJK010000004.1, read on the forward strand.
AGACCAGCTCGTGGGGGTTTGACGGTGCGGATTTTCTCAATGCCGTGGTTGTGTTCGAGATTGAGATGGACGCGCAGTTGGAAGAGGAACAGGCGCTGCAGATACTGGACATCTGCAAGGAGATAGAAAGGGAACTGGGGCGTACAGGTGCTCCGGAGTGGGATGAAAACGGAAACAGAATCTACAGGGACAGACCCGTAGATATAGACATATTGAAGATAGGGGATTTGCAGATAAGTCATCCCAGACTGGTGGTGCCGCATCCGCTGGCAGCGGTCAGAGACTTTGTGACAATCCCAGTAAAACAAGTTGAAGAGAAATTACAAATTATTAACAATCAATAAATTATGACACAGGAAGAACTTTTCAAAGTACTCGTGGCTCACTGCAAGGAATATGGCTTCATCTTCCCTTCCAGCGAGATTTATGACGGCCTCGGTGCTGTCTACGATTACGGCCAGCTCGGTTCTGAACTCAAGCAGAACATCAAGACCTACTGGTGGAACGCAATGACCCGTCTGAACGAGAACATCGTAGGTATCGACTCTGCGATCTTCATGCACCCACGCATCTGGGAGGCATCCGGACACGTTGGTCACTTCAACGACCCTCTCATCGACAATAAGGACTCAAAGAAGAGATACCGTGCCGATGTACTCATCGAGGATTATCTCGGCAAGATCGAGGAGAAAATGAACAAGGAGGTTGAGAAAGGCAAGAGAAAATTCGGCGAGTCTTTCGACGAGGAGCAGTTCCGTGCTACCAACCCTAATGTCCTCCGCGAGAAGAGAAAATATGATGAGGTTCATGAGCGCTATGTGAAAGCTCAGAACGAGAACAACCTCGAAGAATACAGGCAGATCATCATCGACTGCGGTATCGTATGTCCTATCAGCGGCACCTGCAACTGGACTGAGGTACGTCAGTTCAACCTTATGTTCAGCACCTCAATGGGCAGCACTGCAGACGGCGCAAACCTCATTTACCTGCGTCCTGAGACTGCACAGGGTATCTTCGTTAACTACCTCAATGTACAGAAGACCGGCCGTATGAAGATTCCTTTCGGTATCGCTCAGATCGGTAAGGCATTCCGTAACGAGATCGTGGCCCGTCAGTTCATCTTCCGTATGAGGGAGTTCGAGCAGATGGAGATGCAGTTCTTCATCAAGCCAGGTACCGAACTTGACTGGTTCAAGAAGTGGAAGGAAACCCGTATGAAGTGGCATGTTAACATGGGTATGGGCGCAGAGAACTATCGTTTCCACGACCATGAGAAGCTTGCTCACTACGCAAATGCCGCTACCGACGTTGAGTTCCAGTTCCCATTCGGCTTCAAGGAGCTCGAGGGTATCCACAGCCGTACCGACTTCGACCTCGGAAACCATCAGAAGTTCTCCGGTAAGAAGATCCAGTACTTCGATCCTGAGACCAACGAGAGCTACACTCCGTATGTCATCGAGACCTCAATCGGTGTCGACCGTATGGTGCTCGCAGTGCTCAGCAATTCTTATAAGGTAGAGGATCTCGGCAACGGAGAGAGCCGCGTAGTGCTCAGCATCCCAGCACCTCTCGCACCTGTCAAGGTGGCTGTAATGCCTCTCCTGAAGAACAATCCAGAGCTCGTTGCCCTCGCACAGGAGATCATGGACGATCTCAAGTACGATTACAACTGCCAGTATGACGAGAAAGACTCCATCGGCAAGCGTTACCGCCGTCAGGATGCCATCGGTACTCCTTTCTGCGTAACCGTGGACCATGACTCCCTCAACGACCACTGCGTGACTATCCGTCACCGCGACACAATGGCTCAGGAGCGCGTCAAGATCGAGGACCTCTCTGCACTTATCCGCAAGGAAGTGGATCTTAACATCCTCCTCAGAAACCTCAAGTAATACAGGCTTGAAAACAATAAAGGCGGTCTCAGAGTCTCTGGGGCCGCCTTATTTTATGATGTTGGAGGTTTATTCTTCCGCTGGTTTCTCTGCGCCTTCACGAAGGAGTTTCACTCCCATCTTGAGACCGTCGATGTTCTGGATCACTGCGTTGGCAGAAGAAAATGCCTTCACTTTCGAGGTGATGGTGCCTACGATGTTGAGGAACTTGTCGGCAGGGAAGAGGATTTTGAGATTATCCTTCTCAAGGTCAACTGTTCCGGTGATCTTGGCAAGCTTGAGTGCCTTGCCGTACTGGAGGGTGATTTTCTTGCCCTCCATCTTGTAGGTACCGCTCACAGTCTTTGTGTTGATGCGGTGGGTGAAGGTGCTGTCTGCACTGAAGGTGAATGTCATTGATCCTTCTTTGATGCCTACCTTTGCGAGAGCCTTGTCAACCTTCTTGTTGATGCCGGTCATGGCTGAGGATCCAGCCACTCCCGTGAGGATGGTAGCGGTCTCGTTTTCGGTTTCCTTGACCACTTCCGTAGCCATTCCGAGATAGTTCCAGGTACCCTTGATGTTGGTTGCGATGTACTTGTCGAGGTCAACTCCGGTAACTGAAGACACCACATCGCGCACCTTTGATGAGTTGAGGACATCCTTGATTGAAATCTGAGCCTGTGCAAGGCTGCACACACTGAAGAGGGCGATAGCCGCAAATACTTTTCTGATCATAGTTCTATATACTTTATATATAATTATTCTTTCCAACCTTGTGCCTTGACCGGGAGTTCCACGCCGTCCGGGGTCACGAGAACAGCTCCCACTTCCGGTTTTGCCAGATGTCCGATGATGTCGAAGTTCTGGAAATCGTGACGGAACTTGTCGTGCTTGCCGATAGGGATGGTGAAGAGCAGCCTGCAGTCATCGCCGCCGTTCATCGCTGCGGTTACCGGGTCTATTTCAAGTTCCTTGCCGATTGTGAAGGAATCGCCTGCAAATGGCATTCTGTCCATATAGACTTTTGCTCCCAGGCCGCTGTCTTTGGTGAGATGGCGGAGTGTGTCTCCCAGTCCGCGGGTCACGAAGTAGCCGAAGGACGGGGTTATCTCAGAGTCTTCGAGTTCTTTGAGCAAGTTTGCCGGGAGAGAGGGCTTGAGGTAGGCTCCAACGAGATGCTTGTATTTTTCCAGGTCCGGCTGCTCCAGATTGTCTTTTGTCTTGGCGAACTTCATCTTTTCCCTTTCAAGCACGTTGAGGCCGAGGAAGGCTGCGCCCAGGTTGCCTGATACGCAGATAAGATCCATGGACTTTGCGGCAGGACGGCGTTTTGCTTCGAGTACAGAGGTTTCTCCGCTGGCGCAGATATTTATGCTGAGGCCATTCCTGGAGGGTACCAGATCGAGTCCGACTTTCTTGTAGCCGTGTTCTTTTGCGGCAGTCACAATGCCTTCCCAGATCTGTCTGATCTGTTCGAAGTCAAGCTTTGCTGAGATGCCAATAACGACTTCCAGAGCCCTTGGAGCTGACATTTCCGCATAGAGTTCGCCAGTGACATAGATGACGCTCTTGTAGCCCAGATGCTTCAGCGGGAAGTAGGTAAGATCGAAGTCGATGCCCTCAAGCAGCGTCTTGGACTTGATGGTGCAATATGCCCTGCCGGAGGTTTCGAACCAGCATGAGTCGAAAGGGGTATAAGGTGTGCCTTCATAGAGCTTGTTGATTGCTTCTATGCGGCCAAGTGATGAGAAGTTCTCGTCTGCCATTTCACGATAATTTTTACAAAATCTACTTTACAATTCAAGATCAAGTCCAAGATCTGACAACAGCTTGTTGACCTTATTTACTTCTTTTTCGTGATAATCACCCAGTGCAATACCAGGTTGTATAACCCTATTGTATAGTTTCTTCTCCTTAACGCCAAGCATGTAAGCCGCGAAACGGGAAATTTTTGACTGATCGATATTCGCGATATCTACCCCCAAAGAGTTCAACATCGTCTCAATAAGCAGGCATCTGACCTTCAATGTACCATCAGGCTTTTCTTCTTCCTCCATTTCTTCAATCAGCTTTTGTAGGTCCTCCACCTCCTTCTGCAACGAATCGATCTTCCTTTTTGCCTCTTTCAGTTCTTCAGCCTGTTCACAGGATATTTCGTTTCCGGACTTCAGTTCTCGCACAATCTTCCTGAAAGTTGTGGAATATGATTCCCAGTCTCCTGAGACCACTGAAATCTGTTCCAGAAAGCGATCCTGCCTTTTTGACAATTTTTGCTTCAATTCAAGAATAGAACGTACTGTAAGAAAAACAAGATTTGAACAATACCTGTCATTGTAAGGATCCCATGACTCCATTTCGCTGAAATAAGAATCAATCATAGCCTCCGGATGCCTGTCTATGTCAACCCTATATAAGAAGTAATAGGCCCAATGAAAAATCTCCAATGGTTCAAACATAGACTTGTCGACTTGCTGAATAACCAGAAGCCGTCTATAAATTTTCTCATTTATTGGTTCAGAGTCCAGAAAGAAATCCAGGTCATGGGCTTGAATTACATTAAATTTCTGTTCATCCTCAATGTATGTCATCATTGTAGCTGATCTTTTCTGACAAAAATAGCTAAAAAAGTCCATTTTCATTCATTTACCCCCGGGGTAAGTCGATTTACCCCCTCCCGGGGTAAGGAATTATATGCTTCATCTTTGCCGCAGAGTCTCCGGAAACTCAAATGTTTAACCCTAAAAAGAATACGCATGAAGCAGAAATTCTTTCAATCCCTCCTGTCCGCTGAAAGAGGGAGCCTCTCAAGCAAGAGGTTATGCGGCTTCA
>JAKSJK010000040.1 GCA_024398095.1 Bacteroidales bacterium
AGAGCACAACACTTTTAATGTTGGGGTCTCGGGTTCGAGCCCCGAACGGGTCACAGAAAATTACTGCTTCCTTAGCTCAGTTGGTAGAGCACGACACTCTTAATGTTGGGGTCCAGGGTTCGAGCCCCTGAGGGAGCACAAGGCGAAAGGTCGTTACGGCTTGTAGCTCAAAAATAGAAGCACTGCTTCCTTAGCTCAGTTGGTAGAGCACGACACTCTTAATGTTGGGGTCCAGGGTTCGAGCCCCTGAGGGAGCACAAAAGACGAGACACCCCGCTGTCTCGTTTTTTTGTTTATATCGGAATATAAATTTTGAAGGTATGAAAATCGCAGTTGCAGGAACCGGTTATGTGGGTCTGAGCATTGCCACTTTGCTTTCACAGCGCAATGAAGTTGTCGCCGTGGATGTCATCGCAGACAAAGTAGACAAAATCAACAACAGGATTTCTCCTATCCAGGACGAGTACATCGAGAAGTATTTTTCCGAGAAGGAACTGAATCTCGTGGCCACACTTGACGGCCGTTCTGCCTATGCAGACGCCGATTTTGTGGTAATCGCGGCTCCGACCAACTACGACAGCAAGCAGAATCATTTCGACACATCCCATGTCGAAGAAGTGATAGAACTGGTCCTCGAGGTGAATCCGGATGCGGTGATGGTAATCAAGTCCACCATCCCTGTAGGATATACCGAGGATGTCCGCCGCAGATTTTCATATCGTGAGAGGAATGCGGACGGTACTTTCACCACCATTGTCCCGAAGATCATCTTTGCTCCAGAGTTCCTGCGCGAGAGCAAGGCCCTCTATGACAATCTCTATCCTTCCCGCATAATCTGCGGTTATGATGCCGCTACCGAGGGATTGGAAGAAGCTGCCCATACCTTTGCAGGACTTATCAAGGACGGTTCCCTCAAGGAAGATGTGCCGGTGCTCTTCATGGGCACGACTGAGGCTGAGGCTGTCAAGCTTTTCGCCAACACCTACCTTGCCCTGCGTGTAAGCTACTTCAACGAGCTCGATACCTATGCGGAGATGAAGGGACTCGATACAAAGGCCATCATAGACGGCGTATGCCTCGATCCGCGTATCGGAACCCACTACAACAACCCGTCTTTCGGCTACGGCGGATACTGCCTTCCAAAGGATACCAAGCAGCTGCTGGCAAACTACAGCAAGGTACCGCAGAACATGATGTCTGCAATCGTCGACAGCAACCGCACCCGCAAGGATTTCATCGCTGACCGCGTGCTGGAGATGGCCGGTTACTATACCTATTCAAATAATACCGCTTTCGACCAGGCCCAGGAGAAGGAAGTTACCATCGGTGTCTACCGCCTGACCATGAAGTCCAACTCCGACAATTTCCGTCAGAGTTCCATCCAGGGAATCATGAAGCGTGTAAAGGCCAAAGGCGCGAAGGTGATCATCTATGAGCCGACGCTTGAGAACGGCACCACCTTCTTCGGCAGCGAGGTCGTGAATGATCTTGAAAAGTTCAAGGCTCTGAGCAACTCCATAATCGCCAACCGCTACGACGCAGTCCTCGACGATGTCAAGGACAAGGTCTACACCCGCGACATTTTCCGCCGCGACTAGAAACCGTATTCGGACAGTATTGCGCGGGCGTGGGAGATCTGGTCCGCACTGAGCTCGGGAATACCTTCGAGAGGGTAGTCCAGGCCCAGGTTCTGCCATTTGTAGCGCCCCAGTGTGTGGTAGGCCAGCAGCTCCACTTTTTCAATCACGCTGAAGCCCTTCAGAAACTCTCCCAAGCGTTTGAGCTGGGAGTCGTCATATGTGCGTTCCGGTACAACCACATGGCGCATCCAGACCGGTTTCCCTATCGACTGCAGATAGTTCAGGAAGAGACGGTTGTTGCGCGCATCGTGTCCGGTGTACGCCCTGTGGGCGGCTTCGTCTATGGTCTTTATGTCCAGAAGGACCAGGTCTGTGTATTCCAGGACGGCCTTTGCCTTGTCGGAAAATATGACTCCTGATGTGTCCAGGGCCGTATGTATGCCTGCCTTGCGGCAGAGTTTGAAGAATTCCAGGACGAAGTCCGCCTGCATCAGCGGCTCACCGCCACTGACTGTGACGCCACCTTTCTTTATGAAACTTTTGTAACGCAGTACCTCCTCGAGAAGTTCCTGCGGTGTCATCTGGTACTGGCCTCTTGCAGCCGGGTCCCAGGTGTCCGGGTTGTGGCAGAACTGGCAGCGCATAGGGCAGCCCTGCATGAAAACGACACAGCGGATGCCGGGACCGTCCACAGTGCCGAAAGATTCAAAAGAGTGGATATTCCCGAGAATACCCACTCTTTCTGAAGTATTGCCTTCCAGATTCACTAGAGTGACTGGTTGATGGTGCGTGAGAGTACGTCGAGCTGCTGCTCGCGGGTGAGCTTCACGAAGTTCACTGCGTAGCCGGAAACGCGGATGGTGAGCTGAGGATACTTCTCAGGATGCTCCATTGCGTCCACGAGGAGGTCCTTGTCGAACACATTCACGTTGAGGTGGTGTCCGCCGTCCGGTGTGAAGTAGCCGTCCATGAGGTTCACGAGGTTCTCAACCTTGGTCTCGCTGTCCTTGCCGAGGGTGGCAGGGCTGATTGCGAAGGTGTATGAGATACCGTCCTGGGAGTGCTGGAAAGGAAGTTTGGCAACTGAAGACATTGCAGCGACTGCACCCTTGAGATCGCGGCCGTTCATAGGGTTTGCGCCAGGGGCGAACGGTACGCCTGCAGGCCTTCCGTCAGGGGTTGCGCCGGTCTTCTTTCCGTATACCACATTCGAGGTGATGGTAAGGATGGACTGGGTAGGCACTGCGTGGCGGTAGGTTTCGTGCTGACGGAGGAACTCCATGAACTTCTCGGTGATCATGAGTGCGAGCGCGTCAGTCTTCTCGTTGTTGTTGCCGTATGGAACATATGGCTCGCCTTCGTTCTCGAAGCCTGTAGCCAGGCCTCGCTCGTCGCGGATGATACGCACCTTGCCGAACTTGATTGCTGCGAGGGAGTCTGCCACGATGGACAGACCTGCGATTCCGGTAGCGCGGGAACGGAGAACATCGCCGTCGTGGAGAGCCATCTGGAATGCCTCGTAGTCATACTTGTCGTGCATGTAGTGGATGATCTTGAGGGCGTTCACATAAACCTTTGCGAGCCATCTCATCATCTGCTCGTACTTCTCCATGACCTCCTCGTATTCGAGGTAGTCGCCGGTGATAGGAGCGTAGCTAGGTGACACCTGCTCGCCTGTAATCTCGTCACGGCCGCCGTTGATGGCGTAGAGGAGACATTTTGCAAGGTTGGCGCGTGCGCCGAAGAACTGCATCTGCTTGCCGATGCGCATAGGGGATACGCAGCATGCGATGCCGTAGTCGTCGCCGTAATCTACCCTCATCAGGTCGTCATTCTCATACTGGATTGCAGAAGTCTTGATGGAGATCTTTGCGCAGTACTTCTTCCATGCCTCAGGAAGTCTCTCAGACCAGAGCACGGTGAGGTTTGGCTCAGGTGCAGGACCGAGGTTCTCGAGGGTGTGGAGCATACGGAAGCAGGTCTTGGTCACGAGGGTACGTCCGTCGATGCCCATACCGCCTTCGGATGCGGTAACCCAGACAGGGTCGCCGGAGAAGAGATCGTTGTATTCCGGAGTACGGAGGAAACGCACGATACGGAGCTTGATGACCATCTGGTCGATGAGTTCCTGTGCCTCTTCCTCTGTGAGCTTGCCTTCCTTGAGGTCCTTCTCGATGAAAATGTCGAGGAAGGTTGAGATACGGCCGATGGACATTGCTGCACCGTCCTGGTCCTTGACTGCTGCGAGGTAGCCGAAGTATACGAACTGGACAGCCTCACGTGCGTTCTGGGCAGGCTTGGTAACATCGAAGCCGTAGTTTGCGCACATCTTCACGAAGTCCTTGAGGGCCTTGATCTGCTCGCTGACTTCCTCCCTCTGCTGGATAACCTCCTCTGTCATCTCCTGGATGTCGAGGCGGTCGAGGAAACGCTTCTTCTCCTCAATGAGGTTGTCAACGCCGTAGAGGGCGATGCGGCGGTAGTCGCCTATGATTCGGCCGCGGCCGTATGCGTCAGGCAGACCTGTGATGATATGTGCATGACGGGCTGCGCGGATGTCTGCTGTGTAGGCAGAGAACACGCCCTCGTTGTGGGTCTTGCGGTACTTTGTGTAGATTTCCTTGGTGGCAGGGTCGAGGGAGTAGCCGAATGCCTGGAGGGCAGACTCTACCATGCGGATGCCGCCCTTAGGGAAGATACCTCTCTTGAGAGGTGCGTCGGTCTGGAGACCTACGATTACTTCATTGTCCTTGTCGATATAGCCTGCACCATAGGTGGATATGCTCTGTGGAAGCTTGGTCTCTGCGTCGTATACGCCTTTCTCGCGCTCTACTGCGAACATGTCTGAGAGTTCAGACCAGATCTTGAGAGTCTTTTCGGTAGGGCCTGCGAGGAAGCTTTCGTCGCCTTCGTACGGAGTGTAGTTGTGCTGGATGAAGTCGCGTACATTGATCTCGCGCTTCCAGATGAATCCGTCAAATTCGTTAAGTTGGTTTGAGAGTTTCATGTAATAAATGTATAATTTTGTTTGCCTTCAATTCTAAATTGCGCGCAAATATAGTCAAAAAAGCCTATATTTGTACCCGTTTTCGGAATAAAATATGAATTTCATCACAATACTTGACTATATAGGTACATTTGCCTTCGCAATTTCCGGCGTAAGGCTTGCCGCGCGTAAGAATTTCGATCTCTTCGGAGCTTTCGTCGTAGGTTTCGTGACTGCAGTGGGAGGCGGTACCCTGAGGGATCTTCTGCTGGATGTGAAGCCGTTCTGGATGGAGCATTTCTCCTATGTGTTCATCACCTTCATCGCCATGCTGGTAGTCATCATCCTGAAGAAGTATATAGTCCGGCTGAACTATTCCTTCTTCATTTTCGATGCGATAGGTCTCGGCCTGTTCACGGTAGTCGGACTTGAAAAGAGTCTCATGGCCGGCAATCCGATGTGGGTAAACATCATCATGGGCTGCATCACAGGTGCTGCAGGCGGTATCTTCCGCGACGTGCTCATCAATGAAGTCCCGCTTATCTTCCGAAAGGATATCTATGCGCTCGCATGCTTCGGTGGAGGATTGGTCTACTGGGTGCTGATGAAAATGAATGCACCGACCTACATTACGCAGATCGGTGCAGCATTGTCTGTAATTTTGATCCGTGTACTTGCCGTACACTTCAATGTCTGTCTGCCGTCCCTCAGGGACAACGAAAACCAGAACTAGAACTTGTCTACAACTGAGAAGATGCGGTCGCGTACCTCTTCGATGGTACCGATGCCGTCGATCTCGTTGTATTTGCCTGCCTTCTGATAGTAAGCGATCTCAGGCTCGGTCTGGCTGTGGTAGGTGGCGATGCGGTTCTTGATGATGTCAACGCTTGCGTCATCTGCACGGCCTTCCTTGGCGGCGCGGCCCTGGATGCGCTCGATGATCATTTCGTCAGGAATCATGATGCTGACCACTGCGGTAACTTCGTCGCCGGTCTTTGCGAGGATCTGATCCAGTGCCTCTGCCTGTGCGAGAGTGCGTGGGAAACCGTCGAGAAGGAAGCCGTCCACGCCCTTTACGGTCGCGAATTCGGATTCGATCATGCCTTCAACAACCTCGTCTGGAACGAGGCAGCCTTTTTCGATCAGAGCTTTTGCCTGGAGGCCGAGGGGAGTTCCGGCTTTGATCTCCTTGCGGAGAAGATCTCCAGTGGAAATGTGATGCAGGTTGTACTTTTCAACCATTGCGGTGGCCTGGGTGCCTTTGCCGGCGCCCGGAGGGCCGAAGAGAATGTAATATTTCATTATTCGTCAAGAATATAAATGTCTTTTGAATTGCGTCCGAGTTCGTTGTAGTCGAGGCCGAAGCCTACTATGAACTGATTCTGGATTTCGCGCGCGATGTAGTCTATGCCGTACACGCCCTTGTACTGGAATGACTCAGGTTTGAAGAACAGGGTGCAGAGACGTATTTCTGCAGCTCCTTCGTCCTTGAGCACGTCAATCAGGGCCTTCATCGTGTGGCCTGTGTCGATGATGTCTTCGAGAACAACCACAGTCCTGCCCTTGACCTTGAGAGGCGACTGCTCGGTGATGTTGACCTTGCCGGTAGTGTGCGTGCCAATGTAAGAGCTGGCCCTGATGGAACTGAGTTCCACCGGGAAGTCGACGCGCTGCATGATTTCAGATGTAAAGAGCATTGCCCCATTGAGGGTGCAGATGAATACAGGAGGCTGGGCTGCGTTTGCGAAATCCGCATTCAGCTGTGCAGCTACCCTGTCGATGTCTTTGGAGAATTCTTCGTATGGAATATAGGTCCTGAAGGTCTTGTCTCCGACTGTGATTTTCTTCATGGCGTTGTTTTAACTCTACAAATTTAACAAAAAGCATAGGTTTTCAATAAATAGTTTTCAGTTTCTTTGTCTGCCGGCGGAGTTTTCAACCCATTTGACTACCTTGCTGCCGATGAGAACGATTATGTGTGTGTGGCTTGCAATGTTTTTGCATGCCGGTGGCGGTTCCCTGCTTCCGGGACCGGGGATCCCTTTGAGGAAGGATTTTGAAGAGGCCGTCGTCTATCTCTCCGGGGCAGCTTCCATTGAGGAACTGTCAGAGGATGAGATTGAACGGTACCGGCATTATGAAAACTTCCCCCTGAGACTGAACCTGCTTTCCGGGACGCGTCTGCTGTCTTCCGGCCTGCTTTCGCAGTACAGGGTGGCGAGTCTGCTGGACTACCGTTCGCGTTACGGCGATGTGCTGTCCCTGAGTGAACTGGCGGCTGTGGATGGGTTCGGGGAAGAGTTTGTGAGTGCTCTTGGCCCGTTTGTCTCTTTTGAGTCTTCCATGCTCCCCGGCGAGGTGGACAGGGAAGGAATCCTGCTGAGTCACGATGCAGTCTCCAGAAGCGGTGCCCGGTGGAATGGAGGGGAGTTTTCCAGCAGCCAGTCTGCCCGATACTCGCTTCGGGTTGCCGACAGTTTCGAGTCCGGACTTGCCGTGAAGCTCCCTGATGTACCGGGGCTTTTCACGGGCAATCCGGATGTCTCCGGCTCTTTCTATGCCTCGTATGATGGAGTCCGGCATCTTTCCCGCTTGGTGGTCGGGGCTTTCAACTGCCGCTTCGGGCAGGGCCTCGCCATGTGGAGCGGTTTCTCCCTCGGTTCCACGGTGACTGCCTCGACGATTTCCCGTAATCCCGGTTTCATCTCTCCTTACAGGGGTCTCGACTGGTCTTCTTCCCTACGTGGTGCAGGTGCAACTTTTACCTTCGCTTCCCGCCATACTTCGGCAGTGTTTCTGAATGCCTTTGCTGCCCATCCCGGCGTTGCGGGCTTGAATGGCAGCTGGCTGTGGAGAACGGGGCAGGTGGGCTTGACAGGGTATGTATCCATCGGCAGGCCTTCTTCGCGCCTGATTGTGGACGATGCCAAACTTTCGGCGGATTTCCGCTGGAACCTTCGCGGAACGGATTTTTTCGGGGAGGCCGCCCTGGATCTCCTCCACCTTTCTCCCGCTTTCATAGCCGGCATCCGTACCAAGCCTTCCGACTGGTTGAAACTGGCCTTTTCCCTGCGCTATTACGATGTGAAATACACGTCTGGCTTTGCCGGAGCCATGCGATCCTCTACAAAGTGCAGCGATGAACACGCCTTGCTGCTGGTTGGAGACTTGATTTCTTCCGATCGCCGTCACAGCGGTTCTTTCTCTTCGGATCTTTCCCATCGGCGCTCGCACAGTTCTCCCGGCATTCCAGGTATCCAGTCGAAGTCTGCTGCCATATATAATTATAAGGTCTGCGAGTACCTGGATCTATCCTTTAGGGCCGCTTACCGTTTCCGCGACTGGGAGTCCGACCATCATAAGGCCAGTCTTCGCGCCGAACTGAAATACAGCAGCGGAAACTGGTCGGCGTCCTCCCGTGCCGAAGCTCAGTTCTGCAGTTCCTTCTCCGGCCTTTTATGTGCCGACCTGGGCTGGTCGCACTCTGTGTTTACGGTATATGGCCGTCTGGGGGCTTTCCATGCCGATAAGTGGGCTGACCGTCTCTATTGCTATGAAAGGGATGCTCCCGGTAATTTCAATGTGCCTGCCTTGTACGGACGCGGCCTGTGGACTTCTGCCATGATGTCCTTGAAGTTTCCTTTCGGACTGAAGGTCTATCTGCGTGCCGCCACGACACAGTTCCCCCGTCAATGGCTCGGCAGGACTGATACTGCGTGGAAATCAAAGGAAGAACTGAGGCTGCAGTTGAATTACAGCTTCACTTACCGGCGGCGGTAGATGGTCAGCTGGCGGCCGATGGACAGGTTGGTCTTCTTGCCCATTCCGTTCCACTTCTGGATCTGTGCAACGGTAACCCCGAACTTCTTGGCGATGCCGCCCAGGGTGTCGCCTTTCTTGACCTTGTAGATGGTTGCTCCGGCACCTCCGAGGGTTGCATCCTCCTTGATCTGCTTGATGGTGAGAGGATCGAAAAGTTCATCCTGACGATGCCTGTAGAGGCTGTCCTCGTTGGCTATGAATGCTTCTGTGTATTCGACAGGCAGACGCAGGACATAGTCGCCGCCCGGGATGATCTTGTGGAAATACTGAGGGTTGAGGCGCTCGACGGTCTCCTCCGGAATGCCAACCACGTCGCGGAGCTGCTCGAAATGGAGTTTCTTGTGGATGTGGAAGGTATCCACATGGACAGGAAGGTCGGCCGGTGTGACTGAGATGCCGTGCTCCTTGTGGTAGGTCATGGCGTATAGCATGCCTACGAAGGCGGGTACATAGCCTCTGGTTTCGCGTGGAAGGTAAGGGTATATGTCCCAGAAACCAGTCTTGCCGCCGGCACGAAGCATGGCTTTCCTGACATTGCCTGAACCGCAGTTGTAAGAAGAGATGGCGAGATTCCAGTCTCCGAAATGCCTGTAGGCCTTCTGCAGGTAGCGGGCTGCAGCATCGGCGGACTTGGCCACATCCATGCGTTCGTCTACGAATGAATTGATCTGGAGACCGTAGCCCTTTGCGGTGCCGTACATGAACTGCCACATGCCGAGAGCGCCGACACGGGAGCGGGCCTGCGGGTTGAGATGGGACTCGATGACCGCCATTACAGCCAGTTCCTCGGGAAGCCCGTAGCGGTTGAAAGTCTCCTGGAAAAGAGGGAAGTAGAATTCACTGAGCCCGAGAAGCTTGCTGACGGTCTTTTTCCTGGTCTGGGAATACAGGACTATGTAGTTCCTGACGATGTCGTTGTAGGCTATCTGGATGAAGCAGTTCATATCCTGGAGCCTCTTCGCATAGACTGAATCTGGCACATCGGATTCGAAAACAACGCTGTCCACATTCTCCAGCTCGAGGTCTTCATCCTTGCCCAGCATGTACCAGTGGGCATAGATACTGTCGGCCTGGGCCTTGCTCAGACCGGTGTATTCAGCCTCCTCGGCCTCTCGCGCCTTTCGTTCGGCCTCTTCCTTCGCCAGCCTTTCATTTTCGCGCTGGTGCATCTGATCCATAACCTGCATCAGAGAGTCCACCTTTGCATGCAGCGCTGAGTTTTCATTCCTGAGCTGCTTCTTGTTCTGGGCTGTAGCTGGCAGACAGAGCAGTAATGAAAGGAGGACGGGTATGGCTGTTCTATGTGTCATTCGCATGGTTTCAGTCTTTTAGTGTCAGAACCGCAATCCCAGGCTCAGTCCGAAAGCCGTGTTGCCGTCGGGACTGAATGCGTAGGCGTTGTTCTGAGGGATTATGGCCGGACCGAGTTCTAGGCTCAGGTCATCGCTCATGTCGAAATCGTGCATGTAGGCAAAGACATTTGCATCAATGACCTGCAGGAGGTATACGAGAACGGTGGCTACGATGGAATAGTCTCGGTAGCGTCTGTAGACATCGCGGTAATACTTTGCTGTCTCACCGCTGATCTGGCCCGTGTAGGGTATCTCCGGGTTGGTCGCCTCGTTGTGTATCCTCTTGAACCGCTTGTAGTTTGTCCCGTTGGTGTAGACCATGAATCCGGCCGCCATCATTCCGGAATAATAGACCGGAATCTTCCAGTACTCTCCGTTGTAGGCCTGTCCGAGACCCGGAAGCAGCATCGAGTAGATTGTGGCGCGTCCAGGGAGAGGATGATTGTTCTTGTCATAGCATACGGCGCCGTCGAGCATGGAACCCCAGTAGAATGCGCCTGCACCGACCATAAGCCAGGTACCGATGGTCTTGGATCTCATGTCGATTACGGGCTCGGCAGGGGTCCAGATGCCTCCCGGATTCTGCTGCAGGAATTCTGCTCTGCCGGTTTCCCAGGCCGTGTGGGCTTTCATGGACTTTGTGTAGTTGTGGAGGTAGTATCCTCCCGTACCAGCGAAAGCGCCCAGTCCGCCGTAGATGATAGGCAGCTTCCAGTACTGTCTGTTGTAGATCTGTGCGGTACCGGGCAGGACCATGGAACCCATGAACATCGTGCCGATCTTCATCTGGTTCTTGTGGGCCAGTCCTCCGAAATACTCTTTGAAAGAGAAGATCTTGTCGGTGGTGTCGCTGTTGAAGGTGGTGTCGTTCGGATCGACATAGCTCTGCGTGAATGCCTCGCTCTTGAACTGCGCCTTTGCGCGTTGAGGGAAAGACATTCCGACTGCAAAAGCCAGAAGGCAGAGTATGAAGACCCTGGATTTCATCCTAGAGTTTTGCGTTTTCGAGGGCTGAGAGGAATTTCTGCATTTCCTCGTCGTTGTTGAAGCGGATGGTCATGGCGCCCTTCCCGTCAGGATTTCTCTTCAGCGAGATGTTGTTGTCGAAGAACTTTCCGACAATCTCGAGAACCCTGTAGCAGTGCTCTGGAAGTTCGGCCGGCTCGGATAGGTCGATAGGGGTCTGGCGGGCCTGCATCTTGCGCACTCTCTCCTCAAGCTGCCTTACGGAGAGACCTTCCTTTATGACTGCATCGCAAAGAAAGTCCTGGTCGAGTGACTTCTCCACGCCGAGGATCACCTTTGCGTGTCCTACGGTTATGAGCCCTACCTTGAGGTCATGCTGGGCCTTGGCGGAGAGCTTGAGAAGCCTCAGGGTGTTGGTCACAGATGCGCGCTTCTTACCCACGCGGTAGGCCATCTGGTCCTGGGTGAGCTTGCACTCTTCGATGAGACGCTGGTAGCTGAGGGCCACTTCGATCGGGTCGAGATCCTGTCTCTGGATGTTCTCGACGATGGCCATCTCGAGCATGCCCTGGTCGTCGGTCTCGATGATGTAGGCAGGAATCATGTCCATGCCTGCCATCCTGCTGGCCCTGAAACGCCTTTCACCGCTGACGATCTGGTACCTGTCGTCCTTCTTTCTCCTGACTGTGATAGGCTGGATGAGGCCGAGAGTCCTGATGGAATCGGAGAGCTCCTCGAGAGCCTCCTGGTCGAAGGTCATTCGCGGCTGGTATGGGTTAGGTTCGATGAGATCCACCGGGATCCTTACGATGTCGCCCTTGGCTGCCACCGGCTGCCCCTTGGCCACGATGTCCTTGTTAATATATCCGACCGGCTTCCTGAGCTGTGACGGGTCGGTTTCGCCGAGCAGGGCGCTGAGTCCCTTGCCGAGGCCGTGTGTCTGCTTTGCCATATGTCTAGTCTTGTTGCCGGCCTACCTGACAGGGAGGTCGTTGTTCTTTGCGAGCACTTCGTTGGCGAGTGCGAGGTAGTTGGTGGTTCCGTTGCACATTACATCGTAGAGCACGATTGGCTTGCCGTGGGACGGGGCCTCGCTGAGACGGATGTTGCGCTGGATGAGGGTGCTGAACACCATGTCTCCGAAGTGTTCGCGGAGCTGGGAAACCACCTGGGTGTGTATCTTGGTCCTGCCGTCGAACATGGTCACGAGGAAGCCCTCGATTGTGAGACTCGGGTTCGGCCCGTTCTGCACCAGTCGTATGGTCTGGATGAGTTTGCCGAGGCCTTCGAGCGCGAAGAACTCAGGCTGCACGGGTATGATGACCGAGTCGGCTGCAGTCAGGGAATTGACTGTGATGAGTCCCAGGGAAGGGGAGCAGTCTATGATGATGTAATCGTAGTTGTCCCTGATCTGTGCGAGCGCTCTCTTGAGGATGGTTTCGCGATCTTCCACGTCGAGCAGCTCGATTTCGGCGCCGACGAGATTGATGTGGGAAGGAATCAGGTGCAGCCTGTCCATTTCGGTGGCGACGAGTACGTCGGTTACCTCCCTCTCTCCGATGAGAAGTTCGTAGAGGGTGCGCTTCTCGTCGTTGTCTGGAGGAAAGTTCAGGCCGGATGTGGTGTTTGCCTGGGGATCCGCATCAATGATGAGGACCCTTTTCTCCTGCACTGCAAGTGAAGCCGCAAGGTTGATTGCTGTTGTTGTTTTCCCTACGCCACCTTTCTGGTTGGCAATCGCTATGACTTTTCCCATTTTATATTCTATATAACTTGGCAAATTTAGTAAAATAATCCGAACATTGGGAATTTTGTTAAATTTGCACAACAAATCTCACACCAGATGACTCAGAAAGACAAGACCTGGTTCGCGATCGTCAATCCCCATGCCGGTTCAGGCAAGACCATCAGCGAATGGCACAAGGCGGAATCGTTACTTAGGAAATACGGCATAGAATATGTCTGTGCGGAGACTGCGTATGCAGGTCACGCCGTGGAACTTGCACGGCAGGCCGCCTCTGAGGGCTATAGGTTATTTGCGGCTGTCGGAGGCGATGGGACCGCCCATGAGACCTTCAATGGAATTCTTCGTTTCTATGACTCGTGTATGGATGCGTCCGTCGACCTGGAGGAGTTCGCAATGGCGGTGATACCAATCGGTTCCGGAAATGACTGGATCAAGACCCATGAGATCCCCCGTGACATTGAAAAAGTGCTGCGTCTGATGAAGTCGGAGTCGTTTGTGAAGCAGGATGTGGTGCGTGTGTCCCAGGTCGATGCGGCAGATCTTGAGGGGGTGATGACGGCGCCTGCAAAGCGTGTGGATTACATACTCAATGTGGCCGGAATCGGCTTTGATTCCCGTATCTGTGAAATTGTGAACCGTCAGAAACAGGAGGGCAAAAAAGGCTCCTCACTGTACTTCAAGGCACTTTTGAAGGTGATAAGGGATTTCTATTCCTTCCCGGTCTCGATATTCTCGGATGGAGAGCCTTTCTACGAGGGCGATTGCTTCTCGATAGCCTTCGGAGTGGGGCAGTGGTCCGGCGGCGGCATGAGACAGGTTCCGGATGCCGTTGTGGATGATGGACTGCTGGATATGATGGTTGTTCCGAAAATGCCCATACCTCAAGTTCTTCCCAAGCTTCCGCACCTATTTACAGGCAAGCTGAGAAAGTACGACGGACTCCTCCGTTTTTCCAGGAGTTCCTGCTATGCGGTACTGCCTCATCCGAACGGGGAACATCTGCCGGAGGTGATTGAGATAGACGGGGAAACCATAGGACGCATTCCTTGCCGATTCGAGGTCCTGCCCCGCAAGATACGCGTACTGAGCTGTCTTGGAAGAAAGTAGCTATCTGCTTCCTCCAAAACCAAGATTTCTGAATGCGGCCGGTACCGCTGAGCTGACGCTTATCGTGCGTCCTGTGAACGGATGGATGAAGGCGATGTTGCGGGCGTGAAGACATAGGCGTCCTGCAGGATTGCTGACGGCCCCATACTTCTTGTCTCCTGCGATCGGAGTACCCAGGACGGCGGCATGCACTCTGATCTGATTTTTTCTTCCGGTCTCCAGATTGAATTCCACCAGGGAGTAGTTCATCTGCCAGCGTCCCATATTTATTCCCCTCACGGTGTCGAGTACCTTGTAGTGGGTGACGGCTTTCTGACCTCCGTTGTCGTAAGGGCAGGATGAGACTTTGAATGACTTGGGGTTGTCGCTCAGCCAGCTGGTGACAGTTCCTTCCTGCTGCGGCGGAATTCCTTCAACCACAGCGATGTAGCGCCTGTCTTCCACGGCTTCGTCCCAATTATCCTGGAGTCTTCTCTTCGTTTCCTCATCTTTCGCGAAAATCATTACTCCGGAAGTGTCCCGGTCCAGTCTGTGGACTATGAAGACGCGGCCCTTCATCTGGGTCAGGATGCTGTAAGCTGTGGTTTCTGGGCGTCCCTGTGTTCTTCTGCCGGTGGACATGGAAAGCAGCCCGGAAGGTTTTTCGATGACGATCAGCCTCCCGTCTTCATATTTTATTTTGATGGATGGAAGTTTCTGCATTATTCGTCAAGCAGGTCCGGACGGCGTTCCCTGGTGCGCTGGATGGCATTCTCGTCCTGCCACTCGCGGATAAGCTTGGGATTGCCGCTGAGCAGTACTTCCGGCACTTTCCAGCCGTTGAATTCGGCCGGGCGGGTGTAGATTTCGCTCGCGAGAAGTCCGTCCTGGAAGCAGTCGCTGAGGGCGGATGTTTCGTCGGTCAGGGCTCCCGGTATGAGGCGCACGATTGCGTCTGCAAGAATGGCTGCCGGGATCTCGCCGCCGCTGAGCACATAGTCTCCGACGGAAATTTCGCGGGTGATCAGATGCTCCCTGATGCGGTTGTCAATGCCCTTGTAGTGGCCGCAGAGTATGATTATGTTGCCTTTGAGTGAGAGCTCGTTGGCAATTCCCTGGTTGAGGACCTCGCCATCGGGAGACATGTAGATGACTTCGTCGTAGTCCCTCTGTGACTTGAGTTCTTCGATCATCTTGAACACCGGTTCCACCATCAGCACCATGCCGGCGTCGCCGCCGTAGCTGTAGTCATCCACCTGCAGGCGCGGTCCTTTGCCGTACTTCCTGAGGTTGTGAACCTCTATTTCCACGATTCCTTTCTTTATCGCCCTGCCCACAATAGAGTGGCTGAGCGGGCTCTCGAGCAGTTCCGGCACTACTGTTATGATGTCGATCCTCATATCTTTAAACTACGTTTAGTATTGCAAAAGTAGCAAATAAAGTTTAAATTTGCGAGTTAAACCATTTAAAAAGACTCCAACAATGAGTGAAGAGATCATCCCCGGAGCTGAAATTACTCCGGATGTAGCACAGGCTGCAGAGACAGTGGAAACCGTCGAGGCTGCAGCGGTCAATTATCAGGAACTTGCTCTGCCTGAACTTGTTTCAGCCTTCGAAGAGCTGGCAAAGTCGGAAGACAGGATGCAGAGGGCGAAGGAAGCGGATGTGATCAAGGCCGCTTTCTACAAGAAGCTTCTCAAGGCTAAGGCAGATGCCGGCATCGATCCTGAATCAACAGAAGAAAACCCGTTCAACGAATTGGAAGAAGGCTTCAAGGCTTACTACAATGCCTTCAAGAAGGAACGCGCGGATTTCAACAAGGCCCAGGAGGAGGAAAGGGAGAAGAACCTGGAACTCAAGCAGGCCGTGATCGAGGACCTCAAGGCCCTCCTTGAGAAGCAGGAGGATGTGAATGTGACCTTCCCTGCATTCCGCGCCATCCAGGACCGCTGGAAGGCTGTAGGCCCTGTTCCGGCGACCAATTTCAGAAGTCTCAACGACACATATCAGCTCTATGTGGAGCAGTTCTATGATATGGTCAATATCAACCGCGAGCTCCGTGACCTTGATTTCAAGAAGAATCTGGAGGCCAAGACCGCTCTTTGCGAGGAGGCTGAGACCCTTTCTGCGAAAGAGGATGTCATCGGTGCATTCCGCGAGCTTCAGAAACTGCATGAGCAGTGGAAGGACTTCGGCCCTGTGGAGAAGGCTTTCCGCGAGGAAATCTGGGAGCGCTTCAAGGCCGCCACAGCAATCATAAACAAGAAATACCAGGCTCATTTCGAGTCTCTCAAGGACCAGCAGGAAGCTAACCTCGCTGCCAAGACAGCTCTTTGTGAGAAGGTCGAGGCTGTCGCAGCAAAGGTTGCGTTGACCATGAATGACTGGAATGCCATTTCAAAGGAAATAGAGTCTATCCAGCAGGAGTGGAAGACCATCGGTTATGCAGCCAAGAAGGAAAACCAGAAGATCTACGACCGCTTCCGCGCTGCCTGCGATGACTTCTTCACCCGCAAGAAGGCATACTACAACGAGTTCAAGGACGGAATCAACGAGAACCTCGCAAAGAAGGTTGCTATCTGCGAGCAGGCTGAGGCCCTCAAGGATAGCAAGGACTGGAAGAAGACCTCCGAGGTGCTCATCGACCTCCAGAAGCAGTGGAAGGAGATCGGCACGGTGCCTCGTCAGAAGGCTGATGCTCTCTGGAAGAGGTTCCGCGCAGCCTGCGACGCATTCTTCGAGGAACGCGACAAGCAGCCTAAGCCGGAGGATTTCCACGGCAATCTCAAGGCTAAGATGCGTCTCGTCGACGAGATCAATGCCTATGAACTCACCGGTGACCAGGAGCAGGATACCGCAGCAAAGGACGCTTTCGTGGAGAAGTGGCAGTCCATCGGTTTCGTTCCGTTCAAGGAGAAGGAGAAGGTCGGCCAGGCATATCGCGATGCGATGGCCAAGTTCCGCGTCCAGGGCCGTGGTGCAGGACGTCCGCGCCAGGACCGCGCTCCTATGACCGAGAAGGAGAAGCTCACCAGGAAGTACAATCAGCTTGAACAGGATATCGTGAACTACGAGAATAACATCGGCTTCTTCGCCAGGAGCAAGAATGCCGAGCCGCTGATCAGGCAGATGGAAGCAAGAATAGCCGAGGCCAAGGAGGAACTCAAGGCCCTCGAGGCACAGATACGTGAACTGTAAGATAAGAAATGAAGAAGAACGATATTATTGCATTTGTGCTTATCGCACTTCTTCTGGCGGGATCTACCGTTTTCCCTATCATCCAGAAGAAGATCAAGGATAAGAAGGCCCTCAAGGCCGTTGCTGAGCAGGTGGCTGAGACAGCCGATGAACAGCAGATAAACGATTCCACCACCCTCGTGATCGAGGCACCGGTGGCTGAGACTCCAGCCCAGGAGCCTGCAGTGGAGGAAACTCCTGCTCAGGAACCGATTGCAGCAGAACCTCAGAAGTATTACAAGGACAGCTCCCTCAATATCGCCAGGGAAAGGGCAGCCAGCCTCTGCAAGCTCGAGAATGACAAGCTCGAGGTGGTGTTCAACACCAAGGGTGCCCAGCCGTACACCGTCCGCGTGAAGGATTTTACTCCATATAAGTCGAAGAAGGACACAACCGTCACCCCTGATTCAACCAGCCTCAGACTTGTAAAGGAGGGCATGAGCTATATGGATATCGCCGTGTATGCCGGTGAAATGGTCAATACGGCCGAACTCGGTTTCGAACTTGTTCCGGAAGAGACCAACGACACTACCGTTACCATGCGTGTGATGTTCGACAACGGCGGTTACATCCAGCAGAAGTACACGCTTGCCCCGGGTTCCTACCTGCTCAAGGACGATCTTTCATTCGTCGGACTCGCCGATGTGATTCCGTTCAAGGTCAGCAACATCAATTTCGACTGGGCGATGATCGTGCCTAGGCTCGAGAAGGGCTATAAGAACGAGAAGCAGTATTCCAACCTTTCATATTATTATGAGGGCGAGAAGAAGCCTGAGATGCTTACGCCTCGCAGGAACAATGTCACAAGCAAGAATATTCCTGCCAAGGTGCGTTGGGTGGACTTCAAGCAGCAGTTCTTCTCTTCAATCGTGAACGCTCCCGAGGACTTCCTTTCCGGCGAGGTGACCGTCAGGTTTGCGACCGAGTCTGAATACCTTGAGAAGAACAGGCTCATGACCTGCTCTGCGAAGATGGTCAATGAGATCAGGCATAGCAACGACATCCATGTGCCGTACGAGTTCTATTTCGGTCCGAATGACTATAACGGACTTCGCAAGCTGGGGCAGAAGTATGAGAAGGTCGTCCCTCTCGGTGGCTCACTCGTGGGTTGGATCAGCCGTTTCATCATCATCCCAACCTTCCATCTCCTCCACAGAGGTATCAAGAATTATGGTCTCATCATCCTGATCATGACCATTCTTCTCAAGATAGTCATCTCTCCGCTTACCTACAAGTCATACAAGTCGTCAGCAATGACCCAGGTGCTCAAGCCTGAGATCGACAAGCTTAACGAGAAGTATCCTAAGCAGGAGGATGCCATGAAGAAGCAGCAGGCTCAGATGGAACTGTACAAGAAAGCCGGGGTAAACCCTATGGGAGGCTGTCTCCCTATGCTTATCCAGTTCCCTATACTCTGGGCGATGTTCCGCTTCTTCCCTGCGTCCATCGAACTTCGTCAGCAGCCATTCCTCTGGGCCGAGGACCTCAGTGCCTATGATTCAGTTCTGAATATCGGCAACTGGCATCTGTCCCTCTTCGCCCTCCTCATGGCGGTCACAATGTTCTTCTTCTCCAAGATGAACAGCAAGACCATGAGCAACGATCCGCAGATGGCTCCTATGAAGTTCATGACCGTATGGATGATGCCTATCATGATGTTCTTCATCTGTAACGGCCTTTCTTCAGCGCTCAGCTACTATTACCTTCTGTCCAATATCTTCACCATGATTATGAACTGGGCTATCAAGAAGTGGTTCATCGATGAGAAGAAGATCCTGGCGAAGGTTCATGCGAAGAGCAGCGCTCCTTCAAAGAAGTCCAAGTGGCAGCTCCGTCTCGAGGAAGCTCAGAGGCAGATGCAGGCACAGCAGAAAGCTCAGAGAAGATAATGATCAAGGATAATCTTCAGTCAATAATCGATAAACTGCCATCAGACGTAAAACTGGTGGCAGTTTCCAAATTCCATCCGTCTTCTGCCATTGTTGAGGCTTATGAGGCCGGGCAGCGCGTTTTCGCTGAGAGCCGTCCACAGGAGCTGGACAAGAAGGTGGCGGAGCTGGCTGCGGTCTGCCCGGATATCGAGTGGCAGTTCATCGGTCATCTGCAGACCAATAAGCTGAAGATGGTGCTTCCGCATGTCTCCCTGGTGCAGAGTGTGGATACGATCCATCTGCTTCAGGAGATCGACAGGTGGGGCAAGGCCAATGGCAAGGTGATCGATGTGCTCATCGAGATGCATATCGGCGAGGATACCAAGCAGGGCTTCTATGAGGAAGAGGCTCTGGATCTGTTCTTTTCGTTTGCAAAGTACAGAAATGTCCGTTTCCGCGGCCTTATGGGTATGGCCAGCTTCGTGGATGACGAGGAGATTGTGCTTGCCGATTTTTCGCGCATAGCGGATTTCTATGACTACGTCCGCGATGTTTTCCCTGAGATGGAGGATTTCAATATATTAAGTATAGGTATGTCCGGCGACTGGCCTCTGGCTGTTCGGGCCGGTTCCAATATGGTCCGCATCGGCTCTGCCATCTTTGGCGAACGTGTCTAGCTGCGTTTCACGCACGAGAGGTGAGTGACGGCGGCAGTGTTGCCGAGTCTCAGCGTCGACGGGCTGCTGCGCTCGTTCGGGCTCTGGCCGGCAAAACACTCCTCCCTTTTAGCCTCACTATGTTCGTCTAACGGTCGTCAGACAACCAGTGCCGGCCTTCCCGAGCCCTTGCTTCGCTCCGCTTTTCCGCCCGGCTCCTATGAGCCTCTGCACCATCTGCCGTCGCCACTCTCAGGTTGCGTCCGAATCTATTTGTGTCGTGCGCAGAACCGCCGTATTCACGCACGACGAGTCCGAAACTATTTGTGTCGTGCGCAGAACTGCCGGTATCACGCACGACGGAGCCAACTAAGTTTGTGTCGTGCGCAGAACCGCCGTATTCACGCACGACGAGTCCGAAACTATTTG
>JAKSJK010000041.1 GCA_024398095.1 Bacteroidales bacterium
GAACATATTCTGGCTGCTGTAAGGGTCCGTCGTCGACGAATTTGTATTGTAGCATTTCGCCACATAGCCGACGAGATAAAGCGGACTGTAGGAACGGATGCGTGTAGTTGTCAGTTTCTTTCCGGTCTCCCTCTCAGTCACCTCGATCTTCCATGAAGGGTCGTAATCCCACACATGGAGGAGCACCTGGTTGGCATTCGCCTGCTGGAAGTTAACCGCATGTGACGCAGAATATGCCGTAAACTTGTTCCAGTTGTCCTTGTAGGTTGAGTTTGTACAGTTCGGGATATATTTGTCTGCAGTCAGGACGCATTCGTTCAGGTCGAAGGTTTCAAACTGGTCGGATGTATCATGGCCGGTAGCCTTGTAGAACCAGGTAAAATTCTTGCCGTCGAAATCAAATACCTTGTAGCCACCAGGGACGCCGTCCACTGCGAGATGCTGGCCACACTTGACGTCTGTACGCCACCATGCGGCACAGACTGCACCTGCGTTGTGTTCGAAATACTTCACAGGCGATGAACTCAGACGGTCCTGGTTCCAGAGCTTGTGACTGTGGCCGGTTACGAAATGGACGGTACGGCCGCTGAAACAGTTAATCAGAGCCTGGGCATTCTTGAGGCTGAACTTGCCGGAGTTCGGATCGGAACCGTCGATAACCATGATGGTAGCATGGCCGGTCACTACAATCGGAGTGTCCATCGGAACATAGGACAGGTCTTTTTTTATCCATTCCAGTTCCTGCGGGGTGATCTGTGTATCATAGGTACGGTTGCCGGTAACCGTCATTGACGGAATTGCGTTCGTACAATCTATATTGTCCGTAGAAATGAAATGAACCTTGCCGATGTTATAGGAATAGAAGTTCGGGCCGATGAAACGCTTGTACTGGAGAACCGTATCCCAGTCGCCGGTCGCATTCATATCGTGGTCATGATTTCCGATGGTATGGAAAATCGGAGTGTCCTGAGGCAGTACGGAAGTCGCAAGTCTCAGATAGTCAGGGTAAAAGAAGAGTTTTGAATACCAATAGGCATCCCAGCTCATATCGCCCAGAGTCGCCAGGTACTGCTTGCCGCCGTGAGATGCCATCATCGCTGATATATCCTTTGCAAAGACGCGGTACTGATCGGAATCCTTTGTAGTGGTGTTGTTGGCAAGGTGTATATCTCCGAGGAAATACATCCTGAACTTATCATTGCTGGCAGGGATCAGTTCGAAGTCTACGCGCTCGAGATCGGCTGCAGGACAGCGCAGATGCTTGTAGAACTGCGGGATGACACCGTTCACCGGAAGGTCATAGCCGGATGGGAGCGAGATAAACACATATCCATTCTCTTTCTTGGAATTGAGCTGGTAGAAACCGCTTGCATCCGTCGTCGTGAATTCGAAGCCGTCGGACACAACCACATCGCCCACGCCCCCTGCAGATGTCTTCACATAACCGCAGATGGTGCCTCGGCCCTCAGGGACCTGTTCCGCACGGTAGAGGTGAGGCGACACCTTGAAATTGGCGTCGCTCAGACGGGCTGAAGAACCGTTCGGAGCTGTCAGTACGTTTCCGGTGCTGGCCTGGATGGCATAGCAGCACCTCATCCTGAAGATTATGCTGTCGGTCTTGTGCTTGTAGACTGCAGTTCCGCGAATCACCTTGTTGAATTCGATTCCGGAGCCGCCGGGATAGAAATCCTCTGTGTAGCTGATAGTCTGGCCGCTACCAAGCTTGAGCACTTCCTCATGTCCTGTAGTAACCCACTCGCTGCCGTCCAGATATTCAAGCCTCCAGTAACGCATGGAACCTTTGGAGACGCGCGCCTCGAAATCGAGGTTTATCACATCCCCCGGAACAGCCTCGACAGGGGTGCTGAATTCCCACCAGTCCCCATCGTAAGGTCCCATCACACGTGGATTCTCTGTGTTTACATCCAGAGTCGATACTCCCCTGTCCACTTTATGGGACATATGGTAGCGGATGGTACCCTGTCCCTGGTATGCGGCAATAAGACTGTCCTTGGCCCACTGCGGATAGCTAGCGCCTGAGCCTACCTTCCAGATCACGTCCACCTCGGCGCCGGCATTTCCCGGACCTGGCTTATCCGGTTCTTCCGGATCATCCGGATCGACAGGATCCGGCTCTTCGACCGGTTCGTCGGAAATCACCGGGTCAACCTTCCTGCAGGAATAAAAACAGAGGACGGAAGACAGCAGGCATGCACAAACCATATATCTGAAGAATAATCGTTTCATAAGTCAAAGATTATGTAGTTTTCGGTACGATATATCTACTACAAATGTAGGAAAATTATTGTACCTTTGACGCGATATAAGGAAGATAATAAACTATGAACTATGCACTTGTGACCGGAGCAAGTTCCGGGATCGGCTATGCCTACGCCAGGGCGATGGGACGCCGCGGCTACAATCTCATCATTGTAAGCAATGTGGCTGACGAGTTGAGTGAAAAAGCTGCAATACTGCGTCAGGACTTCCCCATCGAGGTTGTAGAATTCTGCGTGGATCTCGGACAGCAGGATTCCGCAAAGAAACTGTACGAACTCTGCAAACCATACGTGGTCGAGGTCCTGATCAACAACGCGGGTGTCTACCACGACCGTGACTTCCTCGATGACAGCGAAGGCTTCAACTCTCTGATTCTCAATCTACATGTCTACACCCCTTCTATGCTGGTCTATTACTTCGGCACCGACATGAAGGAATGTGGAAAGGGATATATCCTCAATATGAGCTCGGTCACCTCGGATTTCGGAGCGCAGAGACTGGCAACCTACTCTGCCACAAAAGGATATCTCCGCCTGTTCTCCCGTGCCACGCATGTAGAACTCAAGGAGAAAGG
The DNA here is from genome assembly GCA_024398095.1 of Bacteroidales bacterium. GTDB lineage: Bacteria > Bacteroidota > Bacteroidia > Bacteroidales > UBA932 > Cryptobacteroides. The sequence goes on from JAKSJK010000041.1 coordinate 2,855, forward strand.
CGTCTATGTGACCTGCGTACGTCCGGGTGCAGTAGCAACCACGCTTTACAATCTGAAGCCATCCGCCGTCAAGGCAGGACTCATCATAGGCTACATCATCACCCCGGAAAAACTCGCAGAAAGAGGCGTAAAAGCTATGTTCCGCGGCCGCAGCCAGATCACCCCGGGCTTCTCTACCAAGCTGCTGCAGTTCCTGGTAGCACTCATACCGACCTGGCTCCTCAGGGTGATACGCAAACTCAGAATCTTCTAGACAATGAACTGGTTCCTCGTCATTGCGGCAGCCCTTCTGCCCGTCATACTTCTGTTCCTCTACATCCACAAACAGGATTCCGACCAGCCTGAGCCTGCAAAATGGCTCTGGAAAGCAGTACGATACGGAGTCTATTCCGCCCTGCTTGTCATCATCTGCGTCAGCCCATTCACCGGTGACTATCTGGACATGTACGGAGCATTCGAAGGCAGCATCTTCAACGCGTTCTTCATGGCAGCTATTCCGGAAGAGGCAGCCAAGATGTTTATGATCTGGCTGCTGCTCAGAAAGAACCCTTTCTTTGACGAGCACCTGGACGGAGTCGTGTACGCCAGCTGCGTGGGACTCGGTTTTGCCGGCTTCGAAAACATTCTCTACCTCTTCACAAACCTGGATTCATTCCTGACAGTAGCTGTGATGAGGGCTCTCTTTTCCGTTCCCGCACACTTCTTCTTCGCAATTGTAATGGGATATTTCATCTCCCGCGCCTACTTCGGCAGCAAGGCTGACAAGTCGAAGTTCTACCTGCTTGCCTACGCAGTACCGATGCTGCTTCACGGCATCTTTGACTCCCTGCTGATGGTCTCAGGCGCAATTCCCCAGCTTGCAGCCCTCCTGGTGATAGCCTTCCTCTTCTTCTGCAACTACCTTCGCAAGAAGGCTGTCAAGCACATCAAAGAGTTGAAGGCAGAAGACAAAGCCATCGCTGCAGCAGAAGAAGCCGCAGCGATGGCCGATGAAAATTCTGAGGGAGAATTCTAGAAGTTCTCCTCGCAAACCTCGAAGTAAGCCTGAGGGTGTGCACATACAGGGCAAACCTCAGGAGCCTTGGTGCCTACGCAGATGTGACCGCAGTTGCGGCACTCCCAAACCTTAACCTCTGACTTCTCGAAGACAGCAGCAGTCTCGACATTCTTCAGGAGAGCGCGATAACGCTCCTCATGATGCTTCTCGACAGCAGCAACGCCGCGGAACTTGGCAGCAAGAGCGGTAAAGCCCTCTTCCTCTGCCTCCTTGGCAAAAGTCTCATACATGTCGGTCCACTCGTAGTTCTCGCCCTCTGCAGCCTTGAGAAGGTTCTCTGAGGTGGTGCCGATTCCGTAGAGTTCCTTGTACCACATCTTTGCGTGCTCCTTCTCATTCTCAGCGGTCTTGAGGAAGAGAGCAGCGATCTGCTCGAATCCATCCTTCTTTGCCTTTGAAGCGAAGTAGGTGTACATGTTGCGAGCCTGTGACTCACCTGCGAAGGCAGCCTTGAGGTTAGCCTCGGTCTTGGTTCCTTTAAGTTTTTCGTTCATAATCTTTAGAATTTTACTATTTGATTTTAAGTTTTTTGCCTATCTGAAGAGTCGTGGTGGACTTTATTCCATTCAGCTGGCAGATTTTTGACACTGTTGTATGATGTCTGGCGGCAATCCCCGAAAGTGTGTCGCCTGACTTTACCGTATAATATTGCGAGCCACCGTTCCCTGATGAAGAACTTGCGGAAGAAGTTGAAGACGCAACTCCTGAATTCAGCCTCTCGGGACCGCCATTCGGAATGTGGGTATTGATATTCCTGGCCTTTACAACATCCCAGGATTTCTGGATGTCGGGAAGCTGCACGCCGGCTTCATTGGTAATAGCCCAGGTACCGTCGGCTGCAAGTGTAAGTTTTTCGCCGGCCGATGGATCCACCCGAGAGCCGTCACTGGCAAGCCATGACCAGGTACCGTCCCCATAAAGGGCAATCCTGCGGTCAGAGCCATCCAGAACTATTATCTTGACCGGCTGCTGAGCGAACACAACGGCTGCAGAAAGCATAACGAACACAGATATGAGAAGTCTCTTCATGTTACCTGACTCTTATGCGTTTGCCGATTTTCAGAACGGTAGTGGTCTTCATGCCATTCAATTTGCAGAGCTGACCCACAGTCGTACGATGACGGGAAGCGATGCCGGAAAGGGTATCGCCGGACTTGATAGTGTAGTACTGCGCGGTGGAAGCACCATTGCCGTCGGTCACATCGTCCTCGTCGGAAACCGTCTTTTGAGGCGCCGGGGCGACATATCTTCTGGTACCGTCGGGAACAACGATCTGCTGCGGAAGAGTCTTGGACCAGGTTCCGTCCGAATTCAGCACATAGGCCTCCCCTGCCGCCTTGTCATCTTCCGATTCATAAGACCAGGTGCCGCTTGAAAGCACATTCTCCCCCTCGCCCAAATGGGAAGACACAGCATCGGGGATGATCCTGCGCAATCCTGCAAAACGCTCATGGTAATGAGGTTTCGCAGTGGAGGAGATTACCACACCGGCCTTGGCACATGCAGCGTGGATGAACTTCAGATTCTTGCCGTCCTCATCCATGCCGATCACAATGCCGGCGTGACCGAAATAATTGCGATAGCCCGGGCCTGCAAAGATAATGATGTCGCCCTTCTGGAAGTTCGACATATCCCCCTCAACTGCCCTGCCGTTCTTGGCCTGGGCACCTGCCATGCGGCCGAGCTTGTAGCCGAACTGACGGTAAATAAAAGAGGTGAAACCTGTGCAGTCAAAGGCATTCGGTCCGTTCGCCGCCCAGACATATGGGTAGCCCAGATACTTCAGAGCCGTTTCCACGATATCGTCAGCCAGTTTGGCTGCGTCCACACAGAGACTGTCCGGATTGGACTCGAAAACGGGATGCGCAAGGGCAGTCGTATCGGCAGCTGGCGACACAAAGGAGGTTGTATCCTGGGCATAGGCAGAAATGCCCCCGAGCAGGAGCATGACAACTGCGATATGTCTGAGGATACGCGCCATCACTACATTCCGAATGCGATTTCTATCATGTTCTTGAGACCGAGCTGACGGTCGAGGGCTGAGAGTGCATCTCCCGTTGCGATGTTGTCGCTGACGGTAAGGATGGTAAGAGCCTTCTTGCCGGCAGCATAGGCATTGGTATAAAGCGCGGAAGCCTCCATTTCAATGCACTGGATGCCGTCCTTCACCATCTCGAGCTCTTTCTGTACGTCATTGTAGAAAACGTCGGAAGAGAAAACCTTGCCGCGGAGGTATGGGATGCCAAGTCTCTGGGCAGATGCTGCGGCAGCCTCGATAAGCTCAGGGGTTGCGGTTGGGACATATCCCTCAGGAAGGTCGTACTGATATCCATAGTTTGAATCGGTCGCAGCAGTCTCGGCCAGGATAACGGTTCCAACCTTTACAGCCGGATCGATGGCACCGCAGGTTCCGAGTCGGAGAATGATGTCACAATCGTAGAAGTTGAAAAGCTCGTATGAATAGATTCCGATGGACGGAATACCCATTCCATGTCCCTGTACTGAATATTTCTTTCCGTTGCGGGTGCCGGTGTAACCAAGCATTCCGCGGATCTCGTTGTAGAGGACTGGATTCTCAAGATAGGTCTCTGCAATCATCTTGGCGCGCAGAGGATCGCCACTCATTATTACGGTTTTCGCAATATCGCCGTATTTGGCGCCGTTATGCGGGGTTGGGCACTGATTTTCCATAGTAATATATCTCTTTTGAATGAGTATAAATTAAAAAGTCAATATGCAAATATAACAAAAATCATACTAACTTCGCATTTATGGAGATTATCAAAGACCGCAGTTTCCTGCTTGCGGAGAAATATGTGAACGAGACTGGTCTGTCGGTATATCTGACAGGCAAGGCAGGTACCGGCAAAACCACTTTTCTCAAGAGCATAGTACAGGACAGCCCGAAACGCTGCGCCGTGGTTGCGCCGACCGGCGTGGCAGCCATCAACGCAGGGGGTGTAACCATACATTCCTTCTTCCAGCTGCCTCTGTGCCCATATCTGCCCGATGTCAAAGAACTGGTTACCGAATACCAGCTGCCAGACAGGGCCAATACCCTGCGAAAAGAGCGCATCCGCCTTCTGCGCAGCCTGGACCTGCTGATCATAGATGAAATCTCCATGGTGCGTGCGGATATACTCGACGCAATCGACCATGTCCTCAGGCGCTACAGGCGCAATGACAAGCCTTTCGGAGGTGTCCAGCTGCTGATGATAGGTGATGTGCAGCAGCTGCCCCCGGTCGTAAAGGAAGAGGAAAGGAAATACTTCGACCAGGTCTACCCGTCAGCCTTCTTCTTCAATTCCAAGGCCCTTCAGAAACTGCCGTACATAACCTTGCAGCTGGAGAAGGTGTTCAGGCAGAGCAACCCGACCTTTGTGGACGTGCTCAATGATGTCCGCACAGGCAACCCGGGCGATCTGACACTCCAGACCTTGAACGACAGATACAACCCCTCATTCGAACCGCCAAAAGAAGAACGCTGGATACGTCTGACGACTCACAACATGCTGGCAGACAGCGTCAACCGTCAAAAGATGGATGAACTCGAGGGCGAGGCAAAAAGCTACGAGGCTGTCATAAACGGCAATTTCCCGGAAAACAGCTACCCTGCTGAAGAGCATTTGGAGCTGAAGGTCGGAACCCAGGTCATGTTCCTCAGAAACGATGCCCAGGCAGGTTACTACAACGGCAAGATAGGCACGGTCACCCAACTCGAGCCGGTGATAACGGTAAGAGACGAGGAAAACAAGGAGATCGAGGTCAAGGAAGTCAAGTGGGAAAATGTACGTTATGCCCTGAATGAGGAAAGCGGTGAAATCGAAGGCATAGTCGAGGGATTCTTCGTACAGATCCCGCTGCGCCACGCGTGGGCCATCACCATCCACAAGAGCCAGGGACTTACCTTCGACAAGGTCATAATCGATGCAGGAGCGGCTTTCTCGTTCGGACAGGTCTATGTAGCACTCTCCCGCTGCCGCAGCCTCGAAGGCATAGTTCTATCCACCCGGATCACCCGCAACGGCATATTCGCAAACGACGAGGTCAACCGTTTCGAGGCCTCATACACCGACTTCGCTTCGGCACAGGAGACACTCGAGGCCCACAAGAGACGCCAGTTCACCGACAGGCTCTGCGATGCGTTCAACCTCGACGAGCTGAGATACCTGTACAACCGTGTCAACCGCATATACCAGACGGAATTGCCGGGTAGGTTCCGTTCAAACGCGATCCAGTTCCAAGGACTTTCAGAGCCGGATCTGGTTCCTGTCGGCGACCTCACCTATGCCGGGCTCAAGGATCTCAAGGAGAGCTCCGGAAAGTTCCGCATGCAGCTTCTGAGGCTTTCGGTGGAAGTACCAGCCGGAGCAGACTTCCCTTCCAACAGCATCAAGCAGAGGATTGCCAAGGGAACGGCCTATTACTCCGACCAGCTGACCTACCTGGCGCAGCACGTCATTCCCCTGCTGGATATCTCAATAGACAACAAGGATACGAAGAAAGCCTTCAACGAGGCTGCAATGAACTTCCTGCTGGAACTTCAGTTCAGAGTCGAACTCTACTCGCACATCCTGCTGCACTGCTTCAATCCGGAAGAGTTCCTCAAGAGGCGCACCATGGCCGAAATAAAAGCAGAAAGCACCATCAAGGCTCGCTTGAAGGCGCTTTACAAGATTGTCGGCAAGGCCGAATAACTATTTCCTGGTAAGATTCCTTTCTGCAATGAATGCGTCGAGGGCCGCACCGCCGTCGATGCTGCGGACGCAGTCAACGAGAACTGAAACCTTCTCGGCAGCCACATAATTAAGGATGTTCGCTGTGCTTTCCTTTACGCAGTAGTCACCTGCGATACCGCACACGTCCACGCTCTCGCAGCCGGCGAACCATCTTGCGATCACAGAATCCTCTGCGAGATCCTCGAATGCACCGTACTGTTCCTTGTCCACATCCTGTCCCTTGAAGAACAGCTGTGCCTTGCCGGAAGCAAGGATGGGAGCGAACTCGTCGGCAAGTCCTGCGCCTTGGGTGTAGGCAACGCAGTGAACAGGCCAGATACCTCCCTGGGCAGCAAATGAGCAGTGATTGCCCGGATGCCAGTCGAGGGTGAAGATGACGCCGTCGTAATTCTGTGCGGCAGAAGCTATAAGTGCCGGAAGTGTCTCGCTGCCACCGACATAGAGAGAGCCGGCAGGATCGAAGAAATCCCTCTGGACATCGACAACTACAAGGATTTTGGCAGGAACTGCCACTTCTTCAGCGGCTGCAGGATTCTGCTCCTGGTTCTGCTGGCAGCATGAAAGCGCTGCGATGGCTGCAATGCAGCCGGAAATGATCTTTTTCATTATACTGTCGTGTTAACCTTTACTTTATTATGTTCATCCTGCCAGTCATTCTTCAGACCGATGAAATAGACCAGCAGGGTGATGCAGGCTATTATGAAGCCGTAGGTGCTGATGAAATGGCCCGGAAAAAGGGCGATGTTGGTACCATCCTTAAGAATCATGCCGTTATTCATCAGATACATGAAATTATTCTCGCGGCCCAGCCAGTAATTTCCCAGGAGTCCCCAGGAAGCCAGGATGTGTATGGTGCACCAGAATCCCAGCGCATCCCTCTTCTTCAGACGGAGCGAACCGTTAGCAAGGAGAATGATCGGAATAGAGTAGATCAGAAGATGCATTATGATGCTCTCTATGTCCATGAATGAAGGCACCGCCCTTTCGAAATAGTCACCGAAAGAAACGGTCAGGAAGCCTCCCGCCATGCCGCAGAATGCAACGCCGGGGAAAGCAATCTTAGACCTGCAGAGATAGCAGATCGGAATGAGGTAGGCGCTGATGTGGCAGAGGTGGAATGGAATAAGCCCGGTCCAATCGATCTCACCCGCCGCGAACAGAAGCATGATCCTTATTGTCCTATCTATCAGGAGATAGATGCACGAGGCCTTGACGAAAAGTTCTGTTCTCTCCCTGTTCCTATATTTGCCGTAAATAAAAGCCAGGATTGCTACGACACAACAGAAGCCGATGAAGCAATAGTGATAGACCGAGAAGGTACCCGGTCCCTGACCCAAGGCTTCATGATGTCCGAAAAACCAATCTGCAAATGTCATAAATGTGAATTATTTAACAAAACGGGCGCAAATATAGTAATTTTTTCCTTAATGTTCTCAGATTTTGAAGTCTCCCTCTGCGATGAGTCTGAAGCGGCGGAACAAGAGGTCCACGGCCCATACCAGAAGCGCAGGAGCGATGATCTGAAGCCCGATTATAGAAACCCAGGCAGACGTCGTATTGCCCATCGAGGCGAAGGTTCCGATCTGGCCGACCAGACCTGCCGTTCCCATTCCTGCGGAGCTGCCCATGCAGATGACATGCACAAGACAGGTGGCCACAGGACCGAGTACCGCACTTACGAGAATTGACGGCAGCCAGATTACCGGCTTGCGCAGAATGTTCTTGAATTCAAGCATCGAGGTACCTATGCCGATGGATATCATCTCGCCTACAGACACATCCTTTCTGGCCTGCACTGCAAGACCGACCATCTGGGTGGAACATCCTACCACTGCGGCTCCGGAGGCAATCACGAGGCCTGAGAACTGAGGATCCGCAAGTGCGGCCGCAACAGTCATCCCCTCTGGAAGAATGAAAATCATGGCGGCAATGGCTGCGCTGGAAATCGGTGCGGTAAGAGCCATTCCCATGACAGCCGCAACCACCGCGCCCATAAGCAGAGGAGCCAGGTTGGTTCCGGCATTTACAATCCACTGGATTCCATAGGTCACGAAAATCGACGGGTAGCGGAGAACCATGGCCAGAACAGTACCGCAGAGAACACCGAAAAGCGGTATCAGGAGTATGTCCACTGGAGTTTTCTTTCTCAGAACCAGCTGTATGAGAAGGGCTACCGAGATGCAGACAAGGTAGATTGTCAGCGGGTCCCCTATCTTCAGCGCGTCGGAAACGATACCTGCAGTCACAAACTTCGTAGACAGAGAAAAGAATGCAGCCAGTTCACCCACCGAAGCCATCACTATGGTCCTGAGGGAATCCATCTTGAGGGCAAGGGCGATACCGGCGCCGATTCCTGCTCCGGTAAGTATCTGCAGAACATATGAAAGTCCGCTGCGTCCATTACCTAGCGCCGCAGCCACCGCTGAACGCACAACTCCCGGGTCACCGGAACCCAGGAGTGTGCCTATCGTAGCGATTATTGTACCTATTATAAGAGTTGCGAAAAGGCCATAGGCCATTCCGTTCAGAGTGGTAATGAAAAACTCAAGTACTCTGTTCTGCTTTGACATTACTGCTTGTTCTCCTCCTCGAGAGTGTAGAACGAACTGCCATCGAAGCAATGTGTGCAGACTTTGCACTTAGGCAGGCCGATCGCAGCGATGATATCTTCTATCTTGCTGAATTTCAGAGAATCGAGGCTCAAGCGACTTGCAATCTCGGAAACCATCTTCTTGTACTCCGGAGAATCTGTCTCAGCATATTTGTCGAGTTTCACAGAAGAATCTCCCTCGATGTCCTTGATGATGCGGCGGGTGATGAGATCGAGCTCGCTCTTGCTGGCAGAGAAGTTCACGAACGGGCAGGCATGGATAAGAGGAGGACAGGCGATACGCATGTGTACCTCCTTGGCGCCCATCTCGTGGAGAAGCTTTGTGCTGTCACGGAGCTGGGTTCCGCGGACGATGCTGTCGTCGCAGAAAAGGATTCGGCGGCCGTTGAGAATATCCTTGTTGGCGATGAGCTTCATCTTAGCAACGAGGTTTCTGGTCTCCTGGTTTACAGGCATGAAGGAACGCGGCCAGGTAGGGGTATATTTGGAAATGGCACGTGCGTAAGGCACCTTGTGACCCTCTGCATAACCGACAGCCATACCGATTCCGCTGTCTGGAATGCCGCATGCGCAATCCACCTCGACCTCGTCCTTGCTGCCCATCAGACGTCCGCAGTCGTTACGCATCTGCTCGACGTTCTTGCCCTCATATACACTGTTAGGGAAACCGTAGTATATCCAGAGGAAGGAGCAGATCTGCATGCCCTGGTTCGCCTTGCGGAGAACTTCCACGGAATCAGACTTGATCTTCACAATCTCGCCCGGTCCGACGAACTTTTCGATCTCATAACCGAGATTGCGGAAAGATGAAGTCTCGCTGGCAACCGCCATGGCGCCGTCCTTTTTGCCGAGAATGAGAGGAGTACGGCCCCAGCTGTCGCGGGCCACGATGATTCCATCCTCTGTCAGGAGCAGCAATGAGCATGAACCCTTGATGGTGCGGAACACGTTCTCGATGCCCTCAACGTAATCCTTGCCCTGTATAATAAGCAAAGAGACGAGTTCTGTAGGATTGATCTTTCCGCTGCTGAACTCGCTCAGAGGCAGGTTCTTGGCTAAAAGGTCCTTGCAGATCCCGTCAGCATTGTTGATTTTCGCGACTGTCACGATGGCAAATCTGCCAAGGTGCGAATTCATCAGGAGAGGCTGTGCGTCCGTGTCACTGATGACTCCGATGCCGCTGTTACCCTTGAACTTGTCGAGTTCTGACTCGAACTTGCTCCTGAAGTAGTTGTTTTCAAGACTGTGAATGCTTCGGGTGAAGCCTTTTTCACTGTCGTAGGTAGACAATCCTCCGCGTCTGGTGCCGAGGTGGGAATGATAATCGGTTCCGTAGAACAGATCTGTCACACAAGGTTCCTTGCTGATGACTCCAAATAAGCCGCCCATTGTTATTTATTCGTTTTAATTGTTGTTCTTATAATTGATGTAGGAATCGACATGCCTGCGCTTCTTGTCGTCGTAGATATTGTCGAAGGATACGAGGATGCCGACCTCCTTGACCGTGTCCATGTCCGCTCCCGGAGCTGCGCCGAATGATCGGATATCGGAAGATGTCTGCACATAGGCATTCACAAGAGGAGGAATGTTGGTGCCGCGGCTTCGTGCAAGTTCCTTGAGAGCCCTGAGGTCTTCGTCCACTGAAGATCCGGTGAGAACGCCGTCCATCACATCCTCTGCAGTGAGGCAGATGTAAGGGGCGATGGCAGTGACGAGCCCGTCAGGATCAGGGAAATGCTTTGCTATGAACCTGTAGATGCAATCCTGGGTCATGAGGTCAAGGTCATTGTAGACGGTAACCTTACCGAAGAAATAGTGGAGAGATGGATTGTCCACCATCACGGCTGCGATGCCGTCCCAGAGGTTGTCGAGGGTGAATATCGCCTTTGCGCCCGCCTTGGAACTCTGGTAGGCCGGAGCCACGAATGAGCGTCCGAGTTCCATAGTCTGAGGAAGATATTCTTTGATGAATCTCTCGGAGAAGCGGAACTGGTGGTTGGTCGCAAGATGAGGCTGTCCGTTTTCCTCGAAGGTCACTTCCGGGCCGAGGATGTAGCGGTAACCGCCGATGATTGCGTCTGCGTCCGGATCCCAGACTATGAGCTGCTTGTAAGGCACCTCCATCTTGTCGTATTCGTCCAGGTCACAGGAAAGTCCTGTGCCTCCGCCGCCGAGACGGAACGCCTCCTCGCGGAGTCTGCCGACTTCGGTCACGACATTTGGGGAATCCTGCCATGTGACCACGTAGATCTCATTTCCTCCACGGTTTGAATCGCGGAGTTTCTTATCCGGGGTCAGTTCTGCTTTCAAAAGCTCCTTGTCGACTGGAGCAATGATGTCCTGCATAGTATAAATTAGTCCGTTGTTTCTTATAATCCGTAGGCCTGCTCCCTTACCCACTGTGCCCATTCCTGAGGTCTGCGGCTCGAGTCGAAGGTTTCCGGCGCGATAGGCTTGCCGATAATCACCTTGAAGGTCTTGTGCTGTGCCCTGTAAAGTTCGTCAGGCAAAAAAGCCATCGCAGGGTTGAACTTCATCTTCAGCCTGTCGCTGATCTTGGTGACGCGGTAGAAGCGGTCCGAGTTGCGGGCAATGAAGTGTACCGGAATGATATAGCGTCCCGTGCGTACAGACTGCTGTATGAAGTTCTTCTTCCATTCCTTGTCCTGGATGGTACCGTCCTTCTGCTTGCGGGAGCAGATTCCGGCCGGGAAGATCAGCATCTCGTTCTCGGATTCGTAGGCCTCGTTTATGGTTTCCGCAAGCCCGCGTGCCTGGCCGCCGATCTTGTTGATCGGGATGCAGACCGGGGCGATGCCTTCGATGTTCATCAGAAAATCGTTGACCATCAGACGGATATTGTCCTTGTAACGGTCATACATCACACCTAGCATTGCAACGCCGTCCACTCCTCCGAGAGGATGGTTGGAAGCCATGGTGATATGCTTTCCTTCAGGAACGAGATCGAGGTTCTCAAGGCCTTCGACCTCCATTTTGATGTCAAGGTATTCAAGGCAGTGATGGCAGAACTCGCCACCCATATAGCCCTGTTCGAGATAGGCGTTTATGAAATCCTGGTGAATGAATTTCTTCAGCCAGCGAAGCACGAAACCGGGGATCTTGTCACCGCCCTTGCGCGCCCTTACGATCTTCTCGATATCAATTGTTTTCATAAAACAGATTGCCGGTAGATTTATCCAAAAAAATCGGGACAAATTTACCGACAAAAACTAAAATATGCAATAGGACGGAGGTCGCCTTTTGAACTATTTGCTGACCATGATGTTGAGAATCACGGAATCGGTCTGAAGCATGCCGCGCGAGCCGATTTCACCGAGATTTCCAATGGTCTTCTCCACTTCCTGGTCGATGATGCCGTCGGTCGGATGTATGCATATGTCGTTCAGAGCCAGCACAGCCGACTGCAGGGCGCAGGAGACACCGGAAGCCACTTTCATGGCGCATCCTTCCTTAGCTCCGTCGCAAACCATGCCGGTGATACTGCCTATCATATTCTTGATCGCCGCACCCATGTGAGGGACATCGCCTCCTCTCAGCATCACGATGCCGCATGCCGCTCCGGTAGAGGCAACGACACAGCCGCAGAGGGCTGAAAGCCGGCCGAGGTAGGACTTGATGTGGATGGCGATGAGGTTGCTCAGGGCAAGCGCCCTGATGAGTTCCTCTTCGCTGGAGCCGAGATGCCTTGCGGCTGCAATCACCGGCAGGGAAACCGTCAGGCCCTGGTTTCCGCTTCCGGAGTTGCTCATTGCCGGCATTGTACATCCTGCCATGCGGGCGTCGGATGCAGCAGCTGTCATAGCCATGCAGCGCGTGCAGAGCATTGAGCCGAAGACCTCACGGTACTTCTCGTCCAGGATAGTCTTGCCCACACGCAGTCCGTAGTCTCCTCGAAGGCCTTCTTCCGAGATGGCCGTATTCATCGCCACCATGTCTTTCATAAGGTCCAGGTCCTTCAGATCAGCAGTCTGTGCGAATTCATTTATTAGGCTCAGCACCAGGAACCTGCCGTCATCTTCCTTCGAATTCTCGCAGGTATCCTTACTGCGAAGATCGGACAGCACCCTGCCGTTCCTGGCCACATAGACAATGGAATCGTGATGATCCTCAATTATTGCCCTGGCGCTGCTTCCATCCGTAAAGAAACACTCCGCCTCGGCATAGAGCATCTTCGGAGAGTCGGACAGAGCAACCGATACACGTCCCTCGTCCACAAACTTCTTCGCAGCTGCAGCAGCCTCGGAATTGACATTTCGGAGCACCTCGAGGCCATATTCCCACTTGCCGCAGATAACCGCAAGTGCAGCAGCCACAGGCAGTCCGGTAAGACCGGTTCCGGGGATGCCGACACCCATTGCATTCTTAAGTATGTTCGGAGATACGCGCACCACTACCCTTTCCACCGGGGATTTTCCCTCAGCGGCAGCCCTTGAGACTGCGATCGCCACAGCAATAGGCTCGGTACAGCCAAGTGCAGGCTTCACTTCCTGGTGGAGGATGCGCAGAATACGGTCATAGGTAAGCTTATCCATACTGTCTACAGATTGAAATGTTTCAGATTGTCGAACCCGCAGCTGAGTTCGCCCGCCTCGATCTTGTGTATGATCTCAACGACCTTGTCGTTCATCGGCGTAGGGCAGCCGACCTTGCGGCCGAATGCACAGACGACTCCGTTGATGGCGTCTACCTCGGTTTTCTTGCCCTTGTCCAGGTCCTGGAGCATGCTGGCACGGAGCAGGGCGTGCTTGCGGATAGCGATAGGTATTATAAAGAAGGAAACAGCCTTCTTGATTGGATTTGACCAGTCCAGGAGTTTCACCACATCCTTGCCCTGGATAGGCTCGATCTTGATATTTCCAGCCTTGCAGACGTCGATGCACTCCTTGATGAGGGCCTGAACCACCTTGCGGGATTTCTTGTCTGCCGCAGCCTCTCCGAAGGTACATCCGAGCACAGCGCTCATGCCAGAAAAGGCAGAGTTGATAAGCAGCTTGCTCCACCGGGTTCCGATGAAGTTGGCGTCCAACTCTACCGGGCCCATCATCTCCAGGAGTTCCTTTACGGCAGCTGTCTTGGGATTCGGCTTGCCGCTGAGATTTCCAAGGGAGAAGGTAAGGCTGTCAGGCTCGCTTGTAAGCTCGCAGACGCCCGGTTCCTTCATGGTGGCACCCCAGGCTACTGTGCAGCCCATAGTCCTTTCCTCACCCACAATCTCACTCACCTGAAGTTCCGGGATGCCGTTCTGCAGAGTGACAACAACGCCGTCTTCCGCAAGGAAGTTCTTGATGTGGTTGACAACCTCGACATTCTGCTGCTGTTTGGTCATCAGGAAGATGATGTCGTAAATACCCTCCATCTCATCAACAGTGCAGGCATTGACCTTCTGGTTGAAGTTCAAGGTACCGGTCACAGTGGCGCCGTTTGCCTTGAGCGCCTCGACATGGGCCTTGTTGCGGTTGATGAGGTCTACCTGGCCTCCGTTCCTGGTGATGAATGCGCCGAGTATCGTTCCGAGCGAACCGGCGCCGTAGATTGCTGATCTCATTTTGTAAACTTTTTATATATCTGGCTGACTATCAGCCCACATATTGTCATTCCGAAAACACTTGTGATGTGTACGAGGGAGCCGTTTACACGAGGTTCCCTCTCCCCTCCCAGATTCGGCAGCACCTCGTCATCAAAGACGCAGAGGAATTTCTTCGATGGGAAGGTCTTGTTTCTCTTGAAGCGGCGACGCAGCGAGGCTCCCAGAGGACAGCCGTCCACCTTCCAGAATTCGGCAACCTGCACCTTCAGAGGGGTGATTTTGAGCGCGGCACCCATGGAAGAAATGAGCGTCGCCTTCGAAGCTGTGGCATGCAGAATCAGGGCTGCCTTGTCCTTGAGACTGTCGATGGCATCGACTACATAATCATATGAATCGAGACCGAATTTTGCGGCGTCTTCATCGGTGAAGCGTTCCTGACGTGCCACGATTTCCGCATTCGGATTGATCTCGAGAAGCCTTTCACGGAGGACCTCCACCTTGGATCGTCCGACTGTGGCAGTCGTCGCCAGCAGCTGTCTGTTTATATTTGATGGAGCCACCACATCGCAGTCTACGATGGTCAGATGACATACGCCGGAGCGTACCAGTCCTTCCGCGCACCAGCTGCCGACGCCGCCGATGCCGAATATTATGACCTTGAGGTCGTGAAGCGCATTCACAACCGTTTCGCCCATGAGGAGGGCCGAACGGTCATATATCGCTTTCTCTGATTCTGTCAGCATAGACTAGATACTGAAGTTGTGCCAGTGCGGGCCGAATCTCTCGAATGCAGCCCTGTCGAGGTTCTCACGATCCTCCGGATGGGCAATGCTGATAAGCTGTTTCGCGCGTTCCTGGCAGCTGCGGCCGTAAAGATCCACTGCGCCATATTCAGTTACAACCCAGTGCGCGTCGGAACGAGGTGTAACGACGCCGGCGCCTTCTTTGAGCACAGGAACAATCTTGCTGAAGCCTTTGGCGCTGCGGGATGCGAATGCCGTGATGCTCTTGCCGCCCTCACTCATGGTCGCTCCCCTGACGAATTCCACCTGCCCGCCTGTGCCAGAGAAGAGTCTGGTTCCGATGGAGTCGGCGCAGATCTGTCCGGTCAGGTCAACCTCGACTGCGGAGTTGATTGCCTTCATATGAGGGTTCTGTGCAATAATGAAAGGGTTGTTGGTATAGGCAATGTCCCTCATGAGGACATCCGGGTTATGGTCGATGAAGGAGTAGACTTCCTGGCTTCCGAGCAGGAAGGATGAGACCACTTTTCCGGTGTCTATCTTCTTGCAGGCGTTGTTGATGACTCCGGCTTTGATGAGCCTGAGCAGGCCGTCTGCGAACATTTCGGTGTGAAGTCCGAGGTTCTTGTGGTGCTGGAGTTCTCCGGTGAGTGCGTTAGGGAGGGCGCCGATGCCCATCTGCAGGCAGTCTCCGTCTTCAACCAGCGCTGCGCAGTTCTTGCCGATGAGTTTCTCCACCTCGGTAGGTTCTGCGAATCCGGCAGTCACCAGCGGCGCGTCGTCTTGCACAAGATAGTCGAATTTGCTGAGCGGAATGAGATCGCCATAGGCAAACGGCACGTTCGGGTTGACTACTCCGATCACGAGTTCTGCGCTGTCGATGGCTGCGACCGAGCAGTCCACGGAGGTGCCGAGACTGACCATGCCGTTTTCGTCCGGCAGAGACACATTGACAAGGGCCGCACCGAGCTTCACATAGCCCTCACGGTACAGTTTCGGGGTTTCGCCCAAGTGCACCGGAAGATAGTCGGCATAGCCTGCGTTCACATTTTTCCTGACGTTCGGGCCTACAAAGAAGCCCTGTTCGAAGAAGATTCCTTCATAGGCAGGGTCGCTGTATGGCGCAGGTCCTTCGGTGTGGAAGTGATGGAAGTGCAGGTCGGTGATGTCCCCTGCGTCTGCCCTGCGGCAGAGGGCCTGGATCAGGCAATGGGGTACACTTGCTACGCTGCTCAGGTGGATATGGCAGTGGCTAGGAATATGGCTTACGGCTTCGTCCGCCGTTACAAATCTGATATCAGTCATGGTCTTTCATGCCCCTTGTATGGAGCATACAAATATAGTGATTATTTCGGAATATCGATTTCGACGGCGCAGGGTTGTTTCCAATTCGGCGGCGCTGTGTCGCGGCTCAGACTGTTTCCCTCAGAAGGCAGCTCGCTCCGCTCGCAAAATAAGGGAAAATGCCTTCTTCGGGAATCAGTCTACGCCGCTGACGCCGCCGATGCTGCTCCACACTTACCCTTCTAGACAACACCTCCGGACACCAAAACAAACTGATTTGTACCCACAGTAATCTTGCCGAAGCCACCCTGACACCAAATCCAACTATATATGCCAACCAAACGACGAAGTTATCCTCGACAGGGTGAGGAAGGCCTTTCCATAGTGCCTCCCGCAGCCCCAGACGGGAGATTACTTCGTCATCGCATTGTGCCCACAACGATTTGTGCCGCCTACGGGAGCGCAGACAGTCCATTTTCTCCCGC
>JAKSJK010000042.1 GCA_024398095.1 Bacteroidales bacterium
CGGTCCTATCGCAGGCGCTGCCTTCGCTGCCCTCTGCGCCGTGCTTGTGTTCTAGAACTGCTGCATCCAGTAGTTTTTAAGTGAATCAAGGGCGGGGAGATTCTCCGCCCTTATCGGTTCCATGGACGGAGATTCCATCTTCAAAGGATTGACCGGAGTCCCGTTTTTCCACACCCTGAAATCAAGATGCGGGCCTGTGCTGCGGCCCGTAGACCCGACATATCCAATCACCTGGCCCTGACGTACATGGGCCCCGGCTTTGATACCCTCGCCATATTTCGAAAGGTGCAGATAGGCGGTGGTATAGACAGAATTGTGACGAATCTTGACCATATTTCCGGCAGCGCCGCTGTACCCGGCTGAGAGCACGGTGCCATCACCGATAGCCATGACCGGAGTGCCCGTGGGAGCCGCGTAATCGACTGCCAGATGAGGCTGAACCTTCCTGGTCACAGGATGCAGGCGATGCGTGGTAAAGCCGGAACTGATTCTGGAATAGTGCAGCGGAGCCTTCAGGAAAGCCTTTTTCATGCTCTCACCCTTCTCGTTCCAATAGACATTCCCCCCGTCTCCCTGATCGTACATGATCACCGGGTAATCCTTGCCGTCACTGGTATAGATGGCAAAATAGACCGTATCCACATCGATGACATCCCCCTCGCAGACACGCTGGTTGTAGATAAGACGGAAGCGGTCGCCCTTCTGGAGGCCGAAGAAATCCACGGTCCAGGCATATATGTCGGAAAGCTTCAGAATCGCCAGAATAGAAGCGCCCGAAGCCTGCATGTCGTTCCAAAGAGAAGAATTGATCGTAACATCAGCCACCTTGCGCTCGTTATAGACAGGCAGTTCGGCCTTCCACACGGCGAGGGAATCGAAGGTACGGAAAACAGTCGAGGTCGTTCGGTTGTTTACATATACTATATATTGCAGGTCACGCGCAAGGCTGTCCTTGGTGTAATACGCCCTTACGGTATTGCCTGCACGCAGTTTGCGCACATCGAAAACCTCTCCGCAGGCCTCGGTAAGAGCATAACCCTTTCCTGGGTCCAAGCCTAGCCGGAGGCACATTTTAGAAAAATATTCGCCATCCTTCACCTTGCTTTCGACCACATCCAGAGTATCTGTCAGAAACCCAAGGGGCAGGATGGTGTCCTTCTGTGCGTCCGCTTCCCCACCATGGCGGCCACCCTTGCAGGAAGGCACTGTCAGAAGGATGCAAAAGACAGCTGTGAAGGCAAATGCATATGCAGGAAAAATATGTTTCATAGCAGTGTAATATCTTCGTTATGAAAACAAATATAAGACTTTGTGGAAAAAAATGGAAAAATTTGGAACAAAGTGGAAAATAATTCCTACTTTTGCAACCAAGCGTGAAAGAAGAACCGTCATTCCCCCGGATTGGCGGTCAATGTAGAATTATAGAAAATGGTCAAGTTCATCGGAGAATATACCGCGAAGGTCGACGACAAGGGACGCATCGTGTTCCCTGCCGCCTTCAAGGGCCTGCTTCCAGCTGACGGCGATATGCGTTTCGTCGTCAAGAAGGACATCTACGAGGACTGCCTCGAGATGTACACCTACGAAGAGTGGGAACGCCAGTCCGAGGAGACCAAATCGAAGCTCAACTTCTTCAACAGGGCTCACGCTCAGTTTTGGAGGGAGTACATGCGCAACCGTGCCGAAGTCGCACCAGACGGAAAGCTCGGCCGCATAAGCATCCCAAAGAGACTTTTGGATTCAATCTGCGTTTCGAAAGAAGTTGTCTTCTGTGGCAATGACCACAAGATCGAGATCTGGGCTAAGGAGAAATTCGAGTCCAGCGCACTCACAAACGAAGAATACATCTCTCTTGCCGGAATGCTATCTGATCTCAGATAGGAGGTTCCGGAATGTCAGAATATCACGTACCAGTATTGTTGGATGAAAGCGTCACCGCTCTTATCGGTGATGCAGCTTCCGGCGTATATGCCGATGCTACCTTTGGCGGCGGCGGCCATTCCCGCGAAATACTTTCACGCTTATCAGATGCGGGAAGGCTGCTGGCGTTCGACCGTGACAGTGACGCGCTTTTGAACAAGCCGGACGATGACCGGCTTGTTCTCATCCACAATAACTTCCGCTTCATCCACAACTATGTGCTGGAGCAGGGCTATCCCGAAGGTATCGACGGCATCCTGGCCGACCTCGGAGTCTCATCACACCAGTTCGACACTGCGGACAGGGGCTTCTCCTTCCGCTTCGACGCCCCTCTGGACATGAGGATGAACACCCAGGCGAAGATGACTGCGGCCGATGTGGTAAACACCTACAGCGAGCAGGATCTGGAAAGGATACTCAGACTCTACGGAGAGGTGGACGGAGCCAGAAAGATGGCCCAGCTCATCGTGAAGGCGCGCGAGGCCGCCCCGATCGAGAAGACAGGAGAGTTGGACAAGGCGATCGAAAGGATGCTGCCGAAGTTTGCCGAGCATAAGGTACTCGCAAAGGTCTACCAGGCGCTCAGAATCGAGGTCAACCAGGAGATGCGCTCGCTGGAAAAGTTCCTCCAGGGAGCGGCGAAGTCCCTCAAGCCGGGTGGAAGGCTGGTGGTAATCACCTACCATTCTCTCGAGGACAGGATGGTGAAGAACTTCATCAAGTGCGGAAATGTCGACGGCACCGTCGAAAAAGACCTCTACGGCAGGGTCAGCGCTCCGCTGGAAGCCGTAAACCGGAAACCGATCCTCCCGGCGGAAGAAGAGATCGCAGGCAACACCAGGGCCCGCAGTGCAAAGCTGAGGGTGGCAGTAAAACTCTAGGGGAAGATGGAAGAGAAAGAGAAGAAAAGCGGAATGAAGAGGGTCCTCAAGAACATCAAGGACATCTTCCAGGGAGAGATGCTGCTCAAGCTGGGACTGGAGAAGTATTTCTTCCATGTGGTTATACTGGCAGTGGCATCCGCATGTGTGATGCTTTTCCGCTCCGGCGTGGAGAACACCCAGATAAAGAGGGAGAAACTCAAGGCCGAGGTGAACGAGACCAGGATCCGCCATTCCCAGAAGGAAATCGAGCTCGTAGGGCTCGGCAGGATGAGCACTGTGGAGAAATTGCTCGAAGAGAATAATGTGAATGTTGGAAAGCCGTCAAAACCGGCAAAAAACATAAAGAAGTAAGATGGCAGAGGAGAGAAGAAACAGAAGGAAGGGAAACGTGACCAGCAGATGGATGGCCGCGATACACATCGCGTTCATCCTGCTTGCCATCTGCGTCGCCGCGAGGATTGTATATCTCCAGATATTCTGGCAGCCGTCGAAGCTGCAGAAGGAGTTCTACCAGGCCCGCCAGCATGTGGACTCGATCCGTCCTGTCAGAGGCGCGATCTACGACACCAGGGGCAAGCTCCTCGCATCATCGTCAAAGCTATACCAGGTCAGCATGGACTGCGTGGTCCGCAAGGAAGAATTCAAGAACGACCCGGCCAAAGAACTGGAATGGAGGAACAAGGCCGCCCAGCTTTCCGAGGGACTCGCACGGATTTACGGAGGCAGCGCTGCTGACTGGGAGAGGAGCATAATCCACAACAGGGACAATAACCACCACTACCTCAAGATAGGCAGGCAGATAGACTTTGAGACTCTTTCCAAGGTGAAGGAGCTCCCCCTCTTCAATGAGGGTTCCAACAAGGGTGGCATCCAGGTCACCGTGGAAGAGATCCGCAGCTACCCGTACGGTTCTCTGGGCCGCAGGGCCATCGGCGTGGTGAAGAACAACCAGGACAGGCAGCAGCTGACCGGCATCGAGGAGAAGTGCAACTCCATATTGCACGGCAAGGAAGGCTGGACCATGCTCAAGGATTCCGATATAAGGGGCGTCTATGTACCCGGCAACAATTGGAAGAGCAAGAAGGCCGTGGACGGCATGGATGTAAAGACCACGCTTGACATTACCATGCAGGAAATCGCGGACAACGCCCTCAGGGAGATGCTTTCCGAGAACGATGCGATGACAGGCGGGTGCTGCATGGTTATGGAAACCGCCACAGGAGCAATCAGGGCCATGGTCAACCTCACCCGCGACAAAGACGGCAATCTCGGCGAGACCTACAATTATGCTGTCACGACTGCGCAGAACCCGGGTTCCGTGTTCAAGACCGCAACCCTCATGGCCGCAATAGAAAAAGCCGGCGTGGATATTCACGACACGATTCCGACCAAGGACGGGAAAGTATACTACAGAGGTGCCTCCACTCCTGTCGACGCCCATGTGGGCAAAGCACACTACCCGGACGGCAAGATCACTGTCGACGAGGGCCTGAAGATATCCTCGAACTATGTGTTCAGATACCTTGCAGTCGAGAAATTCGGCAAAGAAAGCAAGGATGTGGACAAGTATATGGAGAGCCTTGAAGAATACCATCTCTTCGACGACTTCGATTTCGATATAAACGGTCTCGCTAAGTGCTATATCAAGGATCCACGCACCTCAGGAGAGGCTCTCACCCTTCCGAGCATCGCGATGGGCTACGATATGAGAACCACTCCGCTCCATATCCTGACCTTCTACAATGCGATTGCCAACGGCGGAAAGGAGATGAAGCCTTACATGATAGAGGAATACCTCAGAGATGGCAAGGTGGAGAAGAAATTCGGCCCCGAAGTACTTGAGAGGTCCATCTGCAGCAAGAGAACGGCAGACAGCCTCACCATTGCACTTCTGAAGATCACCCAGGAGGAACACGGCACAGCCTACTGGAGGATGCTCCGCTCGAAGTGCAAGATTGCGGGCAAGACCGGAACCGCCTACCAGACCTACACGGATCCGAACACAGGAAAGGCAACCTTCGGCGCAGGCGGATTCAGGAAGATCCAGGGCAGTTTCGCAGGATTTTTCCCGGCTGAGGACCCGAAATACACCGCTATCTGCGTGTTCTACACCAGGGTGACCGGAGACAATCTGGAAGGCTCCCGCTGTGCAACCCCTGTCAGGAAAATTGCAGACGAACTCTTCTGCCTGCATCCTGAATGGGCTGTATCGCTGGAGAAGAACGGCAAGATGGACAAAGTCTCCAAGGTGGAGGTCGTGACAGGAAAGAACAACGACGGAAAGGTACCTGACCTTAGCGGGCTGGGACTTTCAGACGCGATATACAGCCTTGAAAGCTGTGGATATAAATGTGTATATGAAGGCGCAGGACAGGTTGCAAGCCAGAGTCCTGCAGCATGGTCAAAGCTCGCAAAGGGCGGCACCGTGATGATAAGATTGAAGTAAGATGAAACTCGGACAGATCATAGAAAACAGTGGAGCACGCATAGTGAACGGAGGTCCCGATACTGAGATCACCGCCATCACCAACGACTCCAGGAAGGTTGCAGAAGGCTCGCTCTTCATCGCAGTCAAGGGCTTTGCGGTGGATGGTCATGACTTCATCGATGCAGCACTCGCAAAAGGCGCTGCTGCGGTGGTGTCAGCCGATAGGCATGCACTTGCGGTGATAGCATCCAATTTCTATGGCAATCCTTCCGAGAAACTCGAGCTTGTGGGAATCACCGGCACCAACGGAAAGACCACCACGGTCACTCTGCTCTACAGACTCTTCACAAAGCTCGGATACAAGTGCGGACTGCTCTCGACCATCGCCAACTATGTAGGTGAACGCGGCCAGGAGGCGGTCAACACCACTTCCGACCCTATCACCATCAACTCCCTGATGGCAGAGATGGTTGCCGAGGGCTGCAGGTACTGCTTCATGGAGGTCAGTTCCATCGGCGTCGAGCAGGAAAGAGTGGCAGGCCTTAAATTCAAGGCAGGCATCTTCTCCAACCTCACCCACGACCATCTGGACTACCACAAGACCTTTGCAGAATACCTGCGCTGCAAGAAACTGTTCTTCGACCAGCTTCCTTCAGACGCGGTAGCAATCACCAACATCGATGACAAGAACGGAATGGTGATGGTCCAGAATACCAAGGCTAAGGTTGTTACCTACTCATGCAGGGCTATGGCAGACCACAGGTGCAAGGTGCTCGAGCAAAGCTTCGACGGCATGCTGCTGCGCATCGACGGGACAGAAAGCTGGGTGAAGCTCATCGGTCTCCACAACGCCTACAACATCCTGGCAATCTACACCACTGCCGTAATCCTCGGTACCGATCCGATGGACGCCCTGGTGGCTGTAAGCGCCCTGGAATCGGCTCCAGGCAGGCTTGAGAACATCAAGGGCCCGCGAGACATCTCCGTGATCATCGACTATGCGCACACTCCTGACGCGATGGAGAACGTGCTCGGAACCCTGCGTGCAATAGCACCTGAACGCGAACTGATCTGCCTTTTCGGCTGCGGCGGCGACCGCGACAGGACCAAGCGTCCGGAGATGGCGGCTGTAGCCCAGAAGATGGCAGACCGCATCGTGATAACCTCTGACAACAGCCGTACAGAGAACACCTCCGACATCATAGCGGAGATCAAGACCGGGCTGGACAAGGAAGGACGCGCCAAGACCATCTGCATCGAGGACCGTGCAGAGGCCATCCGCATGGCTATCATGACGGCAAAGGACGGAGCCACCATACTGCTCGCCGGCAAGGGCCATGAAACCTATCAGATAATAGGTAAGGAAAAACGGCACTTCGACGAAAAGGAAATAGTAGCGGAAGTTTTCGCAGACATGAACGAATAAAAAGACAAAGAGATGATATACCACCTTTCAGAACTTTTCAAGAATCTCGGATGGGACATTCCGGGCCTCGGCCTCATGTCCTACATTTCAGTGAGGGCTATGCTGGCCAGCATAATCTCGCTGCTCACCGCCCTTTTCGCAGGCAAGAAAATCATCGCCTGGCTGCAGAAGAAGCAGATCGGCGAGACCATCCGCGACCTCGGGCTCGAGGGACAGATGCAGAAGAAAGGCACCCCGACCATGGGAGGCATCATAATCATCATCTCAGTACTCGCAGGTGCACTGCTCTGCTGCAACCTCGCCAACATCTACACCATCCTGCTGGTCATTACCACCGTCTGGCTCGGCGGACTCGGCTTCGCGGACGACAGCATAAAAGTGTTCAAGCACAACAAGGACGGACTCAGCGAAAGGGCCAAGCTGATCGGCCAGTTCACCCTCGCCCTCGGAATCGCCCTGGCGATGTGCTTCGTGCCAAGCTTCTGGCCCGGCGACGCAAAGGAGATCGTCACCACCATCCCGTTCGTGAAGGAGCATGAGCTCGACTACTCGTGGTTCATCCCGTTCAAGGGCCAGTTCGGCATGTACTGCACCTGGGCCCTCTATGTGCTGGTGATCATATTCATCATCCTCGCATGTTCCAACGGAACAAACCTCACTGACGGTCTGGACGGACTTGCAGCCGGAACCACAGCCATCGTAGGTGTGGTACTGGGCATCTTCGGATGGCTCTCCAGCAGCATCGTAAACTCAGACTACCTCAACATCATGTACCTGCCCGGCAGTGGTGAAGTCGCGGTCTACATGGCGGCACTGGTCGGAGCCCTGCTGGGCTTCCTGTGGTACAACACCTTCCCGGCCCAGGTGTTCATGGGCGACACCGGCAGTCTCGCCCTCGGCGGCATCATCGGTGTGGGTGCCCTGCTTACCCGCAAGGAACTCCTCCTCCCTGTGCTCTGCGGCATCTTCCTCGTGGAGTCTCTGTCGGTTATCATGCAGAGGAGCTATTTCAAGTATACAAAGAAGAAATACGGCGCAGGCAAGCGCATCTTCAGGATGTCGCCTCTGCACCACCATTTCCAGAAGGAAGGCATCGAGGCCGTATTCAGCAAATCGGCCGTGCTTCCTGAATCAAAGATTACAGGTCGCTTCTGGATCATAGGAATCATTCTCGCAGTTGCAACCCTCGCGCTGCTCAAGGTCAGGTAAAACAAGAAAACAATCATATAGGCATATGTCAAGAATAGTAGTACTCGGTGGCGGTGAGAGCGGTGTAGGATCAGCCGTTCTCGCAAAGGTGAAAGGTTTCGACGTCTTTCTCTCGGATATGGGAAAGATCGCCGATAAGTATGTGGAGATGCTCAAGGAATGGGACATCCCTTTCGAAATGGGAGGCCACACCGAAGATCTCATACTCAACGCAGACGAGATCGTAAAGAGCCCGGGCATACCGTGCGACGCCCCGATGGTCGTCAAGTGCGAGCAGAACGGCATCCACATCATTTCCGAGATTGAATTCGCAGGCCGCTACGACACCGCGAAGAAGGTCTGCATCACCGGCAGCAACGGCAAGACCACTACCACCTCACTCATATACTATCTGTTCCAGAACGCAGGCCTCAACGTAGGTCTGGGCGGAAACATCGGAAAGAGCTACGCCTTCCAGGTGGCTACCGAGCAGCACGACTACTACGTGCTCGAACTAAGCAGCTTCCAGCTTGACAATGTATATGACTTCAAGGCCGACATAGCGATCATCACCAACATCACCCCGGATCACCTGGACCGCTACGACCACAAGATGGAGAACTACGTGAAGGCGAAGTTCCGCATCACCCGCAACATGAAGGAAGACGACTGCTTCATCTTCTGCTCCGATGACGAGATCACCATACGCAACCTTGACGACATCCTCATCAAGGCCAAGAAACTGCCGTTCACCCAGAAGAACGAGGTGGCCCAGGGAGCCTATGTGAAGGACGACAGGATGATTGTCAAGGTAGGCGGCAACGAGTGCGATATGTACCTCCAGGAGCTCGCCCTCGGCGGCAAGCACAATGTGTACAACTCCATGGCCGCAGCCATCGCCGGCAAGGTTATGGACATAGATAACGAGGTCATCCGCAATTCGCTCTCTACCTTCCAGGCTGTGGAGCACAGGCTTGAGAAAGTCCTGTCTATCAAGGATGTACTTTATATCAACGATTCAAAGGCGACCAATGTCGACGCTGCCTGGTACGCGCTCGAGTGCCAGACCAGGCCTGTCGTTTGGATCGTGGGAGGCAAGGACAAAGGTAACGACTACAGCGTGCTCAAGGACCTGGTAAAGGAAAAAGTAAGAAAGATCGTCTGCATGGGCCTTCACAATGAGAAGATCCACGAGGCCTTCGAGGACATCGTGGGAAAGGAGAACATCTTCGACACCCAGTCCGCAGTTGACTGCGTGAAGAAGTGCAGCGAGGTTGCCGTTGCCGGCGATGTAGTGCTCCTCTCCCCATGCTGCGCCAGCTTCGATCTCTTCAAGAGCTACGAAGACCGCGGCCGCCAGTTCAAGGATGCGGTAAGGAAACTTTAAGATAGCGGAGGGATCTGTGATGGAGAAAACCGAGAAAAACATATTCCAGAGATTATTCGACAGCATCGAGGGCGACAAAGTGCTCCTGATGATCATCATCATGCTCTTCATGGTGTCCTCGCTGGCGATTTTTTCTGCAACCTCGATAATGCCCCAGGTCCGCAACGGGTCTGTGACGCGTCCCCAGCTGTTTGTCGAACAGCTGATATTCATCGTGGTCAGCCTCGGTGCGGTGTTCGTGATATATCGCTTCAAGACCTTCAAATGGTTCAAGATACTGGGACGATTCAGCTTCCTGATCAGCCTCGTGCTGCTGTTGATGCTGGACGCCCATGTGAATCTCGGCATCATCAGGGCCCAGTGCATCAATTCGGCATGGAGAACCCTCTATTTCCTGGGATTCCAGCTGCACGTCTTCGAGGTGGTGAAGGTGCTCATGATCCTCTACCTCTCATGGGCCGTACACACCTGGAAGAACGACGGATTCAAACTTATGAAAGTGCTCCAGGAGGCCACAGGAAAGACATTTTTCACAAATGAGTGGTTCACCGGACTGATTTACATCTTCATCCCTATCGGAGTCACTGCCCTGCTGGTGTTCATGGGTTCCGTGTCCAGCATGCTTTTCATCACTCTCGTGATGTTCATAACCATAGTGATCGGAGGCTTCCCAATGAAGCAGACTTTCACCTACCTCGCAAGTTTCGCAGGAATACTCGTGATGGTGATCATGCTTTGGTTCGCAACCGACGGCAAGTTCATGTCCACTCTCCGACTGGGTACGGCCATGAGCCGTCTCGAATCCTTCTCAAGCCACGACGACCTCAGTTTCGACGAAAAGGTCCTGCAACTGGGCCGCCATACGGCCGAAGGCAGGAAATTCATTGACGACAACCGACAGGAAATCGGATCGCTGATTGCCATCAAAGAAGGAATCCTACCCCTCGGACCTGGCAGCAGCACACAGAAATATAAGGTCCCGGTTATGTACGGAGACTACATGTACAGCCTTATTGTGGAGGAATACGGATTTATTGGAGGCATCATTGTAATCATGCTCTTCCTGAGCCTGCTGGCCAGGGGTTCGCTGATCGCCCGCAACTGCGACGATGTCTTCGCCAGGACGGCTGTGGGAGGCATCACCGTCATGATCAGCGCCCAGGCTATGATGCACATCGCAATCAATGTCGGTCTGATGCCTATGACCGGCCAGACCCTGCCGCTTATCAGCGACGGAAAGTCGTCCATGCTGATGTTCAGCGTGGCGCTCGGAATCGTCTTCTGCATCAGCAAGATTGTCAGGAAGCAGATTCAGGCAGAAGAAGCCGCGGCAGTGCAGGAAGACCTCCAGATGAGGGCCGAAGAAGTTAAAGAAGAAACACTGGAAACAGTTGAATGATATGGAATACAGAAAGATCAGAGCAATAATAAGCGGCGGCGGAACGGGAGGCCACATCTTCCCGGCCCTGTCGATTGCAAACCAGCTTAAGGCGCTCAACCCGGAGACAGAGATACTCTTCGTGGGTGCCAACGGCCGCATGGAAATGGAGAAAGTCCCCGCTGCGGGCTACAAGATCGTAGGTCTGGATATAAGCGGCCTCAACCGCAAGCTGCTCTCTGCGGCAAACTTCAAGCTTCCGTACAAGATCTGGAAGAGCCGCCAGACCGCGAAGAAGCTCATCCGCGAGTTCAAGCCGGATATCGCAATCGGTGTGGGCGGCTATGCCAGTGCACCTCTGCTGTCCGCGGCACAGTCTCTCGGCATCCCTACCCTCATCCAGGAACAGAACGGTTTCGCCGGTCTCACCAACAAGATCCTGGGAAAGAAGGCAAAGAGCATCTGCGTAGCCTACGAGGGAATGGATCGCTTCTTCCCCGCAGACAGGATCATACTGACCGGAAACCCTATCCGCAAAGAGATAGTCCCTGCCGACGAAGCAATGCGCAGCGAGGCTATGTCATTCTACGGGCTCAACCCGGAGAAGAAGCATCTCTTCATAGTTGGAGGCAGCCTCGGAAGCCGCACCTTGAATGTATCCATGCAGAAGTGGATCGAGGCCGGATGTACGGGAGGCGAAGACATCGAAGTAATCTGGCAGTGCGGCAAGTACTACAAGGCCGGAGTGGATGAGTTCATGGCCGGAAGGAACCTTCCGAACATCCTGTACAGCGACTTCATCAAGAGGATGGATCTTGCCTACGCAGCCGCAGACGTGGTTATCTCGCGTTCAGGCGCAAGCTCGATTTCCGAACTCTGCGCCGCCCACAAGGCATCCATCTTTGTGCCGTCCCCGAATGTGACTGAAGACCACCAGACCCACAACGCGATGGCCCTGGTGCGCAAGGACGCCGGAATGATAGTAAGGGATGCAGACGCACCGCAGCAGCTCATGGAGACCGCATGCGCCCTGCTCGCAGACCCGCAGAAGATAGCATCGATAGAGAAGAATGTGGCCCTGCTCGCCAAGACGGACGCGGCCCAGACCATAGCAGACGAAGTTTACAGAATCATAGGTTAAAAGATGTATACCAATATATATTTCATAGGCATAGGCGGCATCGGCATGAGTGCCATCGCACGCTACTACAACGCCAAGGGATTCAAGGTCAGCGGCTACGACAAGACGCCGTCAGACCTCACCCATGCACTTGAAAATGAAGGGATTGAGGTTCATTACGAAGACAACATAGACTTTGTACCGAAGAATGTGGAGGACACCCTCGTGGTCTACACCCCGGCGATTCCGAAGGATATGGGCGAGCTGGTCTATGTACAGGAGAAGGGCTACCGCGTGATCAAGCGGTCCAGGATGCTCGGAGAGATTGCCCAGGGCCAGGCCTGCCTCGCAGTTTCAGGCACTCACGGAAAGACAACCACCAGCACCCTGCTGGCACACATACTCACCCACAGCGGCGAGGGTTGCTCCGCCTTCCTCGGAGGTATCTCGAAGAACTACGACACCAACCTGCTGATCAGCGAGAACCCGGTGATTGTGGCTGAGGCGGACGAATTCGACCGTTCCTTCCTACAGCTCTTCCCTACCGTTGCTGTAATCACAGCGATGGATGCCGACCACCTCGACATCTACAACGACCTGGAAGCCTATCAGCAGGCCTTCAGGGACTTCGCGGCACAGGTCAGCGGCACCGTGATTGCCAAGATCGGACTTCCTGTAAGCGAGTCTGACACCAAGGCCAAACTGCTCAGATACTCCTACGACGACACCCGCGCCGACTTCTACGGCATCAACCAGAAGGTCGACGAATGCGGATATTTCACCTTTGACCTCGTATACCCTGACGGTGTGCTGAAAGGTATCAAGTGCGGTACCCCGGGCTGGGTCAACGCCGAGAACAGCATTGCTGCGGCAGCCATCGCCCTCACCCACGGTGTCGAGCCTGAGAAGATCAAGGCAGCCATTGCCACATTCAGCGGAGTGAAGCGCCGTTTCGACATACACTTCAACCAGCCTGGCTGCTCGTATATCGATGACTATGCACACCATCCGAACGAGATCAGTTCTGCCATCAGCTCGATGCGCGACATATTCCCGGGCAGGAAGCTCACAGCCATCTTCCAGCCGCATCTGTACACCCGTACCCGCGACTTTGCAGCGGAATTCGCAGCGGCACTGAGCGCGGTTGACAAACTCATCCTCCTGGACATCTACCCTGCCCGCGAGGAGCCGATCCCGGGCGTTACCTCCGAGATAATCTTCGACAAGGTGACTGCTCCGGAGAAACTTCTGATGCGCAAGGAAGAACTGATGGACTACCTCTCGAAGGAGCCGGTCGACACACTCATAACCTTCGGTGCGGGCAATGTGGACAAGTTCATCGTCCCAATCACCGAAATGCTCAAGGAAAGATACAGCAGATAGTATGAAGAAAGCCCTCAGAATAATAGTCCTCTGCCTTGTTGCAGCGGCGCTGGCAGCGCTGATGGGATGGTCGTTTGTCAGCGGTGCAGCCGCCGACGGGGACATCACATGCAAGGAGGTCAAGGTCCATCTGAAGGGCAGCGGAGAATGCTTTGCCAGCCCGGAAGACATCACTGAGGCCATCCGGAACCGCTTCGGGGATCAGATAGGTGAATACCTCGATGACATAGACATAGTTGCAATCGAGGAATTCGTGGACAAGCGCAGCGCAGTGCTCAAAAGCGAGGTCTATGTGACCAGGGACAGCATACTGAACATCGATGTGACCCAGCGGAGGCCTGTGCTCAGGTTCATCCGCGGAGGAGTCGGATGCTACTGCGATGACCGCGGCAACATCTTCCCTCTGCAAGGCAAAACCACGGCGCACGTGCCTATCGTAGACGGTCTCCCGCCAGTGGATCCTCAACGCTACGGAAAGCCTGAAGACGCCCGTGCACGAAGATGGGTGGGCCGGATGGTAGTACTCGCTGCCTATATCGACGGCAGCAGCTGGAAGCACAGGATCACCCAGATGAGGGTGAACGACAAGGGGGATCTGGTCATCTACCTGAAGGACTGCAAGGAGAAATTCATCTTCGGAACCCCGGATGACATAGAAGCCAAGTTCGGACGCATCGAGACCTATTTCACCCATGTGAAACCGAATACGGAAAAGAAATATACAACAGTGAACGTAAAGTTCGACAGACAGATAGTTTGCAGATAAAACATACCGCAATGGACGAAAAACATATAGTATCGATCGACCTCGGATCGGATAAGATAGGACTTGCAGTGGCAAGGATCGACGGACGCAATGTCGAGATGATGTATTACAAGGAAACTCATTCCGAAGGCATCGTCAGGGGCGCCGTTTCCAATGTGAAGAAGGCAACGGACTCCATACGCGAGGCAGTGGAAGAGGCCCAGGCCGCCATCGGCGAGAAGATCAGCTTCGCCGTGGTGAACCAGCCAAAGTACCCGATCGTGCAGAAGAACAGCATCACTTCACTGGTCAGGGATGGAGAAACCTGTGTGGAGGAGGGTGACATCGAAGTACTCCGCAACAACGCTGTGGACAACTGCGAACTGGACGAAGCCACCGAAAAGGTCTTCGAGGCCGTCGCACAGTCCTACTCCGACGAGGAGGATTTCCAGATCAGCGAAGAGGACATCATAGGCAGGACCAGCGAGAGGATCGAGGGTAATTTCCATATCTATGTAGGCAAGAAGAAGAATCTCGCCATGGTGGACAAGACCCTTTCCGATGCGGGAGTCAACACCTATGGCATCTACTTCCCGGGCAGCATAGCCGCGGAATCCGTCCTCACAGAGGATGAGAAGAAGAGCGGTGTCGCACTCGTGGATATGGGCGCCGGAGCCACTTCTGTGACCGTCTACAAGGACGGGATTCTCAGATATTACGACTCCATCCCGTTCGGAGGACAGCTCGTCACAAAGGACATCATGGAGGTCTGCCGAATGGGTGAGAGCCTGGCGGAGAACATCAAGAAGGCATACGGAGTCTGCCTCCCGGACCGCCTTTTCACCCTCAACGACAAGATCATACACGTCAACAGCGACAAGCAGAACCAGGGCTTCGAACTTCATGTGAAGTTCCTTTCCAAGATAGTCACAGCCAGGATGAAGGAGATCATCAACGCAGTGCTCTACCTCATCCAGGAAAGCGGCTATGCCGACAATCTCAACGCAGGCATAGTGCTCACCGGCGGCGCTTCCCAGATCGGCAACTGCAAGATACTGGTGAAGGAAATGTCAGGTCTGAGCGTCCGTATCGGCAGTCCTAGGATACTTTATACCAGTGAAGGATTCGTAGATGGCATCACAGGTCCTTCAGCAGCCAACGCCCTCGGCCTGATGCTCCGCGCAAGGGAAGAAGGAGTGGGCAACTGCACCGGAGCTCTCGAAAAGGCAAAAGAAGCTGCAGCAGCCGAGCCCGCCCCGAGCCTTGGCGACATATGGAACGAGAACTTCGGAGAGAAGCAGACCGTGGAGCCGGAAACTCCAAAGGCACCGGAGTCAGTAAAGCCGGCAGCCAAACCGGCACCGAAGCCGGAGCCAAGGAAACAGGAGACCAAGAAGGAAGAGAAGCATCAGAAAGGGCGCTTCACAAGCTTCATGGGCAACATTTTCGATGCCCTCCTCGAGCCTGAAGACGAAGATTCAAACAATTAGAACCCCAGAAAGCCATGTCATTCGAAGATATAAACCGTGAACCGGAAGTAATCGTCCCAGCAACCTGGACTCCGGAGAATTCCATGATCAAGGTCGTCGGTGTCGGCGGCGGCGGTTGCAATGCCGTTAACTACATGTACAACCAGCACATCGAGGGCTGCTCGTTCATCGTGGCCAATACCGACCCTCAGTCCCTGAAAATCAGCCCTGTACCTATCAAGGTCAGGATGGGTGACCTGGGCGCGGGCACAGACCCGATCAAGGGTCGCAACGCGGCCATCGAGGCAGAGAAGGAGATTGCCGAGAAGGTGCTCGACTGCGAGACCAAGATGCTTTTCATCACCGCGGGAATGGGCGGCGGTACCGGAACCGGCGGCGCCCCTGTCATCGCAAAGATGGCCCACGACCGAGGCATTCTTACCGTTGGCGTCGTGACCCTCCCATTCAAGAATGAGAGGAACGGTTCCCTCACCAAGGCTCTCGACGGCATTCACGAGCTGCAGAAGTACGTGGACAGCCTCCTGGTGATCGACAACCAGAAGATTCTCGAAGTCCACAAGGAACTTCTCATCACCGAGGCTTTCCCGAAGGCTGACGAGGTGCTTGCCACCGCTGTGAAGTCCATCATAGAGATCATCAGCCGCCCGGGCTATATCAATGTGGACTTCAAGGATGTGAAGAACATGATGAGCAACAGCGGTCTTGCCCTCATGGGACGTGGCGAGGGACGCGGCGAAAGCCGTATTGCGGACGCAGTGCAGAACGCAATGGTCTCCCCTCTCCTGCTGGCCTTCGACCCGTCCACCGCGAAGAATGTGCTGGTAAATGTGACCGTTGGCAACAACAGCCAGACCATCCAGGCCGGGGACCTCGACATAATCGACGACGAACTCAGGAAGTACCTGGGCAATGCCAACCGCTTCAAGAGGGGCATCGTCTACGATAACACTCCGGAATTCGGTGACACCGTCTGCATCACCGTGATCGCTACCGGCATCACCATGAAACAGCTGGACGAACTCTATCCGGTGGAGGATACCAATCTCATCCGCATCAACCCTGATTTCGTATACGACAGGGAATCCTGCGACGAGATCTCCGCAATCCAGGAGAGCGAACAGATCGAACGCAGGGGCGCCAACAGCAATTCCAACGCCAGGAGTTTCTTTTTCTCCGAGAAGCCTCTCCTCTGCATCGAGAAGGGCGGCGACCGCTCGGCAGTCGAAGGCCAGGCGGCCTACTACAGGGCCTATCCGAAGGACGAGGAGTAGCCAAAGCGTCAAATTGTGACACTGCCAAATATTTCATATATTTGCAGCGCATTTAAAGAACCTTAGAACATGACCAGAAGAACACGAGTAAGATTTGCTCCGTCACCAACCGGCCCGCTCCACATGGGCGGCGTCAGGACCGCACTCTATAACTACCTCTATGCAAAGCAGAAGGGCGGCGACTTCATCATCCGAATCGAAGACACCGACTCGAACCGCTTCGTACCGGGCGCAGAACAGTATATAATCGAAGCCCTCAACTGGTGCGGAATCATCCCTGACGAAGGTGTGGATGAGAACGGCAAGGTCGTAGAGACTGCCAGCGAAAAGCATCCTCACGCACCGTACCGCCAGAGTCAGCGCCGCGGGATCTACCGCAAGTACGCGGAGCAGCTCGTGAACGACGGCTTCGCCTACTACGCATTCGACACCGCAGAGGAACTCAATGCGGCACGTGCGGCATGTGAGGCAAACG
Source organism: Bacteroidales bacterium (assembly GCA_024398095.1). Taxonomy (GTDB): domain Bacteria; phylum Bacteroidota; class Bacteroidia; order Bacteroidales; family UBA932; genus Cryptobacteroides. The sequence continues at coordinate 17,096 of JAKSJK010000042.1, forward strand.
GCCAGACCTTCATCTACAACCAGGGTACCAGGATGAGCCTGCGCAACTCCCTCTCCATGCCGGAGAGCGAATGGAAGCCGCTGCTCGAGACCCGTACCGACTGGACCGTACGCTTCAAGATGCCGGAGAACACCGTGGTTGCGATGGACGACATGATCCGCGGCCATGTAGAGATAAACACAGACACACTCGACGACAAGGTGCTCTGGAAGAGAGCCGACGAGCTCCCTACCTACCACCTCGCAAACATAGTCGACGACCACCTGATGGAGATCACCGAGGTGATCCGCGGCGAGGAGTGGCTTCCGTCACTCCCTCTCCACTACCTCCTCTACCAGGCATTCGGATGGCAGGACACCATGCCTAGGTTCGCCCACCTCCCGCTGCTGCTCAAGCCTGTAGGCAACGGCAAGCTCAGCAAGAGGGACGGCGACAAGATGGGCTTCCCTGTCTTCCCTCTCAACTGGCTCAACTCCGAGGGCGAAACCTACCACGGATACCGTGAGGACGGCTACTTCCCAGAGGCCTTCGTGAACCTCCTCGCAATGCTGGGCTGGAACCCTGGTACCGAGCAGGAAATGTTCTCCATGCAGGAACTCATCGATGCCTTCTCAATCGACCACGTCAGCAAGTCAGGCGCGAAATTCAACCCTGACAAGGCAAAGTGGTACAACAAGGAATACCTCCGTCTCAAGAGCGACGAGGAACTCACAGAAGCCTTCATCCCTGTGCTCGCTGCGCACGGCATCGAGAATGTGGACAAGGCATGGCTGCTGAAGGTCGTGAGCCTCATCAAGGAGCGCGCAACCTTCGTGGCGGACTTCTGGACCATCGCATCCTACCTCTTCGTTGCCCCAAGCGAGTATAACGAAAAGGACGCAGCGAAATTCTGGAAGGAAGAGAACTACAAACTCGCACTCAAGGTGGCCGACTTCATCCTCGCCTTCGAGGGAGAATTCACCAAGGAGAACCTCGAAGGACCTCTCGAGGAATACATCCGTGGCAACGAATGGCCGATGGGCAAGGTAATGAACTGCCTCCGCCTGGCACTCGTTGGTGCATCCAACGGCCTTGGCATCGCAGACATCGTCACCCTCATCGGCAAGGACGAGTTCGCACGCAGGATCGAAGCAATCAAAGCAAAACTCTGTTAACTATGAAGATAGGAATCTGCAACGACCACGCAGGCGTGGAATACAAGAACGCGATAATCGCGATGCTTTCTGCAAAGGGAATCGAAATGGTCAATTTCGGCACCGATACCACTGACGCAATCGACTACGCCGACATCGCCCACCCTCTCGCAAATGCAGTAGAGAAGGGAGAGGTAGACCTCGGAATCGCCCTCTGCGGCACCGGAAACGGTATGGCCATGACCCTCAATCACCACAAAGGGATCCGTGCGGGTCTCGCGTGGGACGAGGAAATCGGCGCACTCGTAAAGCAGCACAACAATGCGAATGTACTCGTGATGCCGGCGCGCTTCATCAGCTGCGAGAAGGCCCTCTCAATAGTGAACACCTGGCTCGGCGAAGAATTCCAGGGCGGCCGCCACGAAAGAAGAATTGCAAAGATTCCGGTACAGGAATAATGGATAAGCCTGAAAAGGTCATATATCCGCCATTCGTGCCGACTGCGGACACGGAGCGACTTACAAATGCCATCGAGGACTACCCCGGTGGCATAGTCATTCCTATAGACAAGCCCTACAGATGGACTTCGGCGGACGTGATCCGCAAGGTAAAATGGGCTGCGATACACCATTTCGGCAAGAAGAACCTGAAGGTCGGCCACGCAGGCACCCTCGATCCGCTGGCAACCGGCGTACTGCTGGTATGCATAGGTCCCGCCACCAGGCTGGCAGACAGCCTGCAGAGCCACGACAAGGAATATGTGGCAGGCGTCACCTTCGGAGCGACCACTCCGTCATATGACCTTGAGAAGGACATAGACACACATTTCCCATATGAACATATAGACGCCGACGGCATATCCGAGGCTCTGAAAGGCTTCGTAGGCGAACAGGACCAGGTAGCCCCCCTCTTCAGCGCGAAATCGGTTGACGGTGTAAGGGCATATGAACTGGCCCGCAAGGCCTACAAGGCAGGGCAGCC
>JAKSJK010000043.1 GCA_024398095.1 Bacteroidales bacterium
GAACTTCTTGCTCCGGCAAGAAACGCTGACATCGGCATCGCAGCAATCGACTGTGGTGCCGATGCTGTGTATATCGCCGGGCCCGGATTCGGAGCCAGACAGGCTGCAGGCAACCCTGTGGAGGACATCCGCAGGCTTTGCACGCATGCCCACCGTTTCGGCGCAAGAGTGTTCGTAGTCATCAATACGATACTGTTCGACGAGGAACTGGAAGAGGCTCGGGAACTGGCTGCGGAGGTTATCCAGGCAGGTGCAGACGCCCTCATTGTCCAGGACCTCGCCATGCTCCGGCTTGCCCCGGAGGCAATTCTCCACGCTTCCACCCAATGTGCGATAAGGACTCCTGAAAAGGCCCGTTTCCTGGCATCCCTCGGCTACTCGCGCCTGATTCTGGAACGCGAGATGTCGCTGGAGCAGATACGCGCAATCTCCGAAGCTGCACCGGAATGCGAACTGGAGTTTTTCGTACACGGTGCCCTCTGCGTGTGTTACAGCGGCCAGTGCTACCTGTCGGAAAACATCGCGGGACGAAGCGCGAACCGTGGCGCCTGCATCCAGGCTTGCCGCTCGCGCTATGACCTGGTCACCGGCAGCGGAAAAGTCCTGGTGAAGGACAAAGCCCTCCTTTCTCTAAAGGACTACAGACTGCTGGACAGGCTCGAAGAACTCGCCGATGCGGGTGTAAGTTCCTTCAAGATCGAAGGTCGTCTCAAGAACGAATCCTATGTAAGAAATGTGGTCAGGGAGTATTCCCAGGCACTTGATTCTCTGGTGGAGAAGTATCCTGAACGCTATTGCAGGGCATCGTTCGGAAAAGTTGTCAAAGCCTTCCAGCCAGCCCTGGACAAAACCTTCAACAGGGGCTACACCGAACTTTTCATAGACGGTGACAAGAAACGCGGATGGGCTTCGATGGACGCCGCAAAAGGCATGGGAGAAGAGATCGGGAAAGTGATTTCAGTCAAGCAGGACCTGCGTCGCGGAAGTTCCGTAATCGAAGTCGAAACCCCTGCCGGATGCGTCCTGAACAACGGAGACGGATTCTCATTCGTCAGCGGCAAGGGCGATGCCATCGGCTTCAGAGGCGATGTCTGCGAAAGGCTTCGCAACGGTGTGCAGGGACGCAGCGGCAGCGCCAGGATAGTCTGCAGATATAACGAATTCATCTACAAAGGCGCACGCCTGTTCCGCAACTTGGACTCAGCCTTTGAGAAAGAAATCACCCGCAACCCGGGTACGCGTGAGCTTGCCGTAAGCCTGGAAGTCAGCCTCCGCTACGAAGGCGTGGCCGTGAAGGCAGTCAGTGAAGACGGCCGCAAAGTGGACATGAACTTCCCACTGGAAGACACCGAAATGGCGAACAACGTCGAGAGGATACGCGGTCTCGTGGAGGCCCAGCTGAGCAAGACCGTGGGGATATACCGCTTCGGGCTGGCATCTCTGGACATGGACTATGTGCCGCTTCTGAGCAGCGCCTTCCTGAACGGCATACGCAGGGAGATTGCAGAAAAGCTCGACGCGCAGCCTTGCCGTGGCAGAAAGCTTCTGCGAAGGGAAAGAAAGATGGAGCCGGACGGCAGACCTGAGTGCAGTTACAAGGCCAACATTTCCAACCGTATCGCAAGGGAGATTCTCGCGGGAAGCGGAGCGGGCGCCATAGAGCCAGCCTACGAAACGGCCCATCAGAAAGATGCCGAACTGATGCGCACCCGCTACTGCATACGCAAGGAACTCGGGCTCTGCCTGCTTGAAGGAGGAATGAAGGACGAGCTCTTCCTGCTGAACAACGGACGCCGCCTAAGGCTCGGATTTGACTGCAAAAATTGCGAAATGACCGTCAGGGAAGCCTGATTTTTTCAACAGCTCGGCACTTTTCAGCACCACAGAAACCGGCCCTCATACGCGTGAGAGGCCTTTTTTTGATTTTATCCGTGTATAATTTCCGTACACGGATAATTATCCGTCACTTTGCAGGATACAAACTGTTACCTATATGAGACGGATTTATTTGATTCTGCTTATGGGCCTGGGCGTCCTGGCAGCGTGCGAGAGGGTGGACACGAACCCCGGAAATGATGAAAAGCCGGCAGTCGAACTGTCGGACATCGCAAGACTCTTTTCCGAATTGGAAATCGGAGAGGAGCAGATCGGAGAAGTTTTCGACGCGGTAAGTGCATCCGCAGGAAACGGATACGATGAGGAATACAGGATGATCGAACTGTTTGCCTCTCCCGGTTCGGGTGTGGGAGACCTGGAAACCAAGGCGCTCCCAGCCCACAGCTACAAAAAGCCCCTGAGGGAACTGCTGAGGGAAAGTCTGGAGGCGCGTGCCACCAAAAGCATGAGTGCAGACGAGTACCTGGATGCATTGGAGATGTCCGACATACAGATCTACTGGCCCTACTCCGAGAACTGGGACGGTACCACCTACCCGGTCATCACCTTCGCTCCGGACGACGATTCAGATGTGAACATCGGCTGGATGCTCAACGAAGATAGAGAAGTGGTGGAAGTGCTGGTGGACGAGGAACTTGCCATGGAAAGGCCGGTGTGGGTGATCAACCGCAACGATGACGGCGGCTGCACCACCATCGAGATGATGCGTAAGAAAGACCCGGACTGGGGCATGCCGGGAGGCGGCAATATAATAATAGGTAAGCCGACGTCGACAAAGGCGGGAAGCGGAGGCCACAAGATGCTTCTGCTGCGCGACTTCACCATGCTGAGAAATTTCGACAGCTGGTTTGCGGGAGCCAGCGAGTTCTGGATCAAGATGGGTTCGGCGGACGGATTCCGTGCTTCCACCGAGGCGGAACTGAAGCTCTACCACCCATCCATCACGGATTTCGTGGTGGTAATCCGCCGCGGACAGAAGAGCGAGGCAGTGAAATACAACGCCGTGATAGTCTCCGACTGGACAGAGCAGATAGACATCTGCGCCCTGCTCATAACCGAGGATGACGGAGGAACCATGACATCCTGGAGCTGCAACATAGTGGCGAAAGTGGCGTCGAAATCCTATGGCTTCGAGGCGACGATACCCTACAAAGAAAAGGATGACATAGTTTGGAGGGGCTCAGTAAGCCGAAATTTTGTGGAAGCGTCTTCAGGCATGACCAGCCACTTCGGAGATGTGAACCTGGTGTTCGAACTGGTGGAATACTAGCGGCGGAAGAACACGAAACGCTCGCGTCCGAACAAGTCCTTCAGCACCTCCACATCCTTCAGCCCGGCATCTGAGAAAAGAGCGGCTGTCTCCGGGCCGAGTGCTTCGTTGATCTCGACTGCGCCGAATCCGCCGGGAGCCAGTTGGCTGGAGGCTATGAACGCGATGCTGCGGTAGAACAGGAGGGGATCCGAGTCGGGCACGAAGAGAGCCAGCGCCGGCTCGTGTTCAAGCACATTGGCACGCATGAGAGCTCTCTCCCTGTCCATGACATACGGAGGGTTGCTGACTATGATATCGAACGGCCCGAGCGATGCGGTGGATTCCGGCGCAAGCACATCTGCCTGCAGGAACTCCGGCTCATTGGACACTTCCAGCTCAGGATTGGAATCCTGCTGGGAACGCGCCACTGCGAGAGCCGCCTCGGAAATATCCACTCCGATTGCCTTGGACACAGGCAGCGCAGCCGCGAGGGACCAGACTATACAGCCGGAACCGGTACAGAGGTCCAGTACCCGGAAACAGCGGCCGGACGAACCGAGGGCACGCCTTTCAGCCTCACGGACCAGCAGGTCAACGAGTTCTTCCGTCTCCGGACGGGGAATCAGCACTGATGGAGAAACTTTGAATTCATGACCGTAGAACTCAGTTTTGCCCAGCACATACTGAAGGGGCTCGCCGGTCTTGAGGCGCGCCACAGACTCCAGAACCATCTCCGGGGACGGGATTTCCCAGTCCGGTTCGAGGATATGCTTCTGGGGCGAAACCCCAAGCTGTTCAGAGCAGAGACGGGTAACGATAGCACGGGCCTCGTCGGCCGGATAGATTTCAGCCAGAGAAGCCCGTGCGTCAGTTATGAAATCCTTCAGCCTCAACTTACTTCGCTGAAGTGACGGTGATGATATCTGTGAGGAAATCCGGCATGGAGAGGCCTGCAGTACGTACCATCTGCGGAACGAGAGAAGCCGAGGTCATGCCGGGAATGCCGTTGATCTCCAGGAAGTAGAGACCAGCTTCGGAGAGTATGAAGTCGATTCTGACCACACCGGAGCAATCGAGACGGCCGTAAATCTTGCGGGAAGCATCCTGGATGAGTTCCCTCTCCTCCTCGGTGATGCGGGCCGGGCAGATCTCCTGGCTCTTGCCGTTGTACTTGGCATCGTAGTCGAAGAACTCGTTCTCGGACACAATCTCGATGACCGGGAGAGCCATTACGCTGCCGTCAGCCTGGCGGTAGACTCCGCACTGGAGCTCACGGCCGGAAATAGACTCCTCGATAAGCATGGTCTTGCCCTCTGAGAATGCGAGTTTCACAGCTTCGTCGAAGTCCTCTATCTTCTTCACCTTGGTCACGCCGAAGCTGGAACCGCTGTCGGTAGGCTTCACGAACACAGGCAGGCCGAGTTTCTCGACCACCTGGCGCGGAAGGTCAGGAGTGAGTTCATGCTTGCGGATGAAGATGTCCTTGGCGCACTTGACAAAGTCCACATCCTTGAGGTAGGACTTGCAGGAGAACTTGTCGAAGGTAATGGCCGAAACAAAGGCGTTGCAGCTGCTGAAAGGCACACCGAGCATCTCGAGGTAACCCTGCATCTTGCCGTCCTCGCCAGGGGTGCCATGCTGCATGATGTAGGCATAGTCGAACTTCACCTTGCGGTCGCCGATGCAGACCGAAAAGTCGTCCTTGCAGATCTGCGGACGCTCCGCAAACTCAAATCTCTCTCCCCCGTCCTCGGTGCAGGAAACCAGCTCCCATCTGCCGAAACGGGCGAATATCTCGTATACGTCGAAAAGTTTCTTGTCTATCTGCGATGCCGTAAACTGGCCGCTGCGGCAGGATACCTCCCATTCGGAGGAGTCACTGCCATATATCACTGCTACTTTCTTTATCATTGCTAGTCAAAATATTCTTCCTCTGAGCTTTCGCCGCCTTCGCGGGCGTCCGAGTCTCCTCCCGTGCAGACGAACATCGCGCCTATGCCTTCCGGCAGGCTGAATTCATCGGACTCGGAAATGCCGAGGGTGCCGTCCGCGAGAACCTTCTTCATCCAGATGCCCCAGATCGGGAGGGCCATGTTGGAGCCGCCGCCGTAGACTATCGACTGGAAATGGATCTGAGGGTTTTCTCCGCCGACCCATGCACCTGCACAGATCTTAGGGGTGTAGCCTATGAACCATCCGTCGGAGTTGTTGTTGGTGGTGCCGGTCTTGCCGGCTATCTGGCCCTTGAGGGCATACTTTCCACGGAGCCTTGCAGCTGTACCGCCGTTCACGACGCCCTGCATCAGATTGACCATGAGGCCGGCCTCGTAAGGATTGATAACGACCTTGCTGCGGCCGGAGAACTCGGTGATGACATTGCCCATGCTGTCTTCTATCCTGGTCACCATCAGAGGCTCGGCAGAAACGCCGCCGCCCGGGAACATGGTGTAGCCGGACACCATCTCCATCACGGTCAGGTCGGCCGCACCCACGCAGAGGGCATTGACTTCGTCGAGATGGTTCCTGATGCCGCACTTGTGCATGAGGGAAGCCATGGCGACAGGGCCGAACTGCTTCATCAGGTAGGCGGAAATGTTGTTCGAAGACATGGTGAGACCCCACTTGAGGGTCACTGTCTTGCCTATCCACTCCTCCTTGTCGGTACTCCTCGGAGTCCACTCGTTGCCGAACGGATCCACAAAGGTCTGAGGCAGGTTGATCACCTGGGTGCAAGGGTTCATGCCGTTCTGCATCGCCAGGGTGTAGAGGAAAGGCTTGATGGTAGAACCAACCTGGTGGGTACTCTGGGTACAGTTGTCGTACTTGAAGTAACGGTAGTTAGGACCGCCCACATATGCCTTGACGCGGCCGGTGACAGGCTCGATAGCCACGAAACCGGTACGCAGGTGGGACTTGTAGTAGATGATGGAATCGTTCGGGGTCATCGTGGTGTCGATGTAGCCCTTGGCGTTCTTCCAGCTGAACACCCTCATCTTGCAAGGGGTGTCGAAAACCTTCTTTATCTCGCTGTCGGATGCGCCTTCGCGCTTGAGGGCACGGTAGCGGTCGCTGCTCTTGCGGGCCTGGTTCATGAGGCTGTTCCTCGTAGATGCGGTCACATCGTTGGAGAAAGGAGCGTTGGTCTTGTGCCTGAGGTCCCTCCAGAAATCGTTCTGCAGATCCTTGCCCAGATGCTCTGCAACGGCCTCCTCGGCGTACTTCTGCATCTTGTAGTTGATGGTGGTATAGATGCGCAGACCGTCCTTGTCGAGGTTGTAGCGGCTGCCGTCAGCCTTGGTATACTTGTTCAGCCAGCCGTACAGGTCGTCATTGGCCCAGCGGAGCGAATCGGCCCTGTAGACCTCGATGTAGTCGTAGTCCGACCTCTTTGGCTCGGTGGCATTCATGGTCCTTCTGATCATGTCGCGGAAGTAGAGGGCGCGGCCGGCGTTGTGGTCCAGCACGGCAAACTCAGGGCAGTCCACCGGAATGGCCTTCAGGGAGTCGAGCTGCTTGCGGGTGTATTTCGTACCATCTTCATGGTAGAGCCTGTCGGCCTTGTACATCCTGTTGAGAACCGTGTTGCGGCGGAACATCGCCTTCTCGGGGTTGCGGACCGGATTCCAGCGGGTAGGGCCGTTGACCATGCCCACGAGCATGGCAGCCTCCTCCACGGTGAGGTCTCGCGGCTGCTTGGCATAGAAAGTCTGGGCTGCAGCCTTCACGCCGAAAGACGAAAAACTGTACTCGACGCTGTTGAGATACATGAGCATGATCTCGTCCTTGGTGTAGTTCTTCTCGAGTTTGACGGCTGTGATCCACTCCTTGAGCTTGATGCCCACGAGCTTGATCTTGTTCACCTTCTTGCCGCGCGGATAGAGAGTCTTTGCAAGCTGCTGGGTGATGGTCGAACCGCCGCCCTGGTTGCCGTTCAGGAGAATGGTCTTCACAGCCACGCGCGCGAGTCCCTTGAAATCGATGCCCGAATGCTTGTAGAAACGCACATCCTCAGTCGAAACCGCAGCCTCGACCAGGTAAGGGGAAAGTTCGTCGTAGGAAACATACGACCTGTTCTCGATGTGGTAGGTCGCCAGCACCTCGCCGCCCTCGGCTATCAGCTGGGTGGCAAGCTTCTTCTCCGGCCTTTCAAGCTCTTCGAAAGACGGAATCTTGGCGGTCGCTGCAACGATGAGCAGGGCCAGAGGCAATATTACAACAGGACACAGGGCTATGATCCACAGGACCTTAGATATCTTTTTCTGAGTGTTTTCGTTCATATCCACACTTATATAGATTGCAAAAATAGAAACAAAATTTGGAAAATATGGACTATTGTTCCTTACTTTGCAGGCTCAAAACGAAAAAAGTGTTTCAGATATGGCGGGGAATCTTGTAATCGTGGAGTCGCCTGCAAAGGCCGGCACCATTCAGAAATTCCTGGGAGACGATTTCAGCGTGAAGTCGAGCTTCGGCCACGTGCGTGACCTCCCGGATAGAGAAGAAAGCATTGACATCAAAAACGGTTTTGAACCGAAATACGAAATACCGGCAGAGAAGAGGCGCCTTGTAGAAGACCTCAAGAAGGCGGCGAAAAAGGCGGACACCGTCTGGCTCGCATCCGATGAGGACCGCGAGGGAGAGGCCATCTCATGGCATCTTTCAGAGGTGCTCGAGCTGGACATGGCGAAGACAAAGCGAATCGTCTTCCATGAAATCACCAAGCCGGTTGTCCTCAACGCAATCCAGAACCCGAGGACCATCGACATGGACCTTGTGTACGCCCAGCAGGCGCGCCGCGTCCTGGACCGCATAGTGGGATACGAACTCTCTCCGCTGCTCTGGAGAAAGATACAGCCAAGGCTCTCAGCCGGCCGCGTACAGAGCGTAGTTCTCCGCCTCGTGGTAGAGCGCGAGAGGGAGATAATCAACTTCAACTCAGAGGCTTATTACCGCATCGAGGCTCTCTTCAGAATCGGAGGCCAGGAAGATGGCAAGACCATCTCAGCGCTGCTCAACAAGCGTTTTGCCACCATCGACGAGGCCCGTGCATTCCTTGAGAGCTGCAAGGGGGCATCCTTCTGCGTGAGCAAGCTCGAACAGAAAGAAGGTGTCCGCTATCCTGCAGCCCCATTCACCACTGCAACCCTCCAGCAGGAGGCCTCCAGAAAGCTCAGGATGAGCGTCAGCCGCACCATGCAGGTGGCCCAGCATCTCTATGAAAAGGGTCTCATCACCTACATGCGTACCGACTCCACCAACCTGTCCACCCTCGCGATCGGCACTGCCAAGCAGTACATTCTCGGCGCATACGGAGAGGAATATCTCAAGGTCCGCCAGTTCAAGACCAACGACAAGAGCGCCCAGGAGGCCCACGAGGCCATCAGGCCTACCTATGTCGACAGGGCTGTAATCGAGGGCACCAACGAGGAGAAAAAGCTCTACGACCTGATCTGGAAGAGAACCGTCGCATCCCAGATGACCGACGCCAAGGTGCTCCGCACAGATGTCAGCATCAGCAATGACCGCAACGACGGCATATTCAACGTACAGGCCAGCCAGGTCCTCTTCGACGGCTTCCTCAAACTATATATGGAAGGCCGCGACGACGAGCAGGAAGACGACGAGATCATACTCCCTGAACTGCATGTCGGAGAAAAGATGGACGCACTCAGCATTGCCGCCGAGTGCAAGTTTACCGCCGCACCGCCACGCTATTCAGAGGCAACCATCATCAAGGAGATGAAGGATCGCGGCATCGGACGACCATCCACCTACGCCCCTACCATCACCACCCTGATGAAGAGCTACATCACAAAGGGTAACAAGGAAGGTGAGAAGAAGCAGGTACAGAACCTCACGCTCAAGGGCAACAGCATCACTTCTTCAAAGAAAACCGAAACCATAGGCGCCGAGAAAGGCAAGATCTTCCCTCAGGAAATCGGCATACGCGTCACAGACTACCTGGTGGAGAACTTCAGCGACATCCTGGACTACGACTTCACCGCAAACCTGGAAATGGACTTCGATGAGATTGCCAAGGGAGAGCGCACCTGGAAGGATGTGATCAGCGCCTTCTACGGCCAGTTCAACGGAAGTGTGAAGTCCGCCCTCGAGAGCACCGACTACACCCGCGTCGAGCGCGAGATCGGCACCGCTCCCGACGGACAGATGCTCATCGCCAAGCTCGGCAAGTTCGGCCCGTATGTCCAGAAGGGCGACGGCGACAACAGGCTCTGCGCAAGCATGGCACCGGGCCAGTTGATCGAGAGCATCAGCCTGGAAGAGGCGCTCGCACTCTTCACCCTCCCGAGGACCGTGGGCCAGCTCGACGGCGTGGACATAATCGCCACCAAGGGCCGCTACGGAGCATATCTCAAATACGGTGACAAGAACATCACCCTGCCGAAGGGCAAGGCCGCCGAGACGGTTTCATATACCGAATGCTGCGACCTCATCCAGGCGGCAGACAAGCGTCCGGAGCCTGCCATCCTCGCCGAATTCGGAAGCATCCAGGTGATCAACGGAGCATATGGCCCGTACCTCAAGTACGACGGAAAGAACTACCGTCTGCCGAAGGGTACCGACGCAGGCAGCCTCGACGAAGAGGCCTGCAGGAAGATCATCAATGAAACCGAGCCTACCGCAAAGGGCAAGGGCAGGAAGTCATTCAGACGCAGATAGGATAAACTTAAACAACATTCATACAATGCAAAGCTATCACATTGACGAAGTAGATCGCAAGATCCTCGGACTGCTGGTCAAGAACGCCAGGATGCCGTTCCTCGAAATCGCCCGCGAATGCGGTGTTTCAGGCGCTGCGATCCACCAGAGAGTCCGCAAGCTCGAACTCAACGGAGTCATCACAGGTTCACGCCTCCTGGTGAAGCCACAGGCACTCGGATTGAACGTCTGCGCATTCATCAGCGTATCCCTGTCGGAGGCCAACAAATATCCGGCGGTGATCGAGGAATTCAGGAAGATTCCCGAGATCGTGGACTGCCACTTCGTCACTGGTAGATACACCCTTCTCGCAAAGCTCTACTGCTTTGACAATGAGCACCTTATGGAGGTTCTTCTGAACACCATCCAGAAGATTCCATATGTGCTTTCAACCGAGACTCAGATCTCCCTCGACAATGCTATCGAGAGACAGGTCTGGGTGAAGGAAAAGAGGGATTTCTCAAGGGACTAACGGCTCCTGCGGGAGGCCAGGATGGCACGTGCCAGCTCCAGGTCTTCCGGGGTAGTTATCTTCAGATTGGTCCTTTCCCCGAGGACATAGGAAACCTTCATTCCGAAGGCTTCCATGACGGAAGACTCATCTGTGAAAGATGTACTGAAAGGCTGCAGGAATGCGGCCTTCAGTTTTTCAGAGAGGAATATCTGAGGAGTCTGCACCCCGAAGAGGACGCTCCTGTCGACGCTTGCGCCGGTCGGCTCCATGGTCGAAGGGTCGAGTACCTTCATGGTTTCCACGCATGGGGTGACAGGTACGGCCGAGCCCTTTGATTCCGCCGTTTCGAACAGGCTGCGGATGAGTTCCGGGGACAGCAGCGGGCGCACTCCGTCGTGAACCGCGGCAAGACACCCGTCAGGCACCCTGTCCAGACCGTTTTTTACGGAATGATATCTCGTGATGCCGCCCGCAACCAGAGTCTGGCGGCAATCGAAATGATGGTCATAGCAGTATTGTTTCCAGCCGTCGATATGGTTCTGGGGGAGCACGACGACGACATTCAGATCCGGCACGGCCTGCAGGAAACTTTCGATAGTAAGCTGCAATATGGCCTTGCCGTCCAGTTCAAGGAACTGCTTCGGACAGGAGGCGCCCATACGCGTCCCGCTGCCCCCTGCTGTGACTACGAGATATTTTTTCATCAATCGGTCAAAAAAGTTTAGGCAAATTTAGGATTTTCTTCCTAATTTTACCGCGAATAATCGCCAATACGTAACAATAGAAAATTTTCAATCATAAAATGGGATTCTCATTCTTAACACAGGAGATTGCAATCGACCTTGGAACCGCGAACACCGTCATCTTCCAGAATGACCAGATCGTGCTCGACGAACCAAGTATCGTTGCCATCGAAAACGCAACCGGAAAGTGCGTCGCCCTTGGAAACAAGGCAAAGATGATGCACGAGAGAACCAGTCCGGGCATCAAGACCGTACGTCCTCTCAGGGACGGCGTGATCGCAGACTTCAACGCTGCGGAAATGATGATCAAGGGCTTCATCAAGCAGGTGAACAGCAAGCACCGCACCCTCTTCAACCCGAACCTCAAGATCGTGGTCGGCATCCCTTCAGGCAGTACTGAGGTGGAAATCCGTGCGGTCCGCGACTCCACCGAGCACGCGGGAGGACGCGAGGTATACCTGATCTTCGAACCTATGGCGGCAGCCCTCGGTATCGGCCTCGACGTGGAGGCGCCTAGGGGCAACATGGTCGTGGACATCGGAGGCGGTACCACCGAGATCGCGGTCATCTCCCTCGGCGGCATCGTCGTGCAGGACAGCATCCGTACAGCAGGCGACGCCCTCACCAAGGACATCCAGGAGTACCTCCGCCAGCAGCACAACATCCGCGTGGGCGAGATCACCGCAGAGAAGATCAAGCTCGCAGTCGGCGCCGTGATTCCGGAGCTTGACGAAGAGCCGGAGCCATTCGTGGTAAGAGGTCCTAACCTTATGACAGCACACCCTGTCGAGGCCAGCATCACCTACCAGGAGATTTCGCACTGTCTCGACAAGACCATCGTAAAGATAGAGAACGCTGTCATCCACGCACTCGAGCAGACTCCTCCGGAGCTCTACTCCGACATCGTGGAGAACGGCATCTTCCTCTCTGGCGGCGGTGCCCTCCTCAGAGGCCTCGACAAGAGACTCACCGAGAAGGTCAACATCCCGTTCCATGTGGCAGAAGACCCGCTGAGGGCCGTAGCACGCGGAACCTGCATCGCCCTCAAGAACACCGCCAACTACTCATTCCTCATGAGGTAGGATGGCAAAGAAGCCGGACATACTGCACATCATCATAGTCGCAGCTATCTTCATTGGTTTGGAGGTAGCTGCACTGGCTATGTTAAGAAACAGCGGTGAAGCGCAGAATGCCTGGATTTCAAAGGGCGTCAACGGATTCAACTCCTCCGTCTGGGGCACCACCGAACGCATCGGCAGCTATTTCGGGCTGAGGAAGCAGAACGACTCCCTCGCCGCAGAGAACTTCCGCCTGCGCATGGCACTGGAAAAGCTCAACTATGACAGCAAGGGCGTGGAAGACACCGAAATCGTGGGATCTTTCCACTTCACCCCGGCCACGATAGTAAGGCACAGCCAGAACAGCCAGCACAGCTATCTCATCCTCAACAAGGGATCCATCGACAACGTGATCGCCGGCTCGGGCGTCATAACCCCGGACGGTGTCGTGGGATGGATAGACGCGGTGAGCGAGCACTATGCACATGTCATCAGTTTCAACAACACCGAGACCGTGGTCAGCGCCAGGGTCGGACGGGATGACACCGGCGTGGGTACACTGCGCTGGGACGGCATCACCCACACCGGAGCGATACTCAGCGAAGTGCCGTTCCAGGAAGGCGTGGAGCCGGGCGACACCGTATACACCAGCGGATACTCCTCCCTGTTCCCCGCAGACATCCCTCTCGGCGTGACGAAAAAGGTCAAAGTGGTAAACGGAGCCACCTTCACCTTCGATGTGCAGCTGTTCCAGGACCTGAGGAAACTCAGGTATGTGACCATAACCTCAAACAACGACCGAGTAGAAATACAACGTCTGACAGAATCGGCAAGCAATGAAGACCAGCAGTGATTTCATACTTCTCTATCTCCTGCTGACCATCGCTCAGCTCATCCTCTGCAACTACCTGGGGATGACTACCCTCATGCACCTCACCCTGCTTCCGGCAATGGTACTGTGCATCCCACTCTCCGTAGGATCGATATGGGCCATGCTCATAGCCTTTGCAACCGGACTGGCAGTGGACCTGCTCGGTGACGGGCTCATCGGGCTGAACGCCTTCGCCCTGGTTCCTGCCGCCCTCCTGCGCAAACCGCTCGTGGGCAGCATCTTCGGACGCGATATGGTAGAAAGGGCCGGCAAGTTCAGCATATACAAAAACGGCCTCTTCCCATGTGCCGGCGCCACAGTCATCTCCACCGCCCTCTTCCTCGCTCTCTACATCTTTGCGGACGGTGCGGGTGAAAGGCCTTTCTGGTTCAATCTGGTAAGATTCATCATATCCCTGCCGACCTCATCGGCACTCGGTCTGATCGTTCTCAACGTACTGAACCCGAGAGAGAGGAGGTAGCCGATGAAACTGGACAGGAAAAACAAGCTTCTGATAGGTCTCTGCGTTGCAGCCGGCCTGCTGATACTGCAGCTGTTCTCCATCCAGGTGCTCAGCAGCGACTTCAAGAACGAAGCCAGCAGCCAGTCCACCCTCAGGGTTCCAGTGTACCCGCGCCGAGGAGTGATCAAGGACCGCAACGGCAAGGTGCTGGTGGGCAACAAGCAGTGCTACGACGTCATGGTCACCCCGAAGATAGTCCGGGAATTCGACACCCTGGAATTCTGCAGAATCTTCGATGTGGACAAGGAATATGTCCAGAACAAATTCGCCGAGTTCAAGGCCAACGCCAAGAGGATCGGCTACCAGGAAGTCGTGCTTCTCAAGCAGGTAAGCAAGGAGAAATATACCGAATTCGCAGAGATAAAGGGCTTCGACGGCTTCCGCTGCCAGCTGCGAAACATCCGTGACTACCCGTTCAACGCCGGCGGCAACCTGCTCGGCTATGTGTCCGAAGTGGACGCAGACTTCATAAAGAGACATCCGGGTGAATACCGTCCTGGTGACTATGCCGGCCGCACAGGCCTCGAGGCTGCCAGAGAGCAGGACCTCAGGGGCGTCAAGGGCGAGCAGAAATTCATCCGCAACTCCCGCAACCAGATCGAAGGACCGTACAAAGACGGCCTGGAAGACATCGAGGCGGTGCCCGGCAAGGACATCGTAACCACCATCGACGCCGAACTGCAGAGCTACGGCCAGAGGCTGATGCAGCACAAGGTCGGCTCGCTCGTGGCCATCGAACCGTCCACAGGAGAGATTCTCGCCCTGGTTTCCAGCCCCGGCATCGACGTGGACATGCTTGCGGAGATCGGAAAGCACTACAAGGAAATCTCCGAAAACCCCTACAAGCCGATGTTCAACCGCGCTGTGCAGGCATCCTACCCTCCGGGCTCCTGCTTCAAGGTCATGAACGGACTGATCGGCCTCAACGAGGGCGTCATAACCCCTGCCACCGCCTACCCGTGCTCAAGGGGCTACCACTTCGGCAACCATACTCTCGGCTGCCACGCCCACACCTCCCCGCTGGACCTTGAGACCTCCATCATGATGTCCTGCAACGCCTACTACTGCTATGTGCTCAAGAACCTGCTTGAGAACAAGAAATATGAGAGCATCGACGAGGCCATGACCGTGTGGAACGAATATGTCCACAGCTTCGGTTTCGGTGAAAAGCTGGGCAGCGACTTCCCTGCAGAACTGGGAGGCAACATCCCGACTGCAAACTACTACAACAAGATCTACGGCAAGGGCCACTGGAAGGCCAACACCGTCATCTCCATCTCCATCGGCCAGGGTGAGATCGGCTGCACGCCTCTCCACCTTGCGAACTTCTGCGCCACCGTGGCCAACAGGGGTTTCTTCTACACCCCTCACATAGTCAAAGACTCCGAAGGCGTGGAGATAGATGAGAAATATCACGAGAAACGCTACACCAAGGTCGCCCCTGAACACTTCGAAAAGGTTGTCGGAGGCATGTACAGGGCTGTCAACAGCCCGTTCGGCTCCGGAGCCACCGCCAGCATCGCACAGGTGCCCGGCCTCGACATCTGCGGAAAGACCGGTACGGCCCAGAACCCGCACGGAGACGACAACTCCGTATTCATGTGCTTTGCTCCCAAGGACAATCCGAAGATCGCAGTGGCGGCATACATAGAAAACGGCGGATTCGGCGCGACATGGGCAGCCCCTATCGCCTCCCTGCTTGTGGAGAAGTACCTCAACGGCGAGATCCGCGACGAGAGGAAGGGGCTTGAGTACAGGATGCTCACGGGCGACATCATGTGGAAAGTCAGAGTCAAGAAAAAGAAATGATAGGACAGAGAACATCCCAGAGAAGCTTTGCCGGTTCAGTGGACTGGCTGCTGATTATCAGCTACCTGCTGCTGGTGACCATCGGCTTCATGAATGTCTACTCTACCGTCCACAACACCTACCCGGATGTCTTCGTCTGGGACAGCCGCGCATGCAAGCAGCTGGTATGGATCGGCTCCGCCTTCCTGCTAGCCATAATGATACTTTTCGTCATACCGACACGTATCTACGAACAGATTGCCATACCCGCCTACCTGGGCATATTCGTCCTGCTGGTACTGGTCATATTCATAGGCAAGGAGACCAATGGCTCGCACTCCTGGTTCGAACTCGGACCTATCAAGCTGCAGCCGGCCGAATTGTCCAAAATCACGTCCTCGCTGACGCTGGCGGCCATAATCAGCAAGCTGGACCTGAAGTTCAAGACCTTCCGGGACTACCTGATCGCAGGCGCGGTGATGGGACTTCCGATGGTGGCGATCCTCGCTGAGAACGAGACCGGATCCATGCTCGTCTACGTCGGCTTCCTCTTCGTACTCTACAGGGAAGGCATCTCCGGATGGTGGCTCTTCCTGCTTGGACTGCTGATCGCAACCGTGGTCGTCACCCTCAAGTTCGGGCCGTTCTGGTCCCTGCTGCTGGTCGGCATTGCCGCTACTGCCACAAATGAAATCGTTATCGGCAAAGGCAGGCGCTGGTTCCTCATATTCCTGCCCATTGTTACAGTACTGATAGTATGGCAGATCATATTCACCAGGCTGACCGCAGAAAATCCCGAGAGTGCAGCAAGATTTTTTGACCCGGCCTACATCACAGCGGCGCTGCTTGCAGTGCTTATGGTCGTCTACCTGATACGCGGCTTCCGCTCGCTGAATGGTTTCAAGATGACCTCTGTGGGCGCCATCCTGGCCTGCATCATCATGGTATTCTCCATAGACTTCCTGTTTGACAAAGTCCTCCAGCCACACCAGCAGAAACGTATCGAAGTGCTCCTGGGCATCACCGAAGACCGCTCCGGAGCCGGCTACAACGTATACCAGTCCAAGGTCGCAATCGGATCTGGCGGCTTCTTCGGCAGAGGCTACCTCAACGGCACCCAGTCCACCTACGGCTTCGTTCCAGAGCAGAGTACCGACTTCATCTTCTGCACCGTCGGCGAGGAATGGGGCTTCCTTGGCTGCACCGCCATCATCCTGCTCTATGTCCTGCTGATCTCACGCATCGTAAACGGAGCCGAGAAAAGCCGCGAGAGATTCACCCGCATCTACGGCTACTGCGTGGCTGCCTGCCTGTTCATGCATCTGATGATCAATGTCGGCATGACTATTGGACTTATGCCTGTCATAGGCATTCCGCTGCCGCTGGTAAGCTACGGAGGATCATCACTTTGGGCCTTCACCATCCTGATTTTCATCTTCGTGGCCCTGGACAGGAATGAAAAGAAATACTTCTAGTGAAACGCATCCTGCATATCGTCCTGCTGACGCTGGTGCTGGCTTCCCTCGGCAGCCAGCTTCCCGCTGATGCCCGCAGGCCGAAGAAGAAAAAGTCCCAGGAAAGCGAGCAGGTGCAACGCATCAGAATCACCATCAACCTGGCGGAGCTCCGCGACTCCATCGATGCGCAGGCCCGCAGATACGAGAAGGAAATCTACGCCGAGCTGGATTCCGCAGGCCGCGCCGGCCGTCTGGAGATAGCCTCGCGCATAGACGAGATCACCGGGTTCAGGAAACACCGGCCGGGAGGCACCTACCTGGGCGAACTGGCAGTCGCACTCGCGAAAGAGCATCTGGGCAAGCCCTACAAATGGGCGGCCAACGGTCCCGATGTCTTCGACTGCTCCGGCTTTACAAGGTATATATATAAAGAAATAGGTATCAATATCCCGCGCCACAGCGGCACCCAGTTCGAAAAAGGACGCGAGATCGGGATGATAACCGACCTGCAGGAGGGCGACCTCGTGTTCTTCGGCGAGGCCAGAAACATCCGCAAGATCGGCCATGTGGGCATGGTTGTGTCCGTGGACCGAGAACACGCGAGGTTCAGTTTCATCCACGCCAGCAGTTCCGGCGGTGTCAGGATTTCTCCCAACACCGAGGACTACTTCTTTATCAGATACATAGGTGCAGCCAGGTATATCCAGCCCGGCAAATAAGATTATTCTCCGTAGAGATAGCGGTGCTGCTCAGGGGTGAGATGGTCGATCTCATAGCCCCAGGAAGCGAGTTTGCGCCAAGCCACGGCCTCGTCGATCTCGGCCGGGATCTCATTCACCATCTTACCCTCCTCGCGGCAGATGTCGTCCTTGTGCTCGACGATGTATCGGGCGCTCAGAGCCTGGATGGCGAAAGACATGTCCATGATCTCTGCAGGATGTCCGTCGCCTGCAGCCAGGTTTACAAGGCGTCCCTCCGCGATCACATAGATGCGGTTACCGTTTTCAAGCTTGTATGAAAGGATATTCTTGCGGGCAGGCTTTACCTCGACAGCCATCGCACGGAGTCCGGCCACATCCACCTCGCAGTCGAAATGACCCGCGTTGCAGCAGATTGCACCGTCCTTCATATTGAGGAAATCAGCCTTGGTGATTACGCCGTCGCAGCCGGTTACGGTCACAAAGAAATCGCCGTGCTTTGCAGCCTCGTTCATCTTCATCACCTTGAAACCGTCCATCACGGCCTCCATAGCCTTGATCGGGTTGATCTCTGTTACAATCACCTCGGCACCGAGACCCTTGGCACGCATTGCCACGCCCTTGCCGCACCAGCCATAGCCGGCTACGACCACGGTCTTGCCAGCCACGATGAGGTTGGTGGTCCTGTTGATGCCGTCCCAGACTGACTGACCTGTACCGTAGCGGTTGTCGAAGAGATGCTTGCAGTCGGCATTGTTAACCAGCATCATAGGGAACTTCAGAGCCTTGGCATTGTTCATCTGGATGAGGCGGAGTATGCCTGTGGTGGTCTCCTCGCAGCCGCCGAAGACGTTAGGAAGCAGTTCCTTGTACTCGGTGTGGATGAGGTTCACCAGGTCGCCGCCATCGTCGATGATCACATTAGGGCCCACCTCGATCACACGGCGGCAGTGTGCCTCGTACTCCTCGGGAGTAGCGTTGTACCAGGCGAAGACATTGAGGCCGTCATGCACGAGCGCGGCAGCCACATCGTCCTGGGTGGAAAGAGGATTGCTGCCGGTGACATACATCTCGGCACCTCCCGCAGCCAGCACCTTGCAAAGGTAGGCGGTCTTCGCCTCGAGGTGGACAGACAGCGCCACCTTCAGTCCGGCGAACGGTTTTTCGGCCTTGAACTGCTCCTCGAGGGAGTTCAAAAGCGGCATGTGATGTTTAACCCAATCTATCTTCAGCTGACCGTCCGGCCAGAGCTCTAAATTCCTGATAACGCTTGACATATCTTATAAAAATTACATTACAAAGATAGGAAAAATGTACAAAAATTTTGGCGATTTATGAAATATGTCTACATTTGCAAGCCTTTTCCCTAAAGGCCGACACAGAGAAAACAAAGAATTGAATTATTATTGACAAAAAAGGCATGAAATCTATCAAATTCATCGCAGCCATCCTCCTCGTTGTGTGTGCAAGCAACGCCACCTTTGCACAGAAGAGGGAAAAAGACCACAGCAACAGGGATGAGAACGGAAAGATCGT
>JAKSJK010000044.1 GCA_024398095.1 Bacteroidales bacterium
CTATCTTTGTCAGTTAGGGATATAGGACCCGGGAAAAGAATGAAAAACACACTCAGACAGATACTCGCATACGCAGGGATAGTGCTGCTGTTCCTGGCGATTTCATATGCATACTGCCATCCGCTGCTGGAGGGCAAGATAGTGAACCAGTCGGACATCTCAGGGTGGACCGGAATGGCGCAGGAAACCATCCAGCACAACAAGGCGAACCCTGACGATCACACCCTCTGGAGCAATTCCATGTTCGGCGGAATGCCTAACGTGACCTTCTTCGATCAGTTTGAAGGTGATGCCACAAACCCGCTCTACAAGGCCCTCCTCTGGGGAAAGCGTCCTGCCACCTATCTCTTTGTGGCGCTGCTGGGAGCCTTCCTGCTGATGCTTTCACTCGGAGTTGACAAACTCATAGCAGTAGGCGGCGCTCTCGCCATCGCCTTCTGCTCCTACAACATGCAGATCATCCAGGTGGGCCACAACACCAAGATGCAGGCCATCGCCTTCTTCCCTTGGGTGCTCGCCGGGCTCATCTTCACCTACCGCTCCGCCCTAGGACGCGTCAACTCCAAGGGAGACGGCGAGAAAGCCGGCGACGGCAGCCGCAGCGGAGCATATACCCATGCTCAGCGAAGCGAGGCTGCAGCCGCCGGCGTAAAAAGCTGGCTCCCGCAGACCATCCTCGGCTCCGTACTCTTCGCCGTAGCCCTGAGTTTCCAGATCAAGGCCAACCACCCGCAGATCACCTGGTACCTCGCAGTCACCATCTTCATCTACGCCATCGCGCTGCTTATCGGCATCGCAGTCCGCAAGGCGGAACGCAGCAAGCTCGGCAGGTTCTTCACAGCCTCTGCACTGCTGCTGGCTGTCGGCATAGTCGGCATAGCCACCAACGCCAACAAGCTGCTGCCTACATATAACTACGCGAAATATACCATGCGCGGAGGCTCCGAACTCACCAAAAACGGCGACGGAACCGGCTCCAAAGGCCTCGACCTCGACTACGCGACCGCATGGTCATATGGCATTGAAGAGACCCCTAACCTGCTGATCCCGAACTACAACGGCGGCGCTTCGGCCTCCGCTATCGGCAAAGACTCCGAAAGTGCGAAACTGCTCAAGAAATATGGCATCAAAGGCCGCGAACTCGACACCTGGCTCCGCAACATGCCGACCTACTGGGGACCGCAGCCATTCACCGCAGGCCCGATGTACATGGGCGCCATCTCCATATTCCTGTTCATACTGGGCTGCTGCGTCTGCAAGGGCCGTGAGAAATGGTGGATGATTGCAGCCAGCATCTTCGCAATACTGCTCGCCTGGGGAAATCACTTCATGTGGTTCACGAAACTCTGCTTCAATACCCTCCCGATGTACAACAAGTTCAGGACCGTATCCATGGCCCTGATCGTGCTCCAGTGCACTCTTCCGATGCTCGGCTTCCTCGCCCTCGACAAGGTCTTCAAGATGGAAGTGCCGGAGAAGGAGATGAAGAAGAAACTCAGCATCGCAGCGCTCATTTCGGTGGGACTCTGCCTGCTGCTCTTCCTCATGCAGAAGATTGGCGGCAGCTTCATGTCCGCATCCGACCAGAAGGAACTCGCCGAGGCGCTTGCAGCCGACCGCGCATCCATGCTCGCAAAGGACACCTTCCGCTCGATAGCTTTCATCCTTCTGGCCTTCGTCAGCATTTACTTCCTTTGCGGCAGCAAGATGCAGTCGGGCAAACTTGCTGGAAACAAGATCATGGCGCTGGTTGTCACCGCCCTCGTGGCCCTCGACCTCGTGCCAGTCGACCTGAGATACCTCAACTCCAGCCACTTCGTGGAGAAGAAGGACTTCAGCAAGCAGTTCGAACAAAGGAAGGTCGACTCTGCCATACTCGCCGACGAGGAGCCTGACTTCCGCGTCCTCGACCTCAGCGTGAACACCTTCAACGACTCCCACACATCCTACTGGCACAAGAGCATAGGCGGCTATAGCCCGGCCAAGCTCCAGCGCTACCAGGACCTCATCGACCGCCACATCATGCCGGAGATGCGCAGCATAATCGGCGTGGTAAACAAGGCAGGCACCGTCGCAGGAGTAGAGGAGAATTTCCCTGAGACTCCTATTCTCAACGCTCTCAACACCAAATATGTCATCGTAGACGCGAACTTCCCTCCTGTGGAGAATATCAACCGCTTTGGCAACTGCTGGTTCGTGGACGACATCGCCCAGGCAGCAAGCCCGGACGCGGAAATACAGCTGCTTGACGAGGTGGATCTGCACCATTTTGCCGTGGTCGGCAGAGATATGGTCGCAGACCTCAGCCTGCCGGATACTGTCCTCGGACGCTGCGGCCTCGACATGAGCGACATCAGACTCGTGTCTTACAAGCCGAACGAACTGGTCTATTCATACGTGGCCGAGACCGATAGGATTGCAGTGTTCAGCGAAATCTGGCACCCAGGATGGAAGGCGACAATCAACGGCGAACCGCTCAAGATCAGCCGCGCCGACTGGATTCTGCGTGCCGCCGTCATACCTCATGGTGAAGGCGAAATCGTGATGCGTTACGAGCCGGACGACTACCGCGTCGGCAGGACCATTTCTACAGCCAGCTCCACCATCCTCCTGCTTCTGCTCCTCGCATCTGCAGGCGGACTTGTATTCATAAGAAGAAAATTCTAACACATAAGACTATGGCTTACAAAGTAATTCTCCCTCTCGACAAGAACTGGGAAATCGAAACCGAAGTAATCGAAACCGAGGACGGCGACAAGGTCACCTCCTTCTACGCTAACGGCCTGGACCCCAAGAAGACTCCGGGCTCCATCGAGATCTATGTCGGCGACCTCAACGGCTCAGATCCGAAGACTGAGTGCCTCAACAATTACGATGCAGCTCTAGGACTCGAGGAGGGCGAGGAGCCTGTGCAGGAGCTGCCTTTCTGCGGCCAGACCGCATGGTACTATGACTGTGAGGACGACCAGCAGAATCCGGTGATCGTGATCTGCGTGGAAATCAAGCCTCAGGTGCTTGCAATCGTGATTCTCGCAGAGAAGGACGAGGAGCGTCTGGACGACCTCATGAGCTATGTTGACGAAAACTTTACTGTAGAATAATATGACTATCACTAAGGAAAACTGGGGACAGACCCAGTGCGGCAAGGAGATATTCCTCTATACCATCAAGAATTCAAAGGGTGCATACGTAAAGCTCGGCAGCGTCGGCGCCGCCATACAGTCCGTGGTCGTGCCTGACAAGGACGGCAATATGGCTGACGTGGTCATAGGCTACAACGACCCGCTTTCATATTTCGGTGACGGCCCATGTGCAGGCAAGGTGCCCGGCCGTTTTGCAAACCGCATCGCGCTGGGCAAGTTCACACTCGACGGCAAGGAGTACGAGCTCCCTATCAACAACGGTCCCAACCACCTTCACGGAGGCCCTAAGGGTTTCCAGAATCAGGTTTGGGAGAGCCGCATAGAGGGTGATGCTGTGGAATTCATGTATTTTGCAGAGGATGGCGAGATGGGCTATCCGGGCAATATCAAGGTCGTGGCTCATTACGAGTGGAGTGAGGATTGTGAGCTCAGCCTTACCCTCACCGCAGAGTGCGACGCGCCTACCCTTGTGAACCTGACCAACCATGCCTATTTCAACCTTGACGGCGAGGGCAGCGGTTCCGTTCTGGGACACAAGCTCCAGATCAACGCAAAGCAGTGGCTCCCTACCAGCGATTCGCTGATTCCGCTCGGCGACAGCGAGATGGTGAAGGATACCCCGATGGACTTCACGGAGGAGAAGGTGATCGGCAAGGATATCGAGGCAGATTTCGATGCTCTGAAGTTCGGCAAGGGATATGACAATTGCTGGGTTATCGACAATTATGAGCCGGGCCAGCTCCAGCTTGCAGCCGTCCTGAAGGCTGAGAAGTCCGGACGCGTCCTGGAGGTGACCACCACCCAGCCTGGCGTGCAGGTCTACACCGGAAACTGGCTTGCAGGCAGCCCTGTGGGCAAGTGTGGCCGCAGCTACAATGACTATGACGCAGTAGCCATCGAGTGCCAGCATTTCCCTGATTCACCAAACAAACCTGGCTATCCTAGCACCGTCCTCCGCCCAGGAGAGACCTTCCAGGAAGCCATCATCTTCGCATTCAAAGCAGAATAGACCATGAAACAATATCTTGACCTGCTGCGCACAATACGCGAGAAGGGTACCATAAAGGAAGACCGCACCGGAACCGGCACACAGAGCATTTTTGGCTACCAGATGCGTTTCGATCTCAGTGAGGGATTCCCTCTGCTGACCACCAAGAAAGTCTTCACCAGAGGCATCATCGAGGAACTCCTGTGGTTCCTCGCGGGTGACACCAACAAGAAGACACTCCAGGAAAAGAATGTACACATCTGGGACTCATGGGGAAACGACGAAACCGGCGAGCTCGGCCCTGTCTACGGCCACCAGTGGCGTCACTGGGACACCTATGACGGGGGGTATATCGACCAGATCGCACAGGCTGTGGACCTGATCAAGAACCATCCGGAGTCCCGCCGCATCATTGTATGCTCTTGGAATGTAGCCCAGATAGACCAGATGGGACTGCCTCCATGCCACTGCTTCTTCCAGTTCTATGTGGCCAACGGCAAACTCAGCTGCCAGCTCTACCAGCGCTCGGCAGATGTATTCCTCGGAGTGCCGTTCAACATCGCATCCTACGCCCTGCTCACCATGATGATGGCCCAGGTGTGCGGACTGGAACCGGGCGAATTCGTCCACACCACAGGCGACACCCACCTCTACCTCAACCACTTCGACCAGGTGGCAGAGCAGCTCAGCCGCGAGCCTAGACCGCTTCCGAAGATGCATATCAACCCGGAAGTCAAGGACATCTTCGCCTTCAAGGTGGAAGACTTCACGCTGGAAGGCTACGATCCTCACCCTGCCATCAAGGCACCTGTAGCAGTATAATATGGAGAAATGCCTCATCGTGGCGATCGCCGACAACCTCGCGATCGGAAAAGACAACGCCCTGCTCTGGCACATAGCGGAAGACATGAAATTCTTCCGCACCACCACCACGGGCAGCCCGGTCATAATGGGCCGCAAGACCTATGAATCCATAGGCAGACCGCTGCCCAAAAGGCTCAACATCGTCATCTCCCGCAGCATGGAGGCCCCTGAAAGCGTCATTGTGGTGGACAGCCTCGAGAAAGCATTTGCTGCCGCGGAGGAAAGCGGAGCGGAAAAATGTTTCGTGATGGGCGGCGGACAGATCTACCGCCAGTCCATGGAGCTCGTGGACAAACTCTATGTCACCCATGTGCACACCACCATCGATGGAGCCGACACCTTCTTCCCCGAGATTGACCACGAGAAATGGGAGGTCTTCTGGAGTTCGGAAACCAAGAACGATCCGGAAACCGGCTACGACTTTGAATTCAAGATATGGCAGGCAAGATAAAACTGTTCCTTGACGGCAGACGGAACCTGTTCAAAAGGATGGAAGCAGCCATTGCGGGAGCGGAAAACATAGTCTGGTTCCACACCGCATCCTACGGCGAGTTCGAAGAGGCACGCCCGGTGATAGAGGCCACCCGTCGCGAGCACCCGGAGTACCGCATCCTGCTGACCTTCTTCTCCCCTTCTGGATACGAGCCGAGAAAGAACTGGCCGGGAGCCGACTGGGTCTTCTACCTGCCGCTGGACACAAAGCGGAATGCCAGACGCTTCCTGGATATTGTCCGTCCGGTCAAGGCTGTTTTCACAATAGGCGAATTCTGGCTGAACTTCCTCGGCGAGCTGCGCAAAAGACGGATTGACACCTATATAATGTCAGTGCGCGTAACTCCGGACTCCGCCTACATGAAATGGTACGGGCACCCCTACCGGAAGGCATTCAGAAGCAGCTACAAATGCATGCTGGTCCAGAAAGAAGAGACCGCTGAACTGCTGCGCGGCATAGGCGTACCGGATGTCAGGATCACCGGAGACCCGAGGCTGGACAGGGTGCTGGCAATCAAGGAAGAGGATTGGAACGAGCCTTTAGTGGAAAAATGGCTCGGCGGGCAGAAGGCCTTTGTGGCGGGAAGCACCTGTCCGAAGGAAGATGACGACGTCTGCATAGAGCTTGTCAACGCCCACCCCGGCGACAAATTCCTCTATGTGCCGCACGAAACCGACATCGAGCCTATCAAGGACATAATTTCCAGAATCAATGGCCGCTGCGTGCTCTACAGTGAGGCAGACAAGACCGAAGACATCGAAGATGCCCAGGTGCTGATAATCGACAAGGTCGGCATGCTGGCCAGGTTATATCGCTACGGCTGGGCCGCATTCGTAGGGGCCGGATTCATAACCGACGAGCCTCACAGCGTGATTGAGCCTGCAGCCTATGGGCTTCCGGTAGCCACCGGCCCGCACTACGGACACAACCTCCACATGGTGGAACTGGTCAGGCTCGGCGCCGCAAGAGGCATTTCAGACGGAAAGGAAATCTGCAACTGGTACGATGAAATGAAAAACGATCCCGCCCTTCTGGAGAAAAGGAGCAGGACCGCTTCTGACTATTGCGCATCCGGCCGAGGAGCCACGGACGCTATAATGAAAGTAATCTTTCAATAAAATCCCTGACACAGCCGTCCCCGCCCTTGAACGGAGACACATAGATGCCCGGAACCTCGCGTGCGGCAGAGCATGCATCTGCCGGACAGGCTGCATATCCCACTGACGACAGCAGCTGAACACAGTTCACATCGTCGCCTATATAAGCCACCTCAGACAGATCGAAGCCATTCTCGGCACATATCTGCTTTACCGCCTCGACCTTGCCGCCGAAGCGTTTGCCCTGGACAAGGAAATCGCACTGGAGCTTCTTTGCCCTGCGCTCTACTATGTCCGTAACCTCTGATGTAACAAAGCCTGTCTTGATTCCACGCTCGCGCAAGAAAGAAAAGGCCATGCCGTCCCTGGTGTTGAATTTCTTGGACTCGCTGCCGTCCGCCGCATAATACATGCCCCCGTCTGTGAGAGTGCCGTCCACATCGGAAAGGAAGAGCTTCAACTGCCCCTTCACAGGAGCGAGGCGGTCCGGACAGTGGCGCCTCATAAGTTTTTCGAGCATGAACCAGTCGTCCGGCTCATCGATCTCTATGGCAGTGTATTCCGGCATTTCGCAGACACCGATACGACCTCCCAGACGGTTGCCGGAGGCCAGAATGCCCGCAACGGTGTTGATATAGAAAGCTCCGTTTTCCATCATCATGCCGGCGAATTCCTGACGGCGCGGACGATGGAGCCAATCGTAGTTCAGAGACTTGCCGTCCTCGCTCCAAAAGAAGCGCTTGTTGCGCACACATGTCAGGATCGAGTCATACTCCCCGGTGGCAAACATCTCCAGGCCCTTAGTGAAATCTGCAGTCGAGGTCATCGGCGAGGTTGCCTGCACAAGCATGAAAGTTTCCGACGGGTCCATGGAAGCGGCTTCGATATATTCCAACATCACGCTCTCGGTGGAAGCCGTGTCGGACGCATTGGCTGCAGAACGGTGGTAAAGCACCACCTTGTCCAGGCCGAAAGAGCCCACGGTCTGCTCTATCTCGGGAGAGTCGGTAGCCACGACTATCCTGTCCACCAGCGGACAGTTCTGGAGGGCCTCAACATTCCACCACACCAGCGGTTTCCCGCAGAATGGCCTGATGTTCTTCAGAGGTATGGACTTGCTGCCGCCACGGACAGGAATGAATGCGGTTACCATTTGATCTGGTTCTTCTTGAGTTTGTTGCGCTGCACCTTCTCAATGTCGAGAATATCCTCACTCTTATGTGTCAATGCCTTGTAGACGGCCCTGCAGTCGCGGGCAAGCTTGCGTACGCCGTCCGGTTCGAGTGATGCGGCATGGTCGGTACCCTTCCAGGTACGGTCAAGAGTGAAATGACGCTCGATCCACTCCGCTCCGAGAGCCACGGCGGCGCTGTCCACGGCAATACCCAGATGGTGACCGGAAAAACCGATGGCGCCGACACGGTCGCCGTATTTCTCACGCAGGGTCACGAGATCCAACAGACAGATGTCCTCAAACGGAACCGGATAGCCTGAAGTGCAGTTATACAGGACCACATCCTTGGCGCGTCCTTTCTGCTCGAAGAAGCGGACAATCTGCTCGATCTCCTCCGGGGAGGTCATGCCTGTAGAGACATGGATCTGGCCCGGGTAATTATCGCAAAGGTAGCCGAGCAGCTCCCTGTTGAGGTTGCAGGCTGACGGTATCTTGATCATCGACGGGTTCAGCGAAGCGATCTCGCGGGCTGAAGTCAGGTCCCACACGGAGGTGCTGTACTCTATTCCCTCTTCCTTGCACCACTGTTGCAGCTGGCGGTGCTGCTCCAGGTCAAACTCCAGGAACTCCCTGTGTTCACCATAGGTGGAGCCGTAGGAATTGGCCGGATTCGGGTGCGGCGCATTGTATTCTTCCGGGCTGAGAAGCTCGTGGTTGCATCTCTTCTGGAACTTGACGACATCGGCCTTGCAATAGGTCGCTGCAGTGCGTATCATCTCATGGGCAATCTCCATGTCGCCCTTGTGGTTGCACCCTATTTCTGCTATTATCTTAGGTGTCTGCATATTGCGTATTTGTTTATTTAAAAGGCAATTCCGCGGAATTACTTTGTAAAATTACGAAATGATGATAACTTTACAAAGTCATATAAAAAGAACTTAATGAAAAGAGAGAAATTCAGCAGCCGCCTGGGGATACTTCTGGCCATGGCAGGTTCGGCAGTGGGACTCGGCAATATGTGGCGGTTCCCATACATGGTCGGCGTCAACGGAGGCGGCGCATTCATTCTTTTGTACATAATATTCGTCATAGTACTCTGCCTCCCGATCTTCTTCTCTGAATTCATCCTCGGAAGGCGCAGCCAGGCCAACGCATTCGGAGCATTCCGCAAACTGGCACCGGGCACAGCCTGGCCGCTGGTCGGCATACTCGCAATCGCAACGCCGATGATCATCCTCTCCTACTACAGCGTTGTGGGCGGATGGTCGCTTAAGTTCCTGGCTAACGCCCTGAGCTTCAGTTTCACAAAAGAAGGAGCCGACCTGGGCAGCATGTTCGGTAACTTCGCCGGTTCGACCTGGGGTCCGTGCATCGCCCACACCCTCTTTCTGGCCACGACTGCAGGCATAGTCCTCGGCGGTGTGCAGAAGGGCATCGAACGCTTCTCCAAAGTGATGATGCCTCTGCTGTTCCTCCTGGTGATCGCCATGGGCATCCGCACCCTCACCCTGCCAAAGGCCGGGGAAGGACTCGTCTGGCTTTTCAAACCGGATTTCAGCAAGGTGGGCATTTCGGTCTGCGCAGCCGCACTCGGACAGGCCTTCTACTCTCTCTCTCTGGGCTACGGAATCATGCTCACATACTCCTCCTATGTGGACAAGAAGGAAAACATTGCGACTTCAGCAGTCAAGATCACCGGCATGGACCTGCTCTTCTCGCTTCTGGCCAGCTGCGCGATAATGCCGGCCGTGTTTGTCTTCGGACTGGAGCCTAATGCAGGCGCAGGGCTGGTGTTCAACACCCTGCCGCACATCTTCGCAACCATGCCGCTGGGAGGCCTGGTAGCCATTATTTTCTTCCTCGCCCTGCTCGTTGCGGCTCTCACCTCATCGGTGTCCCTCTGCGAAGTCGGAGTGGCCTTCCTCGTGGAAGAAAAGCATCTCAAGCGCAGCACCGCCACCATCATCGTCTTCGCCTTCTGTTGGATCGTGGGCATCTTCTGCGCCCTCAACGGCAAAGTCTTCGACATCTTCGACTATGTCTCGTCCAACATCCTGATGATACTCGGCAGCCTCTTCATGGTCATATTCGTGGGCTGGAGAATGAAGCGCACGGATGTCTTCGACGAGTTTACAAACGGTGGCACACTCGCCGCCAACAAACGCATCTTCGGCTTCGTCTGGTTCGTCATCAAATGGCTGGCCCCGATTGCCGTCCTGTTCATATTCATTTCTAATTTCATCGGGTAAATGGCAGCAAGAGAACACTTCGGCAGCCGGTTTGCAGCCGTGATGGCAATGGCCGGTTCGGCAATCGGACTCGGCAACATCTGGCGCTTCCCTTACATGGTCGGTCAGAACGGTGGCGCCGCCTTCATAATCGTCTATCTGCTCGCAGCAGTACTGCTCTCCCTGCCTATTTTCATGGCTGAGAGCATCATCGGCCGCAGCACCCACCAGGGCACCTTCGGAGCCATGCAGACCCTTGCTCCCGGCACGAAATGGAAGTGGCTCGGACTGCTGACCGTGGCCTCCCCGCTGATCATCATGTCTTACTACAGCGTCGTAGGAGGCTGGTCCATCGAATACCTTCTGAAGTCACTCACCTTCGGATTCAACAAGCCGGAAGTAGCCACAGAATTCGGTACCTTCATCTCTTCCACCTGGGGCCCGCTGCTCGCCCATACCGCTTTCATGGCCACCTGCGCCCTGATCGTGGTCTTCGGGGTCAAGAAGGGCATCGAGAACTTCTCGAAGATCACCACCCCAGTGCTCTTCGTGCTGATCGTGATAATAATGGTGTTCTCCTGCACCCTGCCCGGAGCATACAAAGGCATCGAATATCTCGTGAAGCCAGACTTCTCCGCACTTACCGGTGAGGCTGTGGCCATGGCTGTAGGACAGTCTTTCTTCTCGCTCTCGCTGGGTGTGGGCACGATTCTCACCTACGCATCATACATCAAAAAGGAAGAGAATCTCCTCTCAGCAGGCATAGGCACCTCCGCATTCGACCTGCTGTTCGCCATCATTGCCGGCTTCGCGATCATGCCGGCAGTATTCGCCTCGGGAATCGAACCGGGAGCCGGTCCGGGACTCATTTTCGAGACCCTGCCCTTCATCTTCTCCAAGATGGCCGGCACCATGCCTGTTGTCAGCGGCATCATCGCGATACTCTTCTTTGTGACCATACTTTTTGCTGCGCTGACCTCAGCCATCAGCATGTACGAAACCGGCGTGGCCTACCTCACCGAGGAGAGGCATATGTCAAGAAAGGCTGCAGTATTGCTTATCTTCGCAGGATGCTGGACAGTGGGAGTTCTGTGCTCCCTTTCGTTCGGACCGCTTTCCGGCTTCAAGCTCATCGGCAACAGCATCTTCGACCTGCTGGACAAGTTCGCCTCCAACATCCTGATGCCGTTCGGCGGCATACTCTTCACCGTATTCGTGGGCTGGATCATGCCAAAACCGCAGGTCAAATCCGAGATTACAAGCGGAAAGACCACCATGGCAAGCCAGGTGGTCTACTCTGTGATGTATTTTCTCATCAGGTTTGTCGCTCCGGTCGGAATCCTAGCCATCATAATCAGCCAGTTTGTACTCTAGCGGAGCCGGGATGTCTTAAAACGATATGCCCAAAGATACAAGTCCGGATGTAAAAGAATAGCCGTGAGAGGACCTGTATTCCACCTTCACGCCCAACTCGAATGTCTTGTTGAACCTGTAGGAATAACCTCCGCACACATCGAAGGTGCACCAATCATTTGCTTCCTGTTCCCAGCCTTCTCCTGAGACAGATATCGGATTCCCATCTTTGTCGACCCCGTCGGCAATATACTGGTAGTACAAGACATTGTTGAAGTGCAAATAGCTGGCTCCCACACCGGCGAAAAGCCTGTGGTGGTCAATATTGACTGGATAGATCTGCAGCACCGGACCGACTGAGACGGTTCGACAGACACCGTTTTCATCTGACGGAACATTCTTCAGATTGCTTTGCGAATAACCGGCATTGACGCCCAAAGCCAGAAAATTTATCGGCATATACAGCAGCGACTGAGATGTAGAAAAGCCTGGAGTATAAGCCTTTGATATGGCGGAGACGCCATAAGAAGAACTGAAAAGAAACTTCTTGTCTGAAGGACGGAACAATTCGGAAAAACTTTGGGCGTTAGAGCTGATGCCGATTGCCAAGATCGCCATCACCAAAATTACTTTTTTCATAAACATTTTCTAAAATTACCAGATTTCAAACAAATGGGACAGGTTTTCCCTACTAGGATTATGTGGGAACATATCATATAAATTCTGTTCCCAATCTGCCCATGTATATGAGTGCGACAAAGACGCTTCTATTTCTGAAATGCTATACCCAGATTCAATTAAATCTTCAACAAGGCCTGTATAATTCCCAAAATACTGAGGAGACCAATATGCCGAATAAAGTTTATTTGTTAAGTATGCTTGAACTCCTCGAGCCCATGTTTCCTTTACCTTTGTATCCGTCGTAGACAGATCCTTATTGTTCAACAACCAATGGGCAGAATGCGCCAACTCATGTATCGTTGTTGAATAAACCTCTGCGGAATTCCTCCGTTGTCCACTGCCATTATCCCGATAAACACGCAAATATGGTCTTGGCATATTAGGATAACTATAAAAGGCCCCATACCATCCATTTTCTGGATCCTCTCCACGCATAGCTTGAATATACATTCTATCAGAAAGGTCCGATTTTTTTGGCGGCCTGGACAGACCATCAGTATTATAATAGAACATCGTACATGCGGCACGCAAGATTTCGCAGTAAAAAATCTTATCTAATGCCGAGGTATTGCTAACATCACAATTCTTAAACTGCAAATTCAATGCATTGTGCCTATTACTAAACTGAAGAGCTGGCTCATGAGTAGAATCATCTTCCCTCATCTCAAAATCAGTCCTGCTAAAATACACATGATATGTCCAGCTATACTGAAAAGATTTATTGCATTCAAAATATCCACTATCATCGCAATGTCCATACGATTCTTTCGTTAAACGATTTGCCCATACAGACATACCACGACATCCGATATAGCTGTGATAACAAGTATCCCGGTATGTAACATAACCCGAAGGAACAACAGATGTTGACTTTACTGATGGAATAGGATCATATCCCAACAATTGATTTGACACATCCTCAAGGTCTCTTAAAAACTCCGACTTATTGGCAATGCCCGATTTGGAAAGAACATCTGACCCAGGATCAAAAACATAGTATAAAATTGTGTATGGACATGTCGTGCTGGAAAGATCTTCATCTATTGGAAGAACTGCCCACCTATGTTGAAAACCATTTGTTGAAAATTCCGGCCTTGAATCAACCTCAATCCAACCATCAGAAACCGAATAGTCCAAAGGTGTTAGATACAGATGAGACTCTATTGTCGTATTCAAGGACTTCAGGTCATCATAGGACGACGGCTCAAATTGAACATACTTGTGCGTTGGTACGATTTGATCCTCACTAATTCCAGACTTCGTCTCTTCTGGTAAAGAACGGAATGCAGCAATCATATTATCAATCCTGTATGGATTCTCCATTTTGTCTCCTATGACCGCCGTTGAGTTTAGAGCATTAATGATACTACTGTCAATAGTCACTTCAGAATTACTACTGTTTACATTGCTTTTCTCACAAGAGTGAAAGATTACAAGCAATAAAAAAACACAAAGTACAGACTTTTTCTTCATGTGTTTAAAATTTAGAGTTATGCAAGTATACAAATCTTTTTCTTGATAACAATACATGACACTATATTGCTAGGGGTTTCGGGCGTAAACTTGCGGAATGTGGATTTTTTTACAAGATTCCGCTGTTTTGTGAACTTTGTGCTATATTTGCATGCTGATAATATGTTGAATTATGCTTATAGGAAGAGAGAAAGAATACCAGATGTTGAGAAGCGCCTTGACGGAGGAATATTCCCAATTTATTGCTGTTTATGGTAGGAGACGAGTCGGAAAAACATTCCTAATCAGAGAAACCTTTGACTATTCATTTGATTTTCAGTTCACCGGTGCGGCAAAAACTTCGTCAAGAAAACAGTTGGTCAGATTCCGAAACGCACTTAAAGAGCATGGACAAAACGACACACCCGAACTTACAAATTGGGGAGATGCATTCGGAGAACTAAAAAGGTTCATCTCCGGTCTTTCGTACGGCAAAAAAGTGATTTTCCTAGACGAATTGCCTTGGATGGACACCCCTCGCTCCGGCTTTCTTAGTGAATTAGAGGCTTTTTGGAACGGCTGGGCGTCTGCAAGAAAAGATCTCGTTTTTATCGTGTGCGGAAGCAGTACATCTTGGATGGTAAAAAAAATTATTAAAAACAAGGGTGGCTTGCATAACAGATTGAATCATCGCATCGCTCTTAAGCCCTTTACCCTTGGCCTTTGTGAACAATTCTGCGCATCGAGAGGCATACAGCTTACCCGCAGGCAGATTCTTGAAGCCTACATGGTATTCGGCGGCGTTCCATATTATTGGAGTTTGCTTAGACGCGGCGTAAGCATATCGCAGGAGATCGATAGGCTTATCTTCGCCGAAGACGGTGAACTGCATGACGAATTCGAAATGCTGTACGCATCACTTTTCAGCAGGCCACAGAATTATATCAAGGTAATAGAACAATTGGCCCAAAAACGCAAGGGACTTACAAGATTAGAGCTTATTGCCTATGGCGGATTTGACGACAATGGTGCGCTCTCTGAGATTCTTGATGATCTTGAGTGGTGTGGCTTCATTAGAAGCTACAACATGGTCGGTTACGCTGAAAAAATGAAAATATACCAACTGCTTGATCACTTTACGCTATTTTATTATGACTTCGTGAAAGGTACAAGGCATGGTTCCAACTATTGGACATCACTATTAGGAACGCCCCGGTACAACACATGGTGCGGTTTGGCTTTTGAAAGAGCATGTTTATGGCACATTGATCAGATCAAGGATAAATTGGGAATTTCCGGAATAGCAACATGCGAGTATGCCTGGAAATATGCCGGGGACAAAAAATCTGGAATCAAAGGGATACAGATCGATCTACTGATTGACCGCAGTGATGGAATCGTCGACCTTTGTGAGATCAAAGATTACATGGATCCTTTCCCGATTTCAGCGGAATACGCTCTTGAACTAGATAGGCGGCGCCGTGTTTACGCTGATGTAACTAAAACAAAACGGGCTGTCCATACCATAATGATTACATCAGAAGGATTGGTTAATAACAATCAATGGAAACAAATTCAAAATGAAGTAACACTGAATGACTTGTTCAAAACACTATAGTCCATTCATATTAACAACACATCTCTAGCGCCTTTCGTACATATTCAGAAGATAGTCGAAGACTTCGTTTTCGACGGCGTCTTTCAGGACGACTCTTTTTTCGGAGTCCAATATATATAAAGAAGGTATGGCACGCAGGCTGTAGAGCTCGTCGGTGCGGATCAGAAGATCCTGGTCGTAGCCGTTGTACCACTCGCTCGGGTAGATAGGCATGTAGCCCATCCAGGCCTCCAGGTCCTCGTCGACATAGACATTGACAACTGCGAGCCTGCCGTCCGAGATCATCTCCCCGATCTGACCGACAGATACAAGCTGGTCAATAATGCCCTTGCAGGCGTGGCAGCCCGGATTGCTGAAGAACAGGAGCGTTGTCTCCGCCTTGATGCCGTGGAGATTGCGCACCTTGCCGTAGCGGTCCGTGAACTTGAAATCCGCTGCGACGGTGCCGATTCTGTTGAGCGAGCAGCGACCCGCCTCGAAGGCATATTTTCCCTGCATAGTTATGTCAACATAAGGGTTGACAGCCATTTTTTCGCAGAATGGGAGATATATCTCTTCGTTGCGCACTGGCGAATTAGGATCGTAGAGGTAGCGGTCAAAGATACGCACGACGGCCTCAAAGGTGGAATCGGCTGCATCGTGCTTTTCGAACATGGAAATCCTGTCACAGAACGCAAAGACGGATTTGCGCATGCGGTCGATGGGCAGAGCCTTCATCAGAGGTACATAGTTGGCCACGGCCTGCTCCACGTCGCCCCGGAGTATGCCTGCGATGTGGGTGGAATCGGTAACATAGCGCCCGGTCGTATCCACAAATGCGTCCCAGTAATGCTGGCCCATGTACTCCATCTTCTCCTGAGGATCCGTGACCATTGCTGGAATCTGCACCTTCGGAAAGGTCCTGACGAGTGTCTGCGGCTGCTTCGGCTGACCGCAGGATACAATGACGGCGGCGATTGACGCCGCCGCTATGACAAAGGATGATCTCATTATTTCTGTGAAACTCTAGCCTCTGAAATGTTGATGATGAAGTCACCGATCTTCTCAAGTTCGGAAACAGTATCCATGTAGTATACACCGCTGGTGTAGTCGTAGTCCGGACGCTCGATGTCGGCAATGTGCTCCTCGCGCAGAGCATTGCGGCACTCGTTGATGTTGTACTCGGCATCGATAGCGTTGGTGATGTCGCTCAGATGCTCGTTGCGCAGGTTCTCGATCATAGCCTGGTAAGCCACCTCGACGGTGCTGAGCATCTTGTTGAGCTTCTTCATCATGTCCTCGGAGAAGGTCTTGTGGTGAGCATACTTACGTTTGAGCAGGCGGCCGATGGACTCTCCGGAATCACCAAGGGACTCCATCTCGGAGATGATCTTGTACATCTTCTTGATGCGTGCTGCCGACTCTGAGGAAATGTCGTTCTTTGACACCTCGTTGAGGTAGGTCGCAATCTCGAACTCGATCTTGTCGGTAATCTCTTCGTACTTGATGAGCTTGGCGTTCATCTCGTCAAACTTGTCCTCGTCCGGGGCATTCACAGCCTGGCGGATGTAGTCAAAGCCGTTGTAGCATATTTCCGCAAAGTGGAGAATCTCCTGATGAGCCTCATTGAGAGAAAGTTCGGCAGTTCCCATAGGGCCACCCTTGATGAACTTGAGCCTGAACACCTCTTCGCCGTCCTTTGGATTAGGCACGATGAAGGTCACGATCTTCTCGATCAGAGGTATGAACCAGATGAGGATGCAGGTGTTGGTGATGTTGAAGAGGGTGTGGAGGATTGCCACGATGTAAGGAATCATCGTGGCCTGGTCCATTGTCAGCTTAACATCCCAGGCAGCAAGATCGGCACCTGCGAAGGTGGAAGGGAACATTGCCGCTGCGATGAGGCCGATCAGCCTGAGGAACGGCTTGTACAGGCAGATCACCCAAGCCACGCCGAAGAGGTTGAAGAGCATGTGCGCCCTGGCTGTCCTCTTTGCAGAGACATTGGCTCCGGAAGCTGCGATGTTGGAAGTGATGGTTGTACCGATATTTTCACCGAGCACCATGGCTGCGGCGATAGGGAAAGGGATTGCACCGCTCAGGGCAAGGGCCATGGTGATGGACATGGTAGCGGCGGATGACTGCATCATCAGGGTGAGGCAGGCACCCACGACCATGAACAGGAGCACGCTCCAGAAATGTCCGCCGGCGAGAGTTCCAAGGAAGAGCTTCACGCCCTCTGTATCCAGCAGAGGCCTGATGTTGGCGGTTAGAGTAGACAAACCGAGGAAGAGGAAGCCGAATCCGAAGAGGAAATCGCCCATGTTCTTGCACTTGTTGTTCTTAAGGGAACGAAGCACGAAACCTATGAACATGATCGGCACGGCGATCTTCCCGAGGCTGAATCCACCGCCGCCCGACATGCCGAGCGCGAAGATCCATGCTGTTACCGTAGTACCGATATTGGCACCCATGATGACTCCGATTGCATTGGAGAGAGCCATGAGGCCGGCATTCACGAAACTTACGAGGAGAAGGGTGGTGGCGGTCGATGACTGCACAAGGGCGGTCACGCCTATTCCGACGAGCACACCCATGAACCTGTTGGAGGTCATCTTTCCGATGAAGGTGCGCAGGCTGTCACCAGCCATTTTCTGAAGGCTTCCGCTCATCAGGGACATACCGAAGAGGAACATTCCCAGCGATCCCAGGGCGGTAAATATTTGAAGCCAGATGTTTGTTGCCATTTTCTGTTAAAAAATATCCGCCCAAATTTACCTCAAATCGCCTATATTTGCAATTAATTATGGTATCTGTCAGAAAAATATTGCTGATTTCCTGCATGCTACTTGTCGCCATCGGCGCCAAGGCGCAGTTTTATGTGGACGGCAACGACCCTGGCAGAGTGCGGTGGAGAAGCGTCGAAACCGCAAACTACAAACTCATCTACCCGGCTGGCATGGATTCGCTCGCCAGGTCTTACGGCTTCAGCCTTGAAAGGTGGAGGACATCTGTCGGGCAGAGTGCGGGATATCTCCCCGGGGAATACATCAAAGGCAAAATGCCGGTGGTCCTGCACGGCTACAATTCCATTTCCAACGGATCTGTGGCATGGGCGCCGAAGAGGCTGGACCTCTACCTGAGCCCGGAAGCCTATGACCCGATTCCCGTGCCGTGGGTAACTACACTTACGATACACGAGCAGCGTCACGCCGCCCAGATGCAGACCGGCCTCGCCCGCACCTGCCGCCCATTCAACTGGATTGTGGGCGAGATGTTCAATGGCGCGGCATCCGCCCTCTACGGCGGCTCGACATGGCTGGAAGGCGACGCCGTGGTCACAGAAACGGCTCTCACCCGCTCGGGACGAGGACGCATGGACAGCTTCCTGAACTGGTATATGGTCAGTTTCGACAACGGCGACTGGCGCAACTGGTA
>JAKSJK010000045.1 GCA_024398095.1 Bacteroidales bacterium
CGAGCGGAGCATATCCCTATGCTTCGCGAAGCGAGGCCACTGCCGGGGTGCGGTGTGTCAATGCCAAGACCGGGTTCTACCCGATCTCAGCACCGTTGCTGAGAGCTTCCTGAGGGGTGATGAAACGCATCTTGCCGTCACCCTGGCGAGCCATCAGGATCATACCCTTGGACTCGATGCCGCGGATAACGCGTGGAGCAAGGTTTGCGAGGATGCAGATCTGCTTGCCAACCATATCCTCCGGAGCATAATACTCGGCTATACCGGAAACGATGGTACGCTTGTCGATGCCGGTGTCGATGGAAAGCTTGAGAAGCTTGTCGGTCTTAGGCACACGCTCAGCAGCAAGGACGGTAGCGGTACGGATGTCCATCTTCTGGAAATCGTCGAAGGTAATCTCCTCCTTCTGAGGAGCAACCTGCTTGGCAGCCTCAGCCTTTGCAGCAGCCTCACGCTCAGCGCGGATGGCATCGAGGCGGTCGAGCTGCTTCTGGATAGCCTCATCCTCGATCTTGGCGAAAAGCAGCTGGGCAGCACCGAGCTGATGGCCGGCAGGCACGAGATCGCAGCGGCCAAGATCATCCCAGACGAGGGAGAGACCGAGCATCTCCTTGAGACGTCCGCAGGCAAAAGGAGTGAACGGCTCGAAAGCGATGGCAAGGTCGGCACAGATCTGGAGGCAGACATTCAGAATGGTAGCGGTACGCTCCATGTCGGTCTTGGCAACCTTCCAAGGCTCAGCATCGGATATATACTTGTTGCCCACGCGGGCGATGCTCATTGCATCCTTGAGAGCTTCACGGAAATGATAGCCCTCAATATTCTTCTCCAGAGAAGCGCGGAGAGCAGGAATCTCTGCGAGGGCCTCCCTGTCGGCATCGGTAAGTTCGCCTGCAGCTGGAACCTGGCCGCCGAAATACTTGTGGGTAAGCACGAAAGCACGGTTCACGAAGTTGCCGAAGATAGCCACTAGCTCGCTGTTGTTGCGGGCCTGGAAATCCTTCCAGCTGAAATCGTTGTCCTTGGTCTCAGGGGCATTCGCGGTCAGCACATAGCGGAGCGCATCCTCCTCGCCAGGGAAATCCTGGACATACTCGTGAGCCCAGACTGCCCAGTTGCGGGAAGTCGAAATCTTGTCGCCCTCGAGGTTGAGGAACTCGTTGGAAGGCACATTCTCAGGAAGAACGAAACCGTCGCCGTAAGCCTTGAGCATTGCCGGGAATACGATGCAGTGGAAGACGATATTGTCCTTGCCGATGAAGTGCACAAGCTTGGTATCCTGAGACTTCCACCACTGCTCCCAGCTATCCGGGAGAAGCTCGATGGTGTTGGAGATATAGCCGATAGGCGCGTCGAACCAGACGTAAAGCACCTTGCCGTCGGCACCCTCCACCGGAACAGGCACACCCCAGTCGAGGTCGCGGGTCACGGCACGAGGCTGCAGACCGCCGTCCAGCCAGGACTTCACCTGACCGTAGACATTAGGCCTCCACTCCTTGTGGCCCTCGAGGATCCACTCGCGGAGCCACTGCTCGTAATCCTGCAGAGGCAGATACCAGTGGGTGGTCTTCTTCTTGATCGGCTCGGCACCGCTGAGCTTGGACTTAGGGTTGATCAGCTCCTCCGGGCTGAGGGTGCAGCCGCACTTCTCGCACTGGTCGCCGTAGGCACCCTCTGCGCCGCACTTAGGGCAGGTACCCACGATGTAGCGGTCTGCAAGGAAGGTCTTTGCCTCCGGGTCATAGTACTGCTCGCTCTCCTTGGTCACGAACTTACCCTCGTCATAGAGCTTCTTGAAGAAGTCCGAAGCATTCTTCTCATGCACCTTCGAAGAGGTTCTGCCGTAGATGTCGAAATTGATTCCGAGGGCTTTGAAACTGCCGTCGATGATATTGTGGTAGCGGTCCACGATGTCCTGAGGGGTACAGCCCTGCTGACGGGCCTTGATGGTGATCGGAACACCGTGCTCGTCAGAGCCGCACACGAAAAGCACATCCTGGCCGCGCAGGCGCAGGTAGCGCACATAGATGTCGGCAGGCACATAAACGCCCGCAAGGTGTCCGATGTGAACTGGACCGTTCGCGTAAGGCAACGCCGCGGTCACGAGGGTTCTCTTGAATTCTTTCATATATATATGTCTTCTTATATTCTACCTGTTTCTTTCTTAAGCTGCTTGCAGATTTCCTGGATGGACTGCAGTTCCTTCACCAGTGCCGTAATGTCAGCCCCCGGCTGGGACATCATTTTCTTGCACCTGTCCTGCTTCATCTCCTGAAGCTTCAACTGGTATAGGAGAATGGTCTTTGGCACACCCTGCACCAGTATAGTGGCTTCGCTGGTAAGCGATGCCTTGAGATTCTTTTCTGTCACCTCATAGCGGCGGGAGGTCAGTTCCGCCACGGTTGAAGTCACCGAATTGTCCTCGCTGTTGACCAGTTTTCTCAGGATGGTGTCCTGGTCGAAACCCTGGTCATATAACTCGAAATACGTGTCGTATGTCTTCCTGTAGGCCGGGACATCGAACACAATCCCGTCCCCCTGGAGCGAACTGTCTATGAAGTCAGCTACAGTCATCGGAGGATCGCAGTAGAAGCGGTGGGCGGTGTCGAATTTCAGTGGCTCAAGACCGCTGTTGAG
Organism: Bacteroidales bacterium; assembly: GCA_024398095.1. Taxonomy (GTDB): domain Bacteria; phylum Bacteroidota; class Bacteroidia; order Bacteroidales; family UBA932; genus Cryptobacteroides. The sequence continues at coordinate 2,638 of JAKSJK010000045.1, forward strand.
GATGAAGTCCAGCAGACTCTTCTCCAGCGGAGCCAGAGGGGAATCATACTCTGTTGCAACCCTCTTCCCGCTCATGCCAGGCTTGATGACGTCCACCGTGGCGGCACCTGCGGCAGGAGCCGGCTGGGACTGGGCTTCCCTCTCCTTCTGACGCTTCTCCGCCTCTTTGCGCTTCCACTCCTCTTCCTTGAGGCGGCCGGCGGTGAATTCCACCCTGCTCTTGACCACGTCCCTCTCTATCTCGAGCCTGCGGGAGCACACGTCCATATAGACAGAACGTTTTACTGCATCCGGAATAAGAGAGATGGTGTCGGCGATGTCGTTGATGACCTGAGCCCTGCGGAGAGGGTCGTCACCTGCCTCCTCAAGCATCACATCTATCTTGAAATTGATGAAATCCTGCTCGTGGGAAGCAATGAATTCCTTTGCCTCCTCCAAAGTGTGCTCCTTGCTGAAATCATCCGGGTCCTTGCCCTCCGGGAGCACCACGACTTTCACGTCGAGCCCCTCCTGGAGCACCATCCCGACGCCACGTATCGCAGCATGTATACCGGCCGCGTCACCGTCATAGATGATGGTCATGTTGTTGGTGAACCTCTTGATGCGACGGATGTGATCCACGGTCAGGGAGGTTCCGCAGGAGGCCACGACATTGGTGATGCCGAGCTGGTGCATGGATATCACGTCGATGTTGCCCTCGACAAGAATGCACTTATCCTCCCTGTTTATGGAACTCTTGGCCTGGTAGAGACCGTAGAGAGTCTTACTTTTATTGTATATAGGCGACTCCGGCGAGTTGATGTACTTGCCGATGCCGCGTTCCTTGTAGTCAGAAAAGAGTGTACGGCCACCGAAGGCGATGACACGGCCACTGTCTGAATATATAGGAAATATGGCCCTGTCGTGGAAACGGTCGTAGACACGGCCGTCCTCAGTACGGATGCAGAGGCCTGTCTCGACCAGATAGTCCTCCTTGAAGCCGGCTGCGACCGCCGCATCGTGGAGGGCCGTCCTGTTGGACGGACACCAGCCGAGGCCGAATCTCTCGATGGTCGCCTCCTCCATGGACCTGGAGCGGAAGTAATTGTAGCCCAGTGCACGTCCCTCGCCGCCCTTGAGCTGGTCAGCGAAGAATTTCGCGGCGAAATCGGACACCAGATAGAGGCTCTCTGTCCTCTGGCGGGCGATAATTGTCTCCGGGTCCTCATCCTCCTCTACCACTTCCACATTGTATTTCTTGCCCAGGTAGCGGAGAGCTTCCGCATAGGACATGCCCTCATGCTCCATCAGGAAGGTTACCGCACTGCCGCCCTTGTGGCAGCCAAAGCAGTAATAGAAACCCTTGGTAGGACTTACGGAAAAGGAAGGTGTCTTCTCATTATGAAACGGACAGCATGCGAGATAATTGGCGCCCTGCCTCCTGAGAGAGACGAAGTCGCCAATCACTTCTTCAACCTTTGTCAGGTCGAGGATTCTGTCTTTCGTTTCCTGAGGAATCATCTACTGCTCGTCAACTTTTTCAGGTTCAGCGGTTTCCTCCACGGTCACGGTTGCAGCCTGCTCCTCCGGGCCCGCCGCATTCATTGCCTTCTTCACACGCATCATCGCGAGAAGGTCGGATGCAGCATACAGCATCAGGGATGCGCCGGCAGCGTAGCTCATGAAGTTCTGCATCTTGGTGGTGAGACCGCCGATGAGTACGACTGCGCCGAAGATCACCACAAGGCCCGGCAATACGAAGAAAGCCGGGGAGAAGCGGGTCACCTTGAGGGCACTCACAAGTATGATGATCTGATAGATTCCGAGTAGAAGCAGGAACAGGGCGATGAGCACGCAGAAGACCTTCATGATGAGGCTTGCAGTGCCGCAGATCACAGCGCCGAGCACGATGGCAGATATGGAGCTGATGAGCATCCAGGTCTTCTCACCGCGCGGACGGTCCTTCTTCAGAAGGCAGAGGGCAAGCTCGATGACACCGAAAAGCACGATGCCGGCTCCGGTTACCATCACCAGCACATCGAAAAGTCCGTATTTGGTACCCTTGAGGGCTACTGTCAGGAGTATGAAAGCGAGTCCGAGCACAAATGACACGGCTGCACGGGTATAGATGCTCCTGGTGTTCTTGAATCCGAAAGTAATCATAGGTCCTTGTTATTAATAAGGTTTGCAAAGATAGGGAAAAAGACTGTACTAATTCGCCACCTCGCAGATGAATTTAAGTCTTACGATACGAAGCTCTTCTTCGGTGTAGACATCGCCGAGTTCGTTGATGGCGTCGGCCATGCGGTCGGTTTCGGCACCGCGGAAATAGTCATATATCTCTTCGACATCGTCGTCGTCCATCATCTGGCTGACAGCGTAGTTGAGATTGAGGTTGGTACCTGAATATACGATCGACTCCATCTCATCTATCAGTTCGAGCAGTTCCTTGCCCTGGGCGGCTGCAATGTCTTCCAGAGGCTGCTTGCGGTCGATGGCGCGGATGATTTCCACCTTGTGGACGGACTTGCTCGGGACGGAACGGATTACCATGTCTTCCGGCCTCTCGATCTCGTTCTCTTCCACATATTTCTTGATGAGTGCGAGGAAGTCGGCTCCGTACTTCTTGGCCTTGCCCTCACCCACACCCTGACAGCGGGTAAGTTCCTCGGTGGTGAAAGGATAGAGGATGGACATGTCTTCCAGGGACGGATCGTTGAAAATGATCCAAGGCTGGAGGCCCTTGCGGCGCGCAAGATCCTTGCGGAGGTCCTTGAGCATGGCCAGGAGCACAGGGTCACCCGCCTCACCCGGAGCCTGGCGAGGTGCATCATCGTCGTCGTCCTCGTCATCATTGTTGGAGAAAGAACGGTCTTCCACGAGCATGAGAGGCTGGTTAGACGCCACAGTCCTGAGGCCTTCTTCCGTAACTGATATGAGTCCGTACGATTCTATGTCCTTGTCCAGCAGATGGAGAACGACTCCCTGATGGATCACGCTGCACCAGAATTTGACAGGTTTGTCGGAGCCTATGCCGAACAGAGGCAGCTTGTCGTGGTTGTAGGACTTGACGATGGCGTTGTCCACACCGGCGAGTATGGCGGCCAGATGCTCTATCTTGAAGTGCTCCGGAAGGGACTGGATAAGTTCCACCACCAGACGCATTTCCTCGTGGGCATCGTAGCGCTTGCGCGGGTGCACGCAGTTATCGCAGTTGCCGCAGTTATCGTATGGATAGTCCTCGCCGAAGTAGTTCAGGAGCATCTTCCGGCGGCACTGGCTCATCTCGGCGTAGCCCATAGCCTCGCTGAGCAGCTGGCGCCCGATCTCCTGCTCGGAAACAGGCTTGCCCTGCATGAATTTCTCCAGTTTCTGGATGTCCTTTTCGCTGTAGTAAGTGATGCATATGCCCTCTTTGCCGTCGCGTCCGGCACGTCCTGTCTCCTGATAGTAGCCTTCGAGGCTCTTCGGTATGTCATAGTGAATCACGAAACGCACATCAGGCTTGTCGATACCCATGCCGAATGCGATGGTGGCCACAATTACGTCTACATCCTCATTGAGGAAGCGGTCCTGGTTGGCGCTGCGCACTTCGGAAGGCAGACCGGCGTGATACGGCAGAGCCCTTACATCATTCACACTCAGGAAGGAGGCCAGTTCTTCAACCTTCTTGCGGCTGAGACAATAGATGATGCCCGACTTGCGCGGGTGCTGGCGTATGAACTTGACGATGTCCTTCTTCGGATCGATCTTGTCACGCACCTCGTAATAGAGATTCGGGCGGTTGAAGGAGTCTTTGAAGACCTTGGCGTCCAGCATCTTGAGGTTTTTCTGGATGTCGCTCTGTACCTTTGGGGTGGCGGTGGCCGTGAGTGCAATCAGAGGCGCAGGGCCGATTTCTTCGACTATCGGACGTATGCGCCTGTACTCCGGACGGAAGTCGTGGCCCCATTCGGAAATGCAGTGTGCCTCGTCGATAGCATAGAAAGAAATCTTTATCTCCCTGAGGAGATCGATGTTTTCCTGCTTGGTGAGGGACTCCGGAGCGACATAGAGCAGTTTGGTGACACCTGAGAGCAGGTCCTCCTTGACCTCCTGTATCTGGGCCTTGTTGAGGGAGGAATTCAAGAAGTGCGCAATCCCCTCCTGGCCGACATCGGTGAAGCCCCTGATGGCATCCACCTGGTTCTTCATAAGGGCGATCAGAGGCGAAATGACAATCGCCGTGCCCTCCATCACAAGGGCAGGCAGCTGGTAGCAGAGAGATTTGCCGCCGCCCGTAGGCATGAGCACAAATGCATTTCCGCCGCCCACGAGATGCCTGATTATGGCCTCCTGGTCACCCTTGAAAGAGTCATAGCCGAAAAATTCTTTCAGCTTCGAATGAAGTATATCCTGTCCGTTATCCATCGTATAGATGCAATTATTAGCACTAATTTAGTGAAAGTTTTTCCCGATAGCAAAAAAATTGCGATATTTGCCGTCTACCTTTATGATAGAATTAACAAACCAATAACGAAATGAAAACAGTAAAATTCCTTGCAGTACTTGCAGCTGCATCAATGGCATTCGCTTGCGCACCTAAGGCAAACGTTGCAGATCCGGAGGCTGAGGCTCTCGAAGCAGTCGAGAACGCAAAGCCTGTAAACATCAACAAACTTCTCCCTTCAAAGGGTCTTACCGATTCCACCAGCTACCTCATCGGTCTTAACTTCGGTTATTTCATCAAGATGAACAACTTCGGCGAGGACCTCAACTACGCTATGATCAAGAAGGGTATGAGCGACTTCATGAGGGCTAAGGGCAATCCTCAGTCACCTGAGTTCAACGACCAGCTCAAGATCAGCCTCGACGCAATGAACGATGTGTTCAGCAGCTTCATCGGCAAGAGAAGCGAGTATGTTGCAGAGAAGAACCTCCGCGACGGCGAGAAGTTCCTCGAGAAGAACAAGAAGAAGGCTGGCGTCCTCGTAACCGAGAGCGGTCTCCAGTACAAGGTCATCACCGAGGGTGAGGGCGCTGAGATTGCTGAGAACGACACTCTCAAGGTTTACTACAAGGGTACCTTCATCGATGGCGAGCAGTTCGACGCACGCGAAGAGGGCAAGGATGGCGAGGTTGTTGAGCCATTCGAGTTCGAGCTCCACGGTGGCTACCGCGGTGTGATCCAGGGTTGGGTTGAGGGCCTCCAGCTTGTAAAGGAAGGCTCAGAGGTTGAGCTCTACATCCCTAGCGAGCTCGCTTACGGCAAGCAGGCTTACAACATGGAGCCTAACAAGACCCTCGTATTCAACATCAAGGTTGTCGAGGTCAAGAAGTTCGTCGCTCCAGTAGAGGAAACCGAGGAATAATTCAAGGAGGAAAGCCCCATGGCATTGGAACTTGAATGCAATCTCGTTAAGAAGCTTGATGTGATCAACGGCACATCCGGCCGCGGTCCCTGGTCAAAGCAGGAGTTCATCGTGCAGTACCAGGACGGCAACTACCCTACCCAGCTCGTACTCAACGTCTGGGGTGCTGAGAAGGTTGCCGATCTCGCCCAGTATCAGCCGGGTGACAGGATGAAGATCAGCCTCACCCCATCAAGCCGCGAATTCAACGGACGTTGGTACACCGACATCCGCGCATGGAAGATCGAGCGCGCAATTGCTGCGGTTCCCGGCGTTGCCCAGGCACCTGCAACTGTTGCTGCTCCTGTTGCAGCAGCACCTGCACCAGCTACAGCTCCCGCAGCGGCACCTGTTGCTCCTGTAGCAGCTCCTGCCCCTGCAGCAATCGACCTCGGCGAAGGCGACGACGACCTCCCATTCTAATCAGAATCTTTTCCAACAGTCATCTCCGCGATGACTGTTGCAACAAAAAAGCTCCCAACAGTCACGCGAAAGATGACTGTTGGGAGCATTTTTTTGCACAAGACCTATTTCAGGCCACGGGCGCGGAGGAGCGCCGATGCGTCAGGGTCGGCACCACGGAAGTTGCGGTAGAGTGTCATAGGCTCGTCTGAGCCACCCTTCTCAAGCACATTGCGGCGGAAGGACATCGCTGTTTCGCTGTCGAAAATACCCTTCTGCTTGAAGAGCTCGAAGGCATCCTTGTCGAGAACCTCGGCCCAGAGGTAGCTGTAGTAGCCTGCAGAATAGCCAGAACCACCGAAGATGTGGTTGAAGTAGGTGCTGCGGTAACGAGGGATAATCTCGCCGATGAGACCCATTTCCTCGCAGCACTTCTGCTCGAAGGCCTCAACTTCAACACCTTCAACAGAAGATAGCTCGTGCCACTTCATGTCCAGGATGCTGGCAGCGCAGAGCTCGCCGGTAGTGAAGCCCTGATTGAAGTTTGAAGCTGCCTGAACCTTGGCTACGAGTTCGTCAGGGATAACTTCCCCAGTCTCATAGTGGAAGGCATAGGTAGAGAGGACATCCTTCTCGAAGGCCCAGTTCTCGTTGATCTGGGACGGGAGTTCCACGAAGTCGCGCTTAACATTGGTTCCGCTGGTACCCTTGTAGCAGCACTGGCTGAGCAGGCCGTGGAGGGCGTGTCCGAACTCGTGGAAAGCGGTCTCCACCTGGTCGATGGTCAGGAGGGACGGCTTGTCGGCGGTAGGTGCGTTGAAGTTGCATATGTTCACGATCACAGGACGCACATTCACGCCGTCCACGCTGACATACTGCTCGGAAATATTGTTCATCCAGGCACCCGCACGCTTGGTTTCGCGAGAGAAGTAGTCGGTGATGATCACGCCGATAAGAGAGCCATCGGCATCGCTTACCTTGAAGGCTTCGGCAACAGGGTTGAAGAGGGCGATGTCCTCTATTTTCTCGAACTGGAGGCCATAAAGACGGGTTGCATTACCGAAGATGCCGGCACGTACATTCTCCATCTTGAAATATTTCATGACCTCAGACTCGTCGAGAGCGTAGCGGGCGCGGCGTACACGCTCAGCATAGTACATATAGTCCCATGGCTGGATAGTGGTGCCCTCTGGCAGAACACCGGCTGCGATATCTTCGTCCATGACCTTCTGCATATCTGCAACTTCTTCCTTTGCACGGGCCATAGCTGCTTCCATGATATTGGAGAGGAAGGCGTCCACGGTCTCCGCGTTGCCGGCCATCTTATCACTGAGAATCTGGGCTGCAGGAGTCTCATAACCAAGAATCTTGGCCTTCTCAATGCGAAGCTCCATGGTGCGGAGAAGGACCGCCTTGTTGTCGTTTTCATTGCCGTTGTTGGCACGGTTAGAGTAGAGGCGGAACATCTTTTCGCGGAGATCGCGGTCGGCCACAGTGGCCATCTCGTCGTAGTAGTTGGAAACACTGGATCCGATCTCTGCCTTGTAGGCATTGCTCTCCGCAAGGAGGTTGTTGCCGAAGGTCAGAGAGAGGCTGGAAAGCTCGCTGTTGATCTCACGGAGACGCTTCTGGGAAGCCTCGTCGAGGCCGATGCCGTTCTTCTCAAAACCCTCGTAGCAGTCCTTGAGAAGCATTTTCTGCTCAGTGGTAAGAGCGCTCTGGTCCGCATCGTAGACAGCCTTCACCCTCTCGTAGAGAGCCTTGTTCATATTGATCGAGGAGCTGTGGTCCGAAATCATCGGCATCGCCTTCTCCACGATTTTGTTGATGGTCGGGGTGGCGTCGCTCTCGCTGACATTGAAGAGCACTCCGGACACCTTGCCCAGAAGGGCGCCGCTGCGGTCGAGGGCCGCGATTGTATTCTCGAAGTCAGGTGCCTCGGGATTGTCGATGATGGCCTGGATCTCAGCCTCGTGCTGCTTGATGCCCTCCTTCGCTGCAGGAAGGTAGTGGGACTCCTTTATCTGATCGAAAGGGGGAATGCCAAATGGCGTGTCCCATTCCGCAAAGAACGGGTTGCTCTGATTGCATGCAGCCATGGTCATAAGAGAAAGAATTGTAATTAAGGTCTTTTTCATATACTTATTTAAATAATAAAGGTCCGACCGGAGCCGGACCTTTGTGTTTACTTGTAAAGAGGAGTTCCGTCCTCGTAGGTGAAGTCGGCCTGGGAATTCACAACCACCTGGAAGCTGCCCTGGTAGAGAGTAAGCACGCCGGTGCAGTTGATCTTCTTGGTGCCGTCAAGCACATCCTTAGGGATTTCGAGGTCACCGAACTTGCTGAAGCCGCTGGTGCGGATCTGGATGTCGGTGCTGCCGAGCTTGAAGTACTGGCTCACGCTGTAAGCCGCCTTCTCGACGGTTGGATAGGTACCGTCGCCCTTGAGAGAGCCGAGAGTGATATACTGGTCATTCTCGTCCTTTGGATAGGTGCTGCCACTGCCGACCTTGCACTCGTCCCAATTTCCTTTCGTAATGTACTTGGTCATCCTATCTTTTGACATCGCCCAGGTGGTGATCCCGCAAGTAGCATCTGAACTATTGCTGGATGAGAGGAACACGCGGTTTTCCGGGCTTGACTTGTCCTTCTTGGAGTCCAGGTACAGAAGGCAGAACACCTCTTTTCCGTAGGTAAGTCCCTTGAGGGTCACGAGGCTGCCGATAAGTTTGTTGGTCGCCTGGGTGGCAGTCTTTGCATCAGGGAGTTCGCTGGCTGAGGAAAGCGCATAAGGGGTTACCTTCTTGAGGCTGCCCGGGTCGCCGCGGAAAAGATGCGAGTCGATCAGGAGCGGAGACTCGAGATATGAAGTCTCGTAAGATCCGGACGGGTCGCTGAAACCGAGCTGTACCATACCCATTCCGCCGTAAGAGCCGTCCTTGTAGCCATACATGCCGAGGGTGAGTCCCTCGCAGTCCACATAGACTGTCTGGCCCGGGAGATAGTCATTGTAGAGACCGTTCTTGCCGGCCTTGATCTCGATGCCTCCGGTGGCATCCTGGATGTAGAAGCTCTTGTAGAAGTTGCCTGGCTGGTCGGTGGTGCTGACTGTGCCCTTGATGACAGCTGAACCCTTGGTGCCGAGTAGCATAGGTTCGCCTATCTTGTACTGGGCAGCCAGTTCTGCGATGGTCATGATCTTGCCGAAGTCGGAATCATCATACACCTGGTAAGGAGCCGGCGCAGGATACTTTCCGGTGAAGACAGGCTCGAATTCCTCCTTCAGACCACAGGATGCGAGCACTGCAAGTGCCGCTGCATAAACAAATATCTTTTTCATAACTGCCTAGAATCTGAGATAGAGGTTCAACATATAGTTCACGCCCTGCATGTAGAAGTACTTAGGGTCGAAGCGATAGTAACGGTCCTTGCCGACACTGCTGATGAGGCGGGTCTGCTCGTAGCCTCCGGTCTTGAACCAGGTGTTGTTGGTCATGTTCTTGACCTCGAGGGAGAAACCGAAGTTATACTTACGCTGGATGTACCAGGACTTGCCCACACTCGCATTGAGCAGGAAGTGGTTGAATGCTGGATTGCTGCCGTCCTTCATAGTGAAGAGGCTCTCCTGTGCAGCCATGTATTCTTCCTCTGCAGGAGAAAGGATGCCGTCTGCGCCTGCACACGCGTAGTCGGTGCGGTAGAGAGGGTTCATGTCAAGGTAGGACTTGGCGAAGAACTGAGCGTTCAGTTCGAAGAACCAGTAGGAGTTAGTGCGGTAGTTAAGTGCGATCTCGCCAGCAATCTGCGGGCTTGAAGGCACATAGTGCTTAACTTTCTTGTCTACAATAAAGGTACCGTCAGGATTGTCCCAATAGTAGACATTACCCATGTCATCGATCTCCTTCTTGTACTCGTTGTGGCTTACCCAGAATGGAACATAACCGGAACGAACGATCTCTGCGCTATTGTCTATGGTCTGGACCATGTATGGATCCTTGCCGCGGTTCTTCACGTAGATGTTGTCACCCCAGGTGAAGACTCCGGAAACGGAAAGTCCCTTGACAGGAAGCGGCACCTTTACACCGAGTTCGACGCCCATGTGACGCTCGGCGATGCCGGACATGGCGAAGTTGGTAAATGAGTTCTGCGAATCATCATAGAAGCTCATCACGTCGTTCTGGTCGAAGATCCTGGAGTAGTATGCGGTGGCGCGGAGCTGCATCCAGCTGGCATTGAGCTGGTAGTTCACATCGAACGCCATGGTCTTGCGGGTCCTGTCAGCCTCCGGATTTACCTCGGTCACCAGGGTGTTGCGGGTCCTCGCGGACACGAAGCTCTGGTTGAAGGTAGGAGCATCGGAGAGGAAGGCGGCATTGGCGGAAACCCTGTGGCCGCCCTTGATGACATAGGCCACGGAAGCCTTTGCCGAGCCGGTGAGATACCTGCTGACAGCAGATTTGCCCTTGGAATTGTCCGGGAAGAGACCCTTCTTCACGAGACCTTCTCTCCAGAAGGAATCGTAACCGAGGGAACCTGCCACATTCACTGTGAGGCCGCCCTTGGTGATGGTGCCGTTTGCCCATGCACCCACGTTGCGTACCTGTGCGAGGTAGTCGTAGCCGTACTTCATACCCTTGGTGATCTTCTGGGCCTCGCCGTGAGCCTCGTAGTAGTCGAGGTCATTCTGGAGTTTCACCTCGTCGGATGCGAAATCACGCTCTGCGAAGGAGTCGATATTGAGGTAGTACTGTCCGCCGAGCAGGTCTGCCAGCTTCTTGTAGTTCTCAGTACGGTTGATACGCGCGGTGAGGCCGCCGGTGAGGGTGAAGAGATCGCTCTGGCGCCACTTCACATTGGCTGCGAAATTCAGGTCGTTCTGGTCAACATGGCGCTCCTCGAGGGCGTACTTTGAACGTCCCTCAGGGTTGTTGTAGTTGACATTGTAGAGCCTGTCCCAGTTGAGGTGCTGGTAGTTCTCGTACTGATGTCCGCGGGAAGTCCACTGATAGTAGGCGAAGTCGTATTTCTCCTGATTCACACGGTTGTAGTCCTCGTCCTCAAGGTAGAAGTAGCTCGGGAGGTTGCGGTAGTAGTCCGGACGCGGATCGGCTGCATCGTACCAGTCGAGGGCGGTGTAGCCGTTCATGCCGGTCCTCCAGAGGACAGTTGCGGAAGCCTCGAGATTCTCCATCGGAGTCGCAGTGTACTTGAGCACGGTCACAGGCTCGAAGGTCTTGCGTACGCGGGAGTTGCGCACCTTGCCATTCTGGTAGCCCCAGTTGCTGTTGTACATATTGTCGCCCATAAGGTCGTAGACTTCCTGGGTAGAAGCGTTCTGGGCGCCTCTCTGACCTGGAGCCGCGAAGGTCACGAGACTGATGCGGTGCACATCGCCGATCTTCTTCTCCACGCCTGCATAGTAGGCGAAGTTACGGTAATATACGCCTTCCACCCAGTCGTTGCCACCCACGCGGGCGCTGACATTGAAGGCATATGACCAGCCGTTGTCAAGCTCGCCCGAAGCATAGGTTCCCATGAGGCGGAGACGGTACATCGCCGAGTTGGTCAGCACGCTGAAGCGCCATCCCGGACGCACCTGTGAAGGGGTTCCGAGAATGTTGGTCTGGCCGTTCACGCCGCCAACTCCGAAGTCTGCGGTCTCGGAGCCGATGGTAGACTCCTTGCTGCGCATTGCCTCGTTAAGGCCGCTCCAGAGGGAGAATGGAGAATATCCGGAGAGAGCATCGTTGAGCTTGATGCCGCTCAGATACACATCCTGGGTCTCGCTGTCGTAGCCACGATTCTTGAAGCGGATGGCGCTGAAGCCATAGCCTGCGAGATTGGTATACGGGTCGGACTGACCGAAGAGGATGGTCGGAGTGTCGGTGTAGCCGGAGTCATCCATATCGAACTCAGCGAAGGAAGAATCGTCCACATCCTCCACCACCTGTGAGGCTGTGAGGGACACGAAGATGAGATCCTTGACGAAGCCTCCGTCTACAGTCACATTGACGGTAATCGGGAGGAATCCGACAGCAGTCACCTGAAGATCGTACCTGCCGTTGTCCAGGTTGCCGATGGAGAAACTTCCGTCGGCTGCGGAGCGTGCACTTGCCACCACCTCGCCGTTCTGCGAAAGCTGCAGCTCGGCCTGTGGCACCGGTACACGTCCGGCACGGTTCACGACGGTACCCTTTACGCCACCGGTGAATCCCTGGGCGAACATCGTCGCGCAGAGGCACAGGCTGCAAAGTACCGCAATAATTTTCTTGAGCATAATCTTACTTGCTTATTAATATATAGGAAGGATAGTGGTCGGAATAGCCGTTTATGAACGCTCCGTTGGAGAAAGTTCTGAATGGCTGTCCCTTGTACTGACCCTTCTTCTGGGTCATGAACGGCTTTTTGAAGATGCGGCCATAGTACTTGCCCTTGATGATGGGCATGATCTTGAGGCCGCCCTGAGGAGCATGGGCAAGAGTGCTGTTCACAAGCACCTGGTCGTAGATGCTCCACTGGAACTGGTAGCAAAGCGAGCCGAAGCCGTCCTTGATCATAACCAGGAACGGGTTGAAAAAGTCAGCCTCGCCCACGTCTTCAAGCCTCTCGCGGCCGTGAAGCCACTTTGCCATCGAGTCGTCGAACGGATCATCGTTCATATCGCCCATTGCAGCGATCTTGATGCCAGGATACTTCTTCATCATCTCCTGGGAGTGCTTGTAGCAGATTTCGGCTCCACGAGAGCGCAGGTCACCACCCTTTCCACCGATACGGGAAGGCAGGTGCATGCAATAGAAGGCGAAATGTTCGCCGTCGATCAGGCCGTGGATCATGAGGATGTCACGGGTGCGGAAGTAGTCCTGCTCTTCCTGAGTGAGGGTAATCTTCACCTCGGTATCCTTGAAAGTGAACGGAATCGACTCACTTTCGAGGAGGGTGAATTGCTCCGGCTTGTAAAGGAAGGCGCAATCCACACCGCGGCGGTCAGGCCCATCGTAGTGTACGATCTGGTAGTTCGCGTCGGCAATCTGAGGGTCGGCCACGAGATCCTCGAGCACCAGGCGGTTCTCAACCTCGCTCACACCGAGGATGGTGTGGTAACGGCCGTTGTCCTTTGCCATGGCGGCGATTACCTGAGCCATGTTGTGGAGCTTCTTTTCGTACTTTTCCTGAGTCCACTTGTTGGCGCCGTCAGGAAGGTACTCCTCGTCATTCTTTGCCGGATCGTTGTAGATGTCAAAGAGGTTCTCGAGGTTGTAGAATCCCACTATGTAGTTGCGGCTACCGCCCTTTTTCTGGGCGAAGCAACCGGTCGAGAGCAGCAACAGGGCCGCTGCAAGACAGATGATTCTTTTCATAATCTCAATGATTTTTATTTCCACCAGCTGTCGCGGGTGCTTTCCACGTAATCAGCCTTGGCGGTAGCCTTCGGCAGGTTCACGAAGAAATCGATGCCCATCTTCTTTTCCAGCTGCGATATGGTCATGGAAGCGTCCATTATGGCTCCGCTATAGTCTTCGTTCTCAAAGTAGAAGCCTATGGCGGTGTAGCCTCCCGTTGTAGCCGTAATACCGAAAGTTCCGTTCCTGCGGTAGCCTAGCAGAGCCTTGTAATAGCCCACCGGCTTTGCAATCTTCTTTCCGGCGTCGTCAGAAGCATATTCCTTAACGCCGCGGATGTCGGCTCCGGTCACCACGTAGAGGGTGTCAAAAGAATTTGCCCATGAACGCACCTTGCCCTCCAGATCAGCCCAGGCATATGAATTGAACGGTCCGTCCTGCGGAGTCATGTTGGTGCCGTAGAAGGTTTGGAAATTAGCCTTGTCGGAGAGGCGGTCCGCCGATGGTATCTGATGGCCTCGGTTTATGCCCCAGAGACCTCTGAACGGGTTCTCCGTAAGGGCCTGGTATTCGCGGGGCACCTTCGGATCCATGGTGTCGGCCCAGAATGAAGTGCCGCTGAAATGACGGCTGCCGCTGCCGATGAGGCCCTTGTTGAGAGGATAGGCAACCCAATTGGAGACCTTGGCGTCGATGTCCAGCAGAAAGGAGTAGTTCCTGACGGTCTTGCCGCTGACGGTCATGTCGTGGGTTACGTAGAAATGCTTGCTGTCAATGCCGACAACAGGCAGTTCCATCCATTTCGCCACAGGGTCGGAAGTGAATGAGGAGGTTGAGACCTGGGAAGATGAAATGTTACCCCGCTGCACGAAATAGCAGGTGTACTCCTTGCCGGCGGTTGCAAGCGTGATGGTGCAAGCCCTGGACTGATCCGCCTTGTTGGCTTCCCAGCTCAGAAGTACGCTTGCGCTGCCGTGGCCGCTGTACTGCTTGAGCCAGACCCACGCATCGTCAGCGGTGAGATCGCAGTCATCAGAGTGGAGCACAAGTTCCCAGTCGCCGTCGGCAACCACCTTGAGCCACTGGCTGGAAGCAGTATTGTCCGCCTCAGTAGTCTTGATCGAAATACCGTTGTTATCAGTAACAGCCTTCTCCTGGCAGGCAACTGTCAGGAGAAGAACTATAATACTGAGTATGAGATTTCTACTTCGCACAGAATACGTAGATTGCGTCGAGGTACATAGCACCGTCGATGGTCAGCAGAGAGAACTGCTTGATCGAGGTTGTAACATCCATTCCGAGAGTCTGGGCACCGCCCTGTGTAGAAACTACAACGGTACCATAAGCTCCTGCCATCTGAGCATCGCCATAGTTGATGTTCTTGCCATCTGAACCCTTTCCGGTAGGAAGGGTCTTAGGATCGACTACAGGAACGGCGCATACACGGAGGTCCTTCTTGGTAGACTGCTTGAACTTGGACTCGGAAGCAACAATCACGATCCTCTTCACGTCCGTCGCATAGGTAGGAGAAGTGAGGTAGGAAGCGTTGTTGTTGCGGAACTGGAGGAAGGTGTTCTTTGCATCGTTGTAGATGTTTCCGACCCAGTTGCCACCTGCGCTAGGGACTGTAACATCAGTATAGGTTGCAGAGGTTGACTTAGCAAGCTGAGCAAGGATTTCCGCGTTGGTAAGCACGTGGAGGACCTCATTCTCACCAGGAGTGAGGGATGCGTCGCCGGTGCTGCCACCTTCGCTTCCGCCGCCGGTGCTGCCACCCTCGTCTGCGCCGGTCTGGTCAGCGCTGAGAGCGATCTTGGTGAGTACGATGTTGAAGTACTTGTCTGAGCCGGTGAGGCCGATGTAGTAACCCTCGCAGTCAACGATCTTGCCGTTGAGAGCAGCGTCTACGGTTGCATTTGCAAGGCTTCCGACCTTGGTTGCACCGGTTACGGTCACGTTATTGTAGTTGCCGCTGATTGCAAGCTTGCCGCTGAACTTCACATAAGAGAAGATAGCGCCGGTGTAGCTGTCGAGAGCAGCACCGTTGACATCTGCAGCTGCAGGATAGGTCACAGCGTTGCCGGAAGACTTCACGGTCACAGTGTACGAGCTGATCTCTGGAGTCTGGCCGTACATGCTGTCATCACCCTCGACCTCGACCATATCGCCGACCTTGACGGTGCATGCGGTCTTGTCATCGAAGGCATATCTGTGCTGGCCGCTGGTCTCCTGGAAGATAAAGCCGGCTTTGGAAACAGCCATAACGAGGCCTGAAGCCTTGATCTTCTCAGCTGGGGCAGCCTCCTCGAATTTCTCGATGTAGGCGTCTACCATCTCGTGCTTTACTGCGCCGTCCTTCTCGTAGCGCATGTACTTTCCGCGTACGGTTACGGTACCGTTCTGCTTAACCACGTCTTTCCACTCATCCTTGTTGTTCACGGTCCAAACGACAACGGTCGCGGTGCCGTCGTTGAGATCGAAGCTGCAGTATGAAGCGTTCACTGAGCTGGCAACCTTACCCACGAGACGGTAGTCGGTGTTAGGGTCTGCCTTGGTGATGAATTCCTGGCAGGTGATCTGCTGGATGGTTGAAGGATCAACCTCGGCAGGTGCTGTATAGTCCTCGATGATGGCCTTGGTCACCTCATGCTGGGACTTTGACTCGTAGTA